>CAZMBL010000080.1:0-8120 GCA_964564605.1 uncultured Oscillospiraceae bacterium
AATCTCGGAAATCGTTTGTTTGGCTTTTTCGGCTACCTTGGTTACTACGCTGCTCCCGCAACCGACGTTAGAATATATCGCCAGGATAAAATCTGCGAAAGATACAATCGCAACAAAGAAGGTACTTTCGGTTCAAACGGCTTGTTCGCACATTTCGCACGAGGACCGATGGGTTTGTATAGTGCGGCAGGTGCAGCTGTATCGGTCATCTTTACGGGAATCGTTTATGCCTTTGTTTGCCTTAAAGCGATGGCGGGTGCATTTGGTCTTGGTTCTGTTACACAGTATGCAGCATCTTTTGCAAAGGTCTCCGGCGGTATGTCAAGCCTTGTTTCCAATGTTGGTGATATGTGCAACAACACGCCTTTTCTTGAACTGACCTTTGACTTCCTTGATATTCCCAACAATATGTACCAAGGAAGCCTTACTGTTGAAAAACGCCGTGACAGAAAATATCAAGTTGAGTTCCGCAATGTATCGTTCAAATATCCGGGCAGCGACAACTATGCGCTTCGCAACGTCAATATGAAATTTGAGATCGGTAAGCGTCTTGCCGTTGTCGGTATGAACGGAAGCGGTAAAACCACGTTTATCAAATTGCTGTGCCGTCTGTATGACCCCACCGAGGGAGAAATTCTGCTTAACGGCATTGATATTCGCAAGTACAATTATCGTGAATACATGGACATTTTCTCCGTTGTGTTCCAGGACTTCAAGCTGCTCAGTCTGAAGCTCGGTGAGAATGTAGCAGGTAAGATTGATTACGATAAGGGACTGGTCGTTGACTGTCTTGAAAAGGCGGGCTTCTCCGACAGATTCATCAAAATGAAAGACGGCACGGAAACGTATCTCTATAAGGACTTCGATAGCAAAAACGGTGTTGACGTTTCCGGTGGTGAAGCACAGAAAATCGCTATTGCCCGTGCGCTCTACAAGGATGCTCCGTTCATTATCCTCGACGAGCCTACGGCAGCTCTCGATCCGATTGCAGAAGCGGAGATCTACGGAAAGTTTGACGAGATCGCAGGCGACAAAACCGCAATCTATATCTCCCACCGTCTGTCCTCTTGTAAGTTCTGCGATAAAATTGCCGTCTTCCACGAAGGTGCCGTCATCCAGCAGGGCACCCACGAAGCCCTCGTGGCCGACACAGCCGGCAAATACTACGCCCTCTGGACCGCCCAGGCCCAGTATTACACAACATAATCCCTCCATATTGCAAGGGTAGACCAGACACAGCGGGCCGATGGGAACATCGGCCCGCTTGCCTTCCCCGCTGGGAAGCGTCACCGAAGGTGACAACGGAGCGGGTGGAAGAACCGGGGGATTGCCACAACAGTGGCGCGGACTGGTTCGCAATGACAGTTCTTTTTAACGCACCACGCCCCGCTGTCCTTGCGAGGAGGCCGCAGGCCGACGTGGCAATGCTCCGGATAGAAATAAATCCCCGTTTTCCGACACACAACTCGGAAAAAAACGGGGATTTGCCTTTGTAATGGGATGAATGCTGGACTTTCCATCACCGGGGGGTGATGGGGGATTTTCCGAGAATGTGGGCTTTGAGCTGGACAAAATCCGTGACGGAAATGTGGCCGTCGCCGTTTGTGTCGGCGGCCTGGGCGGCAGGGCCGGTCAGAAGGGTCTTGTTCAGCAGGTGCGCCTTCAAGGCCACAAGATCGGTGACGGATATGGCACCGTCGCCGTTGAGATCTCCGGCCACGATCAGTGTCCAGCTGCTGCCGCTCCCGACACCGGAGCCCAGCAGCAGGGTCATGCCGGTGCATACCGCTGCCTCCGCCGGGACGGTCTGGCCGTCCTTTTGCAGTTCCAATATCCCGCCGGCGGTCAGGTGGGAGAGAAATTCCGCGGCCGTGGTGCCTGTGGGGATAGCGTGGATGGTATCAATGTCGATCACATACCGGTCGGAGCTTAGCAGACCCGGCAGCCGGGAGCCCTCCTCCACGATGGTGTCCGTTGCGCCGCAGCCCCGGTCGCATTGAGCGGTCTGGGTGCCGTCCTGCGTTGCGGTGGCGTTGCCATCGCTGACATATTTTGTGAAGCTGTGCCCCAGTGCGGCCACGCTTCCGTCCAGATAGCTGAAGCCGCACAGCTCGCAGCGGTAGAGAAATCCGCCCATTTGGGTGCAGGTCGGTTGCACAAAAACACTGTCGTAGCGGTGGGAGCAGGAACTCCATGTGATGCTACCGCCGTAGCTTTTGGTCACGGCCTCCGCCCATCCCGCCAGATTTTCGGGATAGCGGGCCACAGCCGTCAGCCCCAGCAGGGCATCGGCGGCAAAATCAGGGGCACTTCCGGCAAAATTCAGCTGCCCAAGACCGCTTCCGTAGAAGGCGGCGGAGCCAAGCGCTTCCAGATTCGCCGGGAGAGACAGCTCCGACAGAGCAGCACAGGCGAAAAAGGCATGCTGCCCAATCCGCTGTACACCGGCCGGGATGGTCAGCTCCGCCAGCGAATAGCACCGGGAAAAGGCATCCTTGCCGATGGAGACGAGCCCCTCCGGCAGGATGACACGGCGCAGCCGGGCGCATTGGGCAAATACACCCTCCTCCAGCGCAGTGACACCGGCACCGATGGCAATTTCCGTCAGGTTGCAGCCGAAAAAGGCGCAGCTTTCCATGCATTCCAGACTCTCCGGCAGGGATAGTCGGGTCAGTGCGGCGCAGCCCCAGAAGGCGTTGCGGCCGATGCGTGTCAGCCCCTCCGGCAGGGAAAGGGATGCGGCGGCATCGCAGTGGACAAAGCTGTTGCTGCCCACGGTGGTGAGTCCGGAGGCAAGGACGATGGCGGTAATCTCGCCGCGGCGGTTGTACCATGGGGCCTCGCCGCTTTCGTAGTCCGGCATGGGCCCGGAGCCGGTGATGGTCAGAGTGCCTCCGGTCAGGCTCCAGGAAATGGAATTTTCCGCCCGAATGGGCAGGCAAAGGGCGGCAAGAATTGCCAGCAGTATGGCGGCAGACAAAATCCGGCGCGGTTTCATGGGATCGCCTCCTTCCTGCTTTTATTCTAGCGCAATTTGTGCCGCTTGTCCAGCCTGCGGCGCGGAATAATTGCAATTGACGGAACCGCTCCGGCAGGGTATAATGAAGGTACAGAAACTTGATTGACGCGGAGGCCCATATGAAAAACAGAAGGATCCTGATTGCCCTGCTGCTGGCACTGGTACTGCTGCTGGCGGGCTGCGCATCGGACGGTGTGGACGGCATCACGCCCCGGCTGCGCATCAATTCACAGACGCTGATGTGGGAAGTGTCCTATGACAACGGAGAAAGCTGGTGCTCCATGGGTGTCAGCGCCACGGCGGGGAGCAGTAGCGCCTACCGGGATGCCGTTGCCATGGGCTATGCGGGTACGGAGTCGGATTTCGTGGCACTGCTGCTGACGGCCACCACGGCCGGAACGGACAGTGTCTACATCCCGGTGCCCGGCAAATCGGCTTATGAAGTGGCGGTGGATCACGGCTATGTTGGCACTGAGGAGCAGTGGCTGGCCTCCATCCGGGGCACCCGGTTGGAAATCGGTGCCGATGGCTGCTGGATTCTGGACGGCGTGAAGACGGACGTTTCCGCCACGGCCTCCGGCGGAAGCTCTGCGGCACTGGAATACCTGTTCAAGCTGCATAAGGACTATTTCATCCGGGACAGCGAGACCTGCGGCAATCCCGGCTGGTGCTATACGGACGATGTTTTCAGCGGCTGGGGCGGCAGTATCGGCGCACCGGCCACGGTGGAGTCCATCCGCTTCCGTGTCCGTGCCAACGAACAGGCCATCACGAAAATTCAGGTTTTCCTGTCGGAAAATGACAAAAACGGTACGGTTCTCTATCGGCAGACGCTGGATGTCAGCATCGCCGCGGAGCAGGACAGCTATGTGGTCTGGACTTTGCCGGAAATATACCGCAATGATGGGGGAAAATCCCTGTATTTTACCTTCAACTGCGATCAGAGCTGCGACCTGTGGTCAAACTGCGGCAGCGATAATGTGATCGCAGCCGGGCAGTATCAGGCTTCCGCCACCTACACCACCAACGGCCGCCAGCTCAGCGCCCCGTCGAAAATGAACAATGTCAACGGAAAGCCCACATGGTATCTGTATGTGGAGCTGGGCCGGGTGCGGGATGTGTATGTGTACCGGGATCCGGCGGTGACGGCTTCGCAGGCGAAGGTCAACGTCTTCCTGCCGGAGCGGTATGAGCTGGTGGCCGGAGACAATTTCCAGCTGTTTTACCGGGGCGTGGTGCAGGCCGTGGATCCCTACGGCTATCACATCCGGGTGGTGTGCCCCAAGGGGAAGGCCTACCCCCGCTATTTCGAGTGGAAGCCCGGCACCGGCGATGTGGGAAGCTATGAACTTCAGTTGCAGGTGCTGGACAACAACGGCAATCTGCTGGGGGAGGATACCACCACCCTGATCGTCAAGCAGGCGGTTTCCCCGAAACAGGATGTCAATGTCCTTTGCATCGGAGACAGCCTGACGGCCAATGGCATTTGGCCCGCCGAGGCGTACCGCCGCCTGACGGCGACCGATGGCAGCCCTGCCGGCAGCGGCCTGAAGAACATCCATTTTGTGGGTACAAAGACTGCGATGGTCGGCAGCACCACCATCGGCTATGAGGGCACCGGCGGCTGGACGTGGGCCAGCTATCTGGGGAAAAACAGCCCCTTCTATGACGAGCAGACCGGCACCATCAGCTTCAAAACCTATTGCCGGAAAAACGGCATCGATGGCATTGATGTGCTGTGCGTCATGCTGACGTGGAATTACCAGAGTACACCCTCCAATACCTATGTCAATTTGGAGGGCGGACATTTTGCCAACGCCAGAAAGATGCTGGATGTGCTGCACAGCGAGTATCCCAACGCTACCGTGCGGGTGATGGGACTGCAGATCCCCTGCCAGCGGGGCGGTCTGGCGGCGGGATATGGCGCGGACGGCGGCATGAGCGACAGCTACGGCATGCTGATCTCTGCCATGCACTACAATGCCGGCCTGGAGCGGCTGTGCGCGCTGGAGCCGTACGCGGATTTTGTGGAATATGTGGACATTGCCGGCCAGTTTGACACGGATAACAACATGCCCAGTAAGAAAAAGCCGGTCAACGACCGCAATGATACCACGGAAATCGTGGGAACCGACGGCATCCACCCCACCACCGCAGGCTACAAACAGATCGCAGACGCCATCTACCGCGCCCTCTGCCACGAAATCGCCAACCGAAACCGGTAGACGCGCGGAAAATCGGCTGTTTCAATCCCGCCGGACGGCAAGCGTGTGAGAATAGCGGCGGGATGATCTGTCCCGTCGGCGCAAACAGCGGGAGAGACCGGAAAATCACGGTCTCTCCCGTTTTGGATTGACAAGCCAGCAGGAAAATGCTACAATACAGAAAAGCCAATTGCCCCGGCGGTGCCGGGATTGGAAGATGAAAGCAGAAAGCAGCAGAGAAAGGACGGTTGTCTGCTTTGCACTTTCAACTGAACATCTGCGGGTGTGGTGGGATTAGCAGACTCAACGGATTTTAGTGCTGTCACCACAGTGAGGTTTTTGCTTATGGCTTCCAGTAAAGGATACTTGAATTTTATATTGGAGCAGCTGTCCGGTTTGGATGGAGTCACCTGCCGGGCGATGATGGGGGAGTACATCCTCTACTACAGAGGCAAAATCGTCGGCGGCCTTTACGATGACAGACTGCTGGTAAAGCCCGTCAAAGCTGCGAATTCCCTCATGCCGGATGCCTCTCACGAACTCCCATATGAAGGAGCCAAAGAAATGCTGCTGGTTGAAAATGTGGACGACAGAGCGTTTTTGGCAAACCTGTTTGAAGAAATGTATAAGGAACTTCCCACTCCAAGGAAAAAGAAATAGTTGCCGTAAATTTTCGGAAGTCCATACGCGCGAGCGTGGTGGAATTGGTAGACTCGGTGGATTTAGGTGATGTCACCTCAGGGAAGGCTTTTTGCTCAGAAATAAGGAGAGAGAAAGATGGCTCAAATAGCTTCCAAAGGCAATTGTTATCTGTGCAGTCGTCTGATCGGCAAGAGCGCATTCAAAAAGCATGCCCTCACAGCGCATCCCTATGATGGTGACGGTCAGGATTGTATCGTTCTAAAAATAGAAGATACCGATTCCAAGATGTACTGGCTGTATCTGGACATTGCGGTCACCTCGACGCTAAGGACACTGGATGCTTTCCTGCGAAAAATCTGGCTGGAATGTTGCGGTCATATGAGTGCGTTTTATGAACCGCACTACGGCGAGATCGGCATGGGTCAGAAACTTGCCAATTATCCTGTGGGATTTTCGTTTCTGTATGACTACGATTTTGGTGATACGACGCAGCTGAAAATCACGATAATCGGCCATGGAAAGCGCCCCAAGCAAAGAACGGCAGTTCGCCTGTTGGGTCGCAACGAAGCATATCATTTTGTCTGCCGTGGATGCGGAAAGAATGCAGACTACATCTGCGTAGAATGCACATGGGAAAATAAGAATCCCTTCTTCTGCGAGGCGTGCGCTCAGGAGCATGAGCATGGGGAAGATACGCTGCTCCCTGTGGTAAATTCTCCCAGGATGGGTGTATGTGGCTATTGCGGCGAGCTGGACGAATTTGAATTCGATCCGATGAAGTTTGAAAAGTGATAAAAAACAGGACATTCCTGTTTTTGTAAATGTGGGTTAAGCGAAATGCTCCACCTCGGATTCCTCTCCGTGTAAAAATCAGAGGGAAAAGTAAATATGCGGGCGTGGTGGAATTGGCAGACACGTATGATTTAGGTGCTGTCACCTCAGTGAAGGTTTTCCATTCCGTCACTCGCACAAAATTAAATAAGCGGATATGGCGAAACTGGTATACGCGATAGGTTTAGGCCCTATTGGGAGACCGTGCAGGTTCGAGTCCTGTTATCCGCACCAAATTTTACGGCAATCTATTTTCGCAGATTGCCGTAATTTCTTTTACTTTTCCGAATATTTTTCTGGTTTTAACAATCCTTCACACCTCGAAAGGGTGACATCGGCTGTAAGATTTGCGTCTGCCATTTTGCTGTTCTTTTCTCGTTGATTGCAAATGGAAATTTAGCTACCGATTTGGATCTTTTCCAGCAGGAGATCATCAATTTCTTGCTCCAGCTGCTGGATTTCATCATACAACTCAGCGATATGGGCATTGATCGCCGGGCGTTTCATTTCCCAAAGACGGTGAAGTCGCCGCAGATCTGACTGTTCTGCCATCCATTGACTTCGCAGTTCTTCGGTGTACTGCCGCACTTTGGCATCCAGTTCCGATTCTCGGATTCGATGGGAGGGGCAGAATTCCTTGCCATGGTGCATATAGCTTTTGCAGAGATATTCCACTCGGCGGTTGCCATTCCAGCACCGAATTCTTGGCACGAAGGTACTGCCACAGTCACCACAGGTGAGCAGCCCGGCGTAGCGGTGGAATGCGGTGTTTCCGTAGTAGGGCTTGGCGTTGGCTTTCAGCATTTTCTGTACTCGCTCCCATTCTTCACGATCGATGATCACCGGGTAGAAGTTCTCGTGGCGATACTGTTCGTCCTCCGGCACCGGGGTGACCATTCTCTCATGGGTTTCCGTCCGATGATTTACCAGCAGACCGGTGTAGCTTTCTTCTACCAGTATGTTTTTCACGCTTTGATATGTCCAGCGGTATATTTCCCCCTTTGCCTTGCCACACCGTTCATCGTTGATCTGTTTGGGCGTTTTCCGCTCCATGGCGTTGAGGCGGCGTGTGATCTCCTTTTGTCCCAGCCCCTCGCAGTATAGTGTGTAGATCATCTCCACCGTCACCGCCGCATCCGGATGAAGCCGGATACAGCCGGTATTGCGGTCTTTCCAGTAGCCGAAGGGCGGTTTTACAACTAGCCCTTCTTTTTGCTTCTCCCGATAACCGTGGCGGATCTTATTGCCGATGTCCTTGGCATAGTAATCGTTCATCAGTTGCCGAACGCCGATGATCAGATCATCTCCATCATCCATGGTGTTCAGCCCCTCGGTGACAGAAACCACAGCCACACTGCATTGGCGCAGGTAGTCGATAAATAAGGCAGTCTGCACCCGATGCCGCCCCAGTCTGGACAGGTCTT
>CAZMBL010000081.1:0-8045 GCA_964564605.1 uncultured Oscillospiraceae bacterium
ACCCTTTCTATACCGGCAAGCAGAAGCTGGTTGACACCGGTGGACGTGTCGATCGCTTCAACAAGCGTTTTGGCCTGAAGTAAGACGGAAAGTTCGTACTGCATTTCGCGGTACGAACTTTTTTTGCCTTTTTGCGGGAAAATGTTGCACAGTTGGCCCGCTCTGTGCTATAATGACATGTGAATGTAACAGGAGGGAACCATGGAAGAGATCACGCAGGAGAACCGGCGCGAGCGCGCCATACTCGTTGGGCTCAATGCAGACTGTTTCTCCCCGGCGCAGACGGCTACGGAGCAGTCGCTGCAGGAGCTGGAGGCGCTGCTGGAAACGGCAGGCGGCTTTTGCATCGCCAAAATGCTGCAAAACCGCCACACCCCTGACTCCCACAGCTTCATCGGAGAAGGCAAGGCGCAGGAGGTTCGTATGCTGGCCGAGGCCACCGAGGCGACCATGGTGGTCTTCGACAATGAGCTGTCCCCGGGCAACATCCGGGCGCTGGAGGAGATTATCGGCCTGCCGGTGCTCGACCGCAGTGCCCTCATTCTGGATATTTTTGCCCAGCGCGCGAAGACGAAAGAGGGCCGATTGCAGGTGGAGCTGGCCCAGTACCGGTACCTGCTGCCCCGGCTGTCCGGTATGGGCAAGAGCCTGTCCCGGCAGGGCGGCGGCATCGGCACCCGTGGCCCTGGCGAGACGAAGCTGGAAAGCGACCGCCGCCATATCCGTGAGCGCATCACCCGTCTGGAGCGGGAGCTGGAGCAGGTGCGGCAGGTTCGTGCCGTCCAGCGGGAGCGGCGAATCAAGAACTCCGTGCCGGTGGTGGCGCTGGTGGGCTACACCAACGCCGGCAAATCCACCCTGCTGAATTTGCTGACGGATGCAGGGATCCCCGCCAACAACCGCCTCTTTGATACACTTGATACCACCTCCCGCACCCTGCGGGTATCGGATCAGCTGAGTGTGATTTTGTCTGATACGGTGGGCTTTATCGCCAAGCTTCCCCACCATCTGGTGGATGCCTTCCGTGCCACGCTGGAGGAGCTGGAATATGCGGATCTTCTGCTGCATGTGATCGATGCGGCAGACCCGGAGCGGGAAGCCCACATCCGGGTGGTGGAGAGTTTGATCGACCGGCTGGCCAAGCCCGGCACCCCGGTGCTGCGCTGCTATAACAAGGCCGATCTGGTGCTGCCGGAGGATATCCCCACGGGGCAGGATGTGGTGGCCCTGTCGGCCCGGCTGGGCACCGGTTCCGCGCAGCTGCTTGATGCCATCGAGCGGGCAATGGGCGCGTCCCGGCACCATGCCGTTTTCACCCTGCCTTATTCCATGGGCAGCATGGTCGATACCCTGCACAGCAGCGCGCAGGTGCTGTCGGTGGAGTATACCGGCGGGGGAATCGTGGTGGATGCAGTGGTGGATGATATACTTTACGGCAGGCTGCGCGCCTGCGTGACGAAGGAGCTGTAGCCCTTGGAAGAGTATCTGGTGCCGACCCGGTTCGGTGAGGATGCGTTCTATGAGAAAAAATCCCATTTCATCGGCCGCATCTGGCCGGTGGAGACGGAGGAAGAGGCGCTGGAAAAGATCCGGGACATGAAGCGCCAACACTACGATGCCACCCACAACTGCTGGGCCTACATCATCCGCGATGGCGCGGTGCGCTTTTCCGACGACGGGGAGCCCGGCGGCACGGCGGGAATGCCTATGCTGCAGGTGCTACAGCGGGAAGAGCTTTTCAACGTGGTCTGCGTGGTCACCCGCTATTTCGGCGGCATTCTGCTGGGCGCGGGGGGATTGGTACGGGCCTATACCAAAGGGGCGAAAATCGCCGTGGACGCGGCGGGAAAATCCATGAAACGGGTATGGTCGGTGCTGTATGTGCCCTGCCCCTACAGCTATTATGAGCGGGTTCGGCTGGAAGTGGCCGCCTTTGGCGGAGTTATCCGGGACGCGTCCTTCGGGGCGGAAGTGGAGCTGGAGCTGCTGCTGCCCGAGGCACAGACCCGGCCCTTTACGGAGAGACTGACAGAAATGTCCGCCGCCTGCATCGAATGCCTGCAGACGGGCAGTGAATACCGGGCCTTCCCGGTCACACAGGAGGGGTCAACATGACAGTGCGTGAAGAACTGGAGCGTCGGGAGCATCGAAATCTGCATCCGCTGGCGGCTTTTTCCGATGAGACCCGGGGTCGCCCGCTGGGCGAGCGTGAGCGGGAGCAGGATGTTCGCACCTGCTACCAGCGCGATACCGACAAAATCGTCCACTGCAAGGCATTTCGCCGCCTGATGCATAAGACACAGGTATTCCTCCAGCCGGAGGGAGACCATTACCGCACCCGGCTGACCCACACGCTGGAGGTCACCCGCATTGCCCGCACCATGACCCGGGCGCTGGGGCTGAACGAGGATCTGGCCGAGGCCATCGCCATGGGCCACGATCTGGGCCACACCCCCTTCGGCCATGCCGGCGAGGCGGCGCTGGATCAGCTGGTCAGCGGCGGCTTTCGCCACAATGAACAGAGCCTGCGGGTAGTCGATCAGCTGGAAAACGACGGCCGTGGCCTGAATTTGACCTACGAGGTACGCATGGGCATCGTCGGCCACACGGGGCCCTGCGTCCCGGAGACACTGGAGGGGCAGATCGTCCGCCGCTCCGATCAGATCGCCTATGTCAACCATGATATCGATGATGCCATCCGGGCCGGGATCCTCAGTAACGACGATATTCCCCGGGAACTGTCCGCAATTTTGGGCAGCACCCATTCCCAGCGGATCAATTCCTTTGTCTGCGATTTGATCGAGACCTCCCGGGAGGAGGGGAAGATCCTTCTTTCTCCTCAGATGGATCAGGCCCTGCGGCAGCTTCGCAGCTTCATGTTCGAGCGTGTCTACCGCAATCCCGTGGCCAAAGGCGAGGAGACAAAAGCCAAGGACATGCTCAAGCGCCTGTTTGAATACTATTATGACCATCCCGAGGCTCTGCCGGAGGATTTCCAGCCGCAGATGAGCTTTGACGGGCTGGAGCGGATCGTGTGCGACTATATTGCCGGCATGACGGACAATTATGCCGTAGACAAATTTACCGAGCTGTTTATTCCCATGGGCTGGCATATCCGTGGGTGACAGAAAGTGTGGAAAGGAGGGCGGCGCATGGCGTTTTCCCCGGTATTTATCGATGAACTGATTGCTAGAAATCCCATTGAGGATGTGGTGGGGCAGCATGTCAATCTGCGCCGCAGCGGTGCCAATCTGTTTGGCCTGTGCCCCTTCCACGGCGAAAAGACACCGTCCTTCTCCGTTGCGCCGGACAAGGGCATCTATTACTGCTTCGGCTGCCACAAGGGCGGCGGCGTGATCAACTTCGAAATGGAGATCGAGGGACTGAGCTACCCCGATGCCGTCCGGGCCCTGGCTGCCCGGGTGGGGATGGAGGTGCCGGAGGACGAGCAGTATCAGTCCCGCTACCGCCAGCAGGAGCGTCTCTGGGCCGCCTGCAAGGAGGCCGCACGGTTCTTCCATCAGCAGCTTTTCACCCCACAGGGGGCGCAGGGGCTGGAATACCTGAATAAGCGTGGCCTGAGCCGGGCCACCGTGACCCGCTTCGGCATCGGCTATGCCCCGGACTCATGGCAGGCCCTGACCAATGCCCTGAAAAAGAAGGGCTACACGGAGGAGGAGCTGAAGGAAGCGGATCTGGTCAGCAGCAAAGATGACCATGTTTATGACCGCTTCCGCAATCGGGTGATGTTCCCCATCATCGATGTGCGGGGCAACGTGCTGGGCTTCAGCGGCCGTGTGCTGGACGATGGCACCCCCAAATACCTCAACACCTCCGAGACGCTGATTTTCAACAAGCGCAAAAATCTTTTCGGCATGAACCTTGCTAAAAAGAGCAAGCAGAATGCTCTGATTCTGGTGGAGGGCAATGTGGACGTTGTTTCCATGCACCAGTACGGCTTTGACAACACGGTTGCCTCCCTTGGCACCAGCCTGACAGAGGATCAGGCTACCCTCATCAGCCGCTATGTCGATCAGGTCGTGCTGATCTATGACGGCGACAGCGCCGGGCAGAACGCTACCCAGCGGGCCATTCCCATTCTGGAAAAGGCCGGGCTGAAGGTGAAGGTACTGCAGTTGCAGGGGGCAAAGGATCCCGATGAATATCTGAAAAAATTCGGCGCGGACAAGTTCCGCGTGCTGCTGGAAGGATCCGCCAACCGGGTGGAGTACCAGCTCAACGCCATTTTGAAGCAGTATGACCTGTCCGTGGACGATCAGAAGGTGCAGTTTATTGCGGAAGCGTCCGAGCTGATCGCATCGCTGGACGGCCCCGTGAAGCGGGAGGTCTACGGCAAGCGGGTGGCGGAAGCGGCCTCTCTGAGCGAGCAGGCCGTGGCCATGGAAGTGGAAAAGGCCAGAAAGAAGCAGCAAAACCGCCAGAAGCGTGCACAGGAGAAGATCGATCTTGCCCCTGCGGTGGCGCTGCAGCGCCGTGGCAGCAGCAAGGTGCCCTATGAAAACGTCAAATCCGGTGTGGCAGAGCAGCGGTTGATCGCCATGGTCATGCGAGAGCCCGCGCTGATGGATAAAACCGGACAGCTGACGGCACAGGATTTTTCCGTACCCCTGTTTGGCCGGGTTTTTTCCCAGCTGCGGGAGCGGGGGCAGCAGGGGCTGGAAATCAGCCTGGCCAGCCTGACCGATCTGACGGAGGATGAAATGTCCCACATGGCGGGCATCCTCTATCAGCAGGATATGATCAGTGAGGAAGCCTTTTCCGACTGCATCACCATCATCCGCACGGAGCATCAGAGCCGCCAGATCGCCACGGGAGATGACCTGCTGGCCTTCCGGGACAAGCTCAAAGAAAGAAAGGGTAGAAAGCAATGACTGCCTTGCGCACCGAAGAGAATACCATGCCGTCCCCCGGCGGGGAGGAGGATCTGCACCAGTTCATGCAGGAGATCCGCCGGTTTCCCCGCCTGACGGTGGAGCAGGAGCTGCTTCTGGCACAGCGCTGCGCCGCCGGGGATGAGGATGCCATCCGCCAGATGGTCAATGCCAATCTGCGGCTGGTGGTCAGCGTGGCCCGGGAGTATGCCGGGCGTGGCGTGCCGCTGCTGGATCTGGTGCAGGAGGGCACGATCGGCCTGCTGGCCGCTGCCCGGAAATTTGACTATACGCGCCAGTACCGTTTTTCCACCTATGCCACCAAATGGATCCGGCAGGGTATTAGCCGCTGCCTGCGAAACCACGCCCAGCTGATCCGGGTGCCTGCGCATACCCAGGACAGGATCTATCAGGTCACCGCTGCGGCCCGGCAGTTGCGGCAGCAGATCGGGCAGGAACCCACGGTACCCCAAATCGCGGCCCGGTGCGGCATGACGGAGGAAAAGGTGCGAAAATACCTTGCCCTGCAGCCCCAGACCTGTTCTCTGGATGCGCCGGTGGGGGAGACGGATACCATGGGGGTGCTGCTGGAGGATCTGCATGCGCCCCAGCCCTATGAACAGCTGGTGCGGGAAGAACTCAGCGCCACGCTGGAGCGGTTGCTTTCCATGCTTACACCACGGCAGCAGCAGGTGCTGCGGCTGCATTTCGGCATGGACGATGGGGTATGCCATTCGCTGGAAGAAATCGGCGCACAGCTGGGCATTTCCAAGGAACGTGCCCGGCAAATCGAGCGGCAGGCAATGGACAGGCTGAAAACGCTGGGCAATGACCTTGGTCTGGAGGATTTTCTGACATGAACAATATGGATTTTTCCTTTGAACCGTCTGCGTGGGAGACATTCCTCTCTGGCCATGGCGCCGGCGGGCGCATCGGCGGCATGCAGTTTTTGTCGCTTTTGGCGCAGGAGGATGACGAAACGCTGGACGATGCCTTTCAGCGGCTGCTGGATATGGGCTGCGCGCTGGATATTTCGGATATTCCCCGCGGCCTCGGGGATGGGGAGGCGGCTGTGCGCCTACGCATGGAGGCGGAGCTGGCCCAAGGTGCCGATCTGACCGCAGGGTTGGAGGAAAACGACCCACTTCTGCTGTATTTGCAGGAGCTGGCGGCCATTCCCACCTTCGGAGATCCGACACTGCTGGCCCTTCAGCTGGCGCAGGAGCCCTCCCGTCAGCTGCGCACCCAGCTGGTCAACCTGTCTCTGAGCCGGGTGCTGGAGCTGGCCCGGGAATACACGGGCTACGGCGTGCTGCTGCTGGATCTGATTCAGGAGGGCAGCCTGGGTTTGTGGGAGGCTACGGCCACCTATAGCGGTGGCGACTTTTTCGCCCATCGGGACTGGTGGATCCGCCAGTATCTGGCCCGGGCCGTGGTGATGCAGGCACGGGCGGGTTCTCTGGGGCAGCGACTGCGCACCGCGGTGGAGGATTACCGCAGTGTGGATGAGCGGCTGTTGTCGGAGCTGGGCAGAAACCCCACCATGGAGGAAATTGCCGATGCCATGCACGTCTCCGTTTCGGAGGCACAGCTGGCCGCCCAGACACTCGATGCCGCCCGGATGCTCAACCGCTGCGCGCCGCCGGAGCAGGATGAGCCGGAGCAGGAGGAAGAGGCCGCCGTGGAGGATACGGCCTATTTTCAGACCCGCCAGCGGATCGAGGCCATGCTCTCCGGGCTGGATGCCCGGCAGCGCCGCCTGATCGAGCTGCGCTTCGGTCTGGAGGGGGGACGTCCCCTGAGCCCGGCGGAAACGGGCCGCGTCATGGGTTTGACGGTGCAGGAAGTGACCCGTCTGGAATCCTCGGCGCTGGCTGCCATGCGCCCGGAAATCGAAAAAGCCTGAAAAAGAGAGGATAAATCATGGAAAAGACGATCTCCATCGCCATCGATGGCCCCGCCGGTGCCGGGAAAAGCACTATTGCCAGACAGCTGGCCAGCCGGCTGGGCTTTTATTATGTGGATACCGGGGCAATCTACCGCACCGTGGCCTATTTTATGGATCTTCTGGGCATCAGTCCCAAGGATGCGGACGGTGTGCAGCGCTATATCGATGAACTGACCCCCGCTATCACCTATGATGAAAGCGGCCTGCAGCACATGTGGATGAACGGAATGGACGTGACCGAGGAAATCCGCACACCGGATATCTCCCGCAAGGCCAGCCTCATCTCCGCCCACGCCGTGGTGCGCGATGTGCTGCTGAATATGCAGCGGGAGGTGGCGGCGGCTCACAACGTGGTCATGGACGGCCGGGATATTGGCACCGTGGTGCTGCCCCAGGCGGATGTGAAAATTTTCCTGACGGCTTCGGACGAGGTTCGTGCCCGCCGCCGCTTTGACGAGCTGCAGGCCAAGGGCGGCCGTGACAGCTATGAGACCGTGCTGCGGGAACTGCGCCAGCGGGACTATCAGGACTCTCATCGTGCCATCGCCCCCCTGCGGCAGGCAGAGGATGCCGCTGCAGTGGATACCTCCGAGCTGACTCCGGATGCTGTGGTGGAAGCCATTCTGGCCATCGTCCGGCAGAAGGTGACGCTATGAGCGTGCAGGTGGCGAAAAGCGCCGGTTTCTGCTTCGGGGTCAACCGGGCGGTGAAGCTGGTGCAGGAAGCCGCCGGCAGCGGCGAGTCTGTGGCCACCCTCGGCCCCATCATCCATAACCGCCATGAGGTGGCGCGGCTGGAGGCTATGGGAGTTCGCGTCATTGCAGAGCCTTCCCAGGCCACGGAAGATCTGACCGTCATCATCCGCTCCCACGGTGTCAGCCGGGCGGTTATGGAGCAGCTGCGCCGGCGGGGCTGCCGCATTGTCGATGCCACCTGTCCCTTCGTGGCCCGGATCCATGAGATCGTCCAAAGCGCCGGGGAAAAGGGGGAGCTTCCCGTGATCATCGGTACCCGCACCCACCCGGAGGTGGAGGGGATTGCGGGCTGGTGTGACCGCTGTGAGATCTTCCAGACCCCCGAGGAACTGGAAAACTGGGTCGGAAGCGGCGCAATTTCGCCTGAAATTCCCATCTGTATGGTCTGTCAGACCACTTCCACCGAAAGTTTGTGGAAAAAATGCTGCGAAATTGCAAAAAAACAGTTTA
>CAZMBL010000082.1:0-7968 GCA_964564605.1 uncultured Oscillospiraceae bacterium
AGACCGTGCAGCTGAAGATCACCGAGGTCAATCGTGCCCGCCGCCGTGTCATCGGTTCCATCCGGGCCGTCAATGCCGAGGCCCGCAAGGCCAACCGGGAGCGGATCTGGAACGAGATCGAAATTGGCAAGCAGTACCACGGTGTTGTCAAGTCCCTGACCTCCTACGGTGCCTTCGTGGATATCGGCGGCGTGGACGGCATGGTGCATGTCTCCGAGCTGAGCTGGAACCGGATCAAGAATCCGGCTGAGGTCGTCAAGGTTGGCGATGAGATCGATGTCTTTGTCATTGCCTTCGATCCCGAGAAGCACAAGATCTCTCTGGGCTACAAGACCGCCGAGATGAATCCCTGGAATCAGTTCATGACCAACTATCACATCGGTGATGTGGTGGATGCCAAAATCGTCAAGCTGATGACCTTCGGCGCCTTTGCCGAGATTATCCCCGGCGTGGACGGTCTGATCCACATTTCCCAGATCGCTGACCGCCGGATCGGCAAGCCCGAGGATGTTCTGTCCGAGGGTCAGGAGGTTCAGGTCAAGATCACCGATGTGGACGCGGAGAACAAGCGCATCTCCCTGTCCATCCGGGCCCTGCTGGAGTCTTCCAACGAGGAAGAGCCCGAGGAAGCGGACGCTGAGTAATTTGTAAAGAAAAAACCGGGACTGCTCAGTCCCGGTTTTTTCGAATTGATCGGCGCGGGACGGTGGAAAACCGAAGAATTTACAGGAGAAATATTTATGATCAAGCATATTGTACTCTACACACTGAAAGAAGGCGTGGATAAGGCGCAGGCCGTGGCCATCGTCCGGGATGCGCTGGAGCCTCTGGTTGGAAAAATCCCGGGGCTGCTCCATCTGGAGATCCGGCAGGCTTTTAACGGCATGGATTATGCCCTGTATTCCGAGTTTGAAAGCCGGCAGGCGCTGGCCGATTACCGGGAGCATCCCCTGCATCTGGAAGCCAAGAGTCATTTCCATCATTTCCTGGCCACCCGTGTGGCGGCGGACTATGAGCTGTAATCCCGCAGGAAAAAATTTTTGAAAAAACCGCAAAACACCACTGTACAAATGGAGCCGGGTATGCTATAATGCAAGAAAACGATAAAGGAGTATCGATATGAAAATAACGAATGATGTACTCTATCTGGGTGTCAACGACCACGCCGTCGATCTTTTTGAGGGGCAGTATGTGGTGCCCAACGGCATGGCCTACAATTCCTATGCCATTATGGACGAGAAAATCGCCATCATGGATACCGTTGACCGCAATTTCACCCATCAGTGGCTCGATCAGATCCAGAAGGCGCTCGATGGCCGCAAGCCGGATTATCTGATCGTGCAGCACATGGAGCCGGATCATTCTGCCAATGTCGCCAATTTCCTGAAAGTTTACCCCGATGCAGTGGTGGTTTCCTCGGCCAAGGCTTTTACCATGATGGAGCAGTTTTTCGGGCAGGATTATGCCGGACGGCGCATTGTGGTTGGGGAGGGGGATACCCTGTGCCTCGGCAGACATACCCTGGCCTTCGTGGCTGCGCCCATGGTGCACTGGCCGGAGGTGATCGTGACCTATGATGTGACGGATAAGATCCTCTTTTCCGCCGACGGCTTCGGCAAATTCGGCGCGCTGGATGTATCGGAGCCGTGGGAGGATGAGGCCCGCCGTTATTATATCGGTATCGTCGGCAAATACGGCAGGCAGGTGCAGAATTTGCTGAAAAAGGCCGCCACACTGGATATTTCCATCATCTGCCCCCTCCATGGGCCGGTGCTGACGGAAAATCTGGGCCATTACATCGGCCTGTATGACACCTGGTCTTCCTACCGCCCGGAGGCGGAGGGCATCGTGGTGGCCTACACCAGTGTCTACGGCAACACCCGCTCCGCCGTGGAGCGTCTGGTGCAGAAGCTGCGCGCCTGCGGCTGCCCGAAGGTGGCGGTGTACGATCTGGCCCGCTGTGATATGGCAGCGGCTGTGGCCGATGCCTTCCGCTACAACAAGCTGGTGCTGGCAACTACCACCTATAATGCCGATGTATTCCCCCATATGAAGGAGTTTATCCATCATCTGACGGAGCGGAATTTCCGCAACCGGACGGTTGCCCTGATGGAAAACGGTTCCTGGGCACCGCAGGCGGCCAAAACCATGACAAAAATGCTGGATGGCTGCCCGGAGCTGACCTTTGCAGAGCCGGTGGTGCGCATCCTCTCCGCCCCGGATGACCGGGCCAACGCCCAGATCGATGCGCTGGCGGAGCAGTTGTGCCGGGAATATCTGGCCCGGCAGGGCGATACGGCCAATAAAAACGATCTGACCGCTCTGTTCAACATCGGCTACGGCCTGTATGTGGTCACCAGCAGCGATGGCACCCGGGATAATGGCCTGATCGTCAACACCGTCAGCCAGGTGACCAACACCCCCAACCGGGTGGCGGTGACCATCAACAAGCAGAATTATTCCCACCATGTGATCGCCCGCACGGGGATCATGAATGTCAACTGTCTGGATACCTCCGCGCCCTTCGCCGTGTTCCGGAATTTCGGCTTCCGCAGCGGCCGCACAGAGGATAAGTTCGCCGGCCAGCAGATCCTCCGCTCAGATAATGGCCTTGCGTTCCTGCCGCAGAATATCAATTCCTTCCTGTCGCTGAAGGTGGAGCAGTATGTGGATCTGGGCACCCATGGCATGTTCATCTGCGAGGTGACCGAGGCCCGGGTCATGTCCGACCGGGAGACCATGACCTATACCTATTATCAGAACCACGTCAAGCCCAGACCCGATACGGAAGGGAAGAAGGGCTATGTCTGCAAGGTCTGCGGTTGGGTCTACGAAGGCGAAACCCTCCCCGATGACATCGTCTGCCCCCTGTGCAAACACGGCGCCGCCGATTTTGAGCCTGTCGGCTGAATAAATAAAGAACTGGAGCGTATTGAAACCCGATACGCTCCAGTTCTTTACTTTGCGGAAAGGTCTACGTTTTTGCGCAGGATGGACAGGGGTGGCACCTGCCGGGGTAGTTGGAGGTAGAATTTCATCTGGGGTGTTTTCGGCTGGGACAGTGGAAAACCGTCGGGATCCGTCATGATTTCGGCCACGATGGGGAAAGGGCGCAGATCCGGGCCGACAATTTCCAGCTCGTCCCCCTGTGAGAACTTATTGTGCAGGCTGCAAAGAGCCAGCCCGTTTTCATCGCAGGACTCCACCTTCGCCACGATCTGCCATTGCCGCAGATAGCGGGAATGCTCCGTATACTGTCCCGGCTGGCCAAAATAGAAGCCCGTCGAATAAACGCGATGGGACACATGTTCTACCTCATCGCGCCAGATCCTGTCGATTTCCCGGCCGGCGGCGAGATCATCGATGCAGTGGCGGTAAGCGCCGGTGACGATGGCGGCATAGTAGGCGGACTTGGCCCGACCCTCGATCTTGATGCAGTCAATGCCCGCTTCCGTCAACTCTTTCAGATGGTCAATGGTACACATATCCCGGGAATTCATGATATATGTGCCCTTTTCGTCCTCAAAAACCGGGAAATACTCCCCGGGGCGTTTTTCCTCCACCAGGGCGTATCGGTAGCGACAGGGCTGGGCGCAGGCACCACGATTGCTGTCCCGCCCGGTCATATAATTGCTCAGCAGACAGCGGCCGGAATAGCTGACGCACATGGCACCGTGACCAAAAGCCTCAATTTCCAACTCTTTCGGACTTTTTTCACGGATGCGTTTTATTTCCGAAATGCTCAATTCTCTGGCCAAAACCACTCTTTTTGCGCCCAAATCGTACCATGCGGTTGCACACTCGTAGTTGGAAATGGACTGCTGGGTGGACACATGGAGCTGGCAATGGGGGGCGTGGCGCTGGGCCAGACGGAAGGCTCCCAGATCGGCAACGATCAGCGCATCCGCCCTGGCTGCGTCCAGCTGCTCGAGATAGGCGGGCAGTGCCTGCACCTCCTCGTTGCGGGGCATGGTATTGACCGTAACGTGGACACGCACGCCGTGGCTGTGAGCAAAGGCAATGGCCTGCAGCAGCTCCTCCGGGGAGAAATTCCCGGCGAAGGAGCGCATGCCGAAGCTTGTTCCGGCAAGATACACCGAGTCCGCACCGTACAGCACGGCCATTTTCAGCCGTTCCATATCCCCGGCGGGGCTGAGCAGTTCCAGCTTTTTCATTTTTCCAGCCTCGCAAATTCTTCGGCCTTCTTCTGATGCTCCTCGTAGGTCTTGGAGAACTCATGGGTGCCGGTGGTGGGGTTAAGGATGAAATAGTAGTAGGAGCTGGAGGTGGGATCCAGCGCTGCATCCAGACTGGCCCGGCCAGGGTTGGAGATGGGGCCGGGGATCAGGCCGGACTGGGTGTAGGAATTGTAGGGATGGTTGTCCCTGAAATCTTCGGAGGTCAGCTCGTTGCGGCCGGTGTAGTAGACCAGCGTGGAGTCCAGCTGCAAATAGGGATAGCTGGTGGGGTTAGTCAGACGGTTGTAAATGACGGAGGAAATGTTGTAGCTGTCGTCTTCAATGCCGGAGGTCTCCTTCTCAATCAGGGAAGCGATGATGACAACCTCCCGGATGGTGAAGGTGTGGGAGTCGATATAGCTCTGGGACAGGCCGTTTTTCTTCATCTTGGCGGCCATGGTTTCGTTGAGCTTGTCCAGCTTTTCCTTCATGGTGTCGGTAAAGCGGTAGTCAAAGGCGGCCAGCAGCTTGATAAAGACCTCTTT
This sequence comes from uncultured Oscillospiraceae bacterium, assembly GCA_964564605.1. GTDB lineage: Bacteria > Bacillota > Clostridia > Oscillospirales > Oscillospiraceae > Faecousia. The sequence continues at coordinate 4,724 of CAZMBL010000082.1, forward strand.
GGCATCGCTGTCCACATAGAATTCGTAGGTATCCGGGAAGAGGAAGCCCTCCAGACAGTATTTGGTGCCGCGGGGGGTGCCCTCCAGGAACCAGTAGTCGGCAAAGGCACTGGTGCAGGCGTACTGTTCCAGCTCGGCGGCGGAGCAGACCTCTTTCTGCTCCAGCAGGGCGAAGATCTGCTGGCAGTTGTATCCTTCGGGAATGGTGACATCCACCGTCACCCGCATGGCGGGCTTTTCCGACATGGAGGTACTCAGGGCGTGGTAGTCATAAAGGGTGTTCAGTTCATACGTTCCGATGGACAGATCGTCCATAATATCCGTCAGCTGGCCGTAGATCTTGAACAGGCCGGGATAGTTGATCAGCCCTGCCCGGTGCAGCTTTTCTGCCACGGTGTCCAGCGTATCGGTTTTGGTGATGGTGATATACACCGTCTGATCCGGGCGGCCGAAGGCCAGCACATCCGCTGCGCACAGCCACACCATCCGCCCCAGCGAAGCGCCGATGGCCACCACCAGCACCAGCCAGATCAGGGTGGCGGCCAGGTGGGGCAGGCTGAAAAAGCCGTAGGCACGTTTGTTTTTCGGTCGTCTTTTTCTCACGGGTTGTGCCTCCTGCGGCTGGGGCTCCGGCTCAGACTCCGGTTCAGGCTCCGGGGCGGGCTGTGGCTGCTCCGGGGTGGAACTGTAGATCTCTTCCACCTCTCCGAAGGTGTCACGGAATTCATCATCCCTGAAAGAGCCGGAGTCTTCAAACAGCAGCTGCCGCAGAGTCGGATCCAGCAGGGGATCGTCCTGCCCGGCACCGGTATCGGGGATGATGCCGGTCTGCTCCTGCGGGGAGTCGGCTTTGAGCGGGGCGGTGCGGAGCGTATCCGGAATGACGGCGGTGGGTTCCTGCGACCAGTCCGGCTCTGTCGGGCTTTCGGTGCTGCGGGAAAACCGGAGCGCGGCCAGCGCATCCTCGTCCGGGCCAATCTCCTGCCGGGTGTCGGCACCGGCCTCCGGCTCCAGCGCGGAGGTGGGATTTTCGGCGTTGATATCCTGCCACAGCGCATCGGCGGAGGCGGGCTCCTGCGCGGGGACGGGGTCGTCCTCGGCAAGAAACTGCTCCAGCAGCCGATCCAGCTCCTCTTCGGGGGTCAGGTTCTTCTTGTTATCGTCCATAAAGCTCCTCCTGTCAGCGGATGACGAACCGGCGCGCCACCTCGTCCGCCGTCTGCTGATCCTTCAGTGCGGCCACAAGGGCCAGACCGAAAGGCAGGGCGCAGCCGGCCGAGGTGCCGGTGATCAGCTTCCCGTCCCGGACAAAGGCCCGGTTCGGCTCCATCACGGCACTGCCCATCTGATCTTCGCAGCCGGGATAGCAGGTGACGTGGCGGCCATCGGTGATCCCAAGCCGGGCCAGCACCGTGGGCGCGGCACAGATGGCGGCGATCCATTTGTTGTTTTCATGGGCAAAGCGGACGGCCTCCAGCGCGGCGGTACTGCCCAGCACGGAGGAAACACCGCCCAGTCCACCGGGCAGCACGATCATCTCCATCCGATTCAGATCCATCTGCTCCAACGTGATATCGGCGTGGACGGCGATGCCGTGACCGCCGGTGATGACATCGCCCTGAATGCCGACGGTGCGCACGGTGATGCCGGCTCTTCGCAGCAGGTCGATGGGGGTGATGGCTTCGGTTTCCTCAAAACCCTCGCCCAGCAATACATATACCATAACTATTCCTCCAGACAGGTGCAGATGTGGCGGTAAATTTCTTCGTGAATATCCTCGATCGGGCGCATTTGCCCGGCGGCATCGGTACACCGGATCACAGACCAGCCGTAGAATTCGGCGGCATCCCGGCCACAGCGGCGGCAGGTGGCGAGGTAGGCCGTGTCCTGTTCGTGGATATCGGCGGTGGTGTGGGTGTCGGCCTCCCGGTGGCGCAGCAGCTTTTCGGTGCAGTCCGTGGGCACATCCAGATAGATCACCAGATCCGGCCGGGGCAGACCCAGCCGGGTGTATTCAAAATCGTACAGCCACGCCAGAAATTCCTGCTGCTGCTCCGGCGGCATTTTGGCGGCCTGATGCACGGCATTGGAGGTGGTGTAGCGATCGGAAACGATCAGTCCGCCCTGCTCGTACCATTCGGCCCAGTCCTGCTTGTAGGAAGCGTAGCGATCCACGGCATAGAAGGCGGAGGCGGCATAGGCATTGACATCGCCGGGCCTGCTGCCAAAGGCGCCGCCAAGGTACAGCCGGATCAGAGCGGAGCTTTCCTCGCTGTAACGGGGGAACACCAACCGGTGGAAGGGACGCCCCTCCTGCTCCAGCCGCTGAGCCATCAGGCGAAATTGGGTGGATTTGCCGGAACCGTCGGTTCCTTCGATCACAATCAGCTTGCCCATAGTATCTCCTTATCAATGGTCATAATATATTACCATACAATATAGCACACTTTTTGCCGTTTGTCCACCGAATGGGCCGTGAATTTTCTGTGAAAAGCGGGCCGTTCTCCACAGGTTTTCGTCACGGACGCATTCTGCGGTTGCATAATCGAAATCTTTGTGCTAAAATAGACGCAACTATGGGAAAAAGGAAGAAAAATATGGAAAACGACATTCTGACATTTCGGGATCTTGGCCTGAGTGAGGCCATGCTCAAGGCGCTGGAGGCCAAGGGCTACGGCTGGCCCACCACCATTCAGGCCGAAGCGATCCCCCATTTTATGCAGTGGCGGGATGTGATCGCCAAGGCTCCCACCGGAACGGGAAAGACCTTTGCCTTCGGCATCCCCATGATCGAGCATATTGACGTGACATCGGAAGCGGTGCAGGGACTGATACTGGCACCGACCCGGGAACTGGCCATCCAGATCGGGGACGAGCTGCGCAGCCTGCTGACCTACTATCAGGGTATTCGGGTGGCGGTACTCTACGGCGGCGCCGGCATCGGCGGCCAGATCAAGGCGCTGGAGAAAAAGCCCCAGATCGTGGTGGCGACCCCCGGCCGTCTGATGGATCACTATAACCGCAAGACCATCCGGCTGGATAAAATTCTGACCGTGGTGCTGGACGAAGCCGACCGGATGCTGGACATGGGCTTTTTCAAGGACGTGACCCGCATTCTGGACAAAATCAAAAACAGGAAAAATCTGGGTCTGTTCTCCGCCACCATTTCGCAGGAGGTCATGACCGTATCGTGGATGTACCAGCGGGACGAGGTGGAGATCACCGTGGAGCCCAAACGGCAGGAT
>CAZMBL010000083.1:0-7946 GCA_964564605.1 uncultured Oscillospiraceae bacterium
AGATGACATACCGGGTATGAACCGGCTACTCTACCAACTGAGTTATGCCGCCATGGAGTGGGTTACGCCTCCGCTGCTACCAAACAGCTTTCTTATTATATACAGCAGAGCCCTATTTGTCAAGAAAAATCTTTAATTTTTGGGGAATATTATTTTCGGAGGGATCATATGCGTTTCTGGAAACAACTTCTGTTATTTTATCTGGGCGGCATGGGATATGCCGCGCTGGAACTTTTATGGCGGGGCCGCACCCATGGCAGCATGTTCGTGCTGGGCGGGGTCTGCTTTCTGGCGTTGGGGAAACTGGGGCGGCTCCGGCTTCCGCGGCCCCTGCTGGCGGTTTTGGGCAGCGGCCTGATCACGGTCGGGGAGCTGATCACGGGGCTTCTGGTCAACGGCAGCTACCTTGTGTGGGATTACCGCCGGATGCCCATGAACTTCCGGGGGCAGATCTGCCTGCGATTCAGCCTGCTGTGGATCCCGGTCAGCGCCCTTGCCATGGGATTGTATGGCCTGATTTTTCGAAAAATTCCCGATTTTTCGCGGAAAAATCGCAACAATAATTGACAGTTTCTCCCGGGTTGTGCTATACTGGACACACCGGCCCTCTGCGGCCGATTTGGAAAGAGAAAGGATGTTTTCCCATGAAATGCAGCATTTGCGGCTGTGAAAACGAGGATGGTGTGCCGGTCTGCTCCGCCTGCGGCGCACCGTTGCAGGAGATGGTTCCCTGCTGCCATTGCGGCAAACCGATCCGCGCGTCTGCCCGATTCTGTGTGTACTGCGGCGGCTGCCAGAGCACCGCGCCGGTGGAGGCACCGGCCACGCCCGAAGAAACGCCTGCGCCCGACACGGAACCGGCGGCAGAGCCTGACTTCACCCACGCTCCCGAGCCGACCACCGAGCCGGAACCGGAGCCTGCGCCCGCGCCGGTGTCCTACACCTCGGTGCCCGTCCCGCCGGTCAGCATCGGCATTGCGCCCGCCCCGCGCCCGGCCTATCAGCTACCCACCCGCCGTGGCCTGCTGAAAATGCTCCTGCTGGGGCTTGTGACCTGCATGATCTACCCGCTGGTGATCATGAGCCGCATTTCCGGCGAGATCAACATGGTGGCCAGCCGTTACGATGGCAAGCGCACCACACATTACCTCGCTGTCATTGGGCTGGGTCTGCTGACGTCTGGAATTTACCCCCTCGTGTGGATCCACAAGCTGTGCAACCGCATCGGTCAGCAGCTGCAGCGGCGCAATATCGATTATCGCTTCAGCGCGAGCAATTTCTGGCTGTGGAATTGCCTGTGGGGCATCATCGGGGCGGTTCTGGTGCTTGTATTTCTGGCCCTGCTGCCGATGCATCCGGAATGGGCGGGCTACGCCGTCCTTATTTACATCGTCATCGGACTGCTGAGCGCCATCGGCCCGCTGGTATTTGAACACCAGCTGATGAAAGCCACCAATCTGATGAATCAGGACTACAATTTCAACGGCTGATCCATACAAAAATACCCCCGGCTGATTACAGCCGGGGGTATGTAAGCCTTACAGGTACTGCTTGATCTGCTCAGAAGCAGCTTCCGGATCATCGGACACAGTGATGGTGATGTTCATATTATTGGTGGCGGCGAACTGGGCGCACCACTCGATGAAGGCCTCACCCTCCGCTCTGTCGTTGCCGATGGTCTTGTACAGATTGTCGATGAACACATGGGTAATATCGAAGTTGCCGGCGTGCAGGCCGCTCAGGAAACCCTTGAGCATGCTGGCACCAACAATTGCGTACTCCTGAGAATCGACCAGACGAACCTTATAGTTCAGATCGTAGGTCAGTTTCTTGCCATACTCGATGCAGACCACATCGCCGGTGGCACGGGTAAGCGTTTCGTTGATGGCATCGATCATCTTCTTGGTCTTGCCGGAGCCCTTCAGGCCCATAATTACACGAATCATCGGATATTCCTCCTTTGCAATGCCGTTTGGCTTATGATAATTCTAACAGCTATCCGGGGAATTTGCAACCATTATTTTTGCGATTTGCGAAGAATTTACGCTTTCTTCTCATAACCGGGCTTGCCCAGCAGCTGGAACATGTTGCGCTTGTAGAATTCCACACCGGGCTGGTTGAAGGGATTGACACCCAGCATATAGGCCGACACGCCGCAGCTTAGCTCAAAGAAGTAGAACAGCTCGCCCAGCTTCTGCTCGTCCAGCCGGCCGATGTCCATGGTGATCACGGGAACGCCGCCGTCCACATGGGCGGCCAGTGTGCCCTGGAACGCCTGCTCATCCACATAATCCAGCGTCCGGCCCTCCAGATAGTTCAGACCGTCCAGATTTTTATAATCCCCGGCGATGGTGTAAAGGGACTCGGGCGGATCCATGCGCACCATGGTCTCGAAAATGTTTCGCTCGCCCTGCTGGATCATCTGGCCCAGAGAATGCAGATCTGCGGTGAACTCCGCCGTGACGGGGAAGAGACCCTTGCCGTCCTTGCCTTCGCTCTCGCCAAACAGCTGCTGCCACCAGCCGCCCATCATCCGGAAGCCGGGCTCGAAGGATTCCAGCAGCTCGATGGACTTGCCGCGGCGATACAGCAGGTTACGCACGGCGGTGTACAGCCACACCGGGTTTTCGAAGGAGCGGATGTCATAGCTCTTTTTCGCCTCGTAAGCACCGGCCATGACCGCCCGGATATCCATGCCGGCCACGGCCATCGGCAGCAGACCCACGGCGGTCAGCACGCTGTAGCGGCCGCCCACGTTGGGCGGAATGACGAAGGTCTCCCAACCCTCCTCCGTGGCCATCTGGCGCAGAGCGCCCTTGCAGGGGTCTGTGATGGCATAGATGCGGCTCTTTGCACCCTCCACACCGTACTTCCGCTCCAGCATCCAGCGCAGGGCACGGGTGGCGATGGCGGGCTCGGTGGTGGTGCCGGATTTGGAGATAATGGCGATGGAGAAGTCCTTGCCCTCCAGCAGCCGGGTCAGCTCGTTCCAGTGGCGGGTGGACAGGCCATTGCCCGCGAAATAGATCTGGGGATCGCCCTTGCCCTTACCGATGTTGTGGTTGGGGCCCTGCATCAGCTCGATGGCAGCCCGGGGACCCAGATAGCTTCCGCCGATGCCGATGACCACGAAAACATCGGAGCTTTCCCGGATCCGGTCGGCTGCGGCCTGAATGCGGTTCATCTCTTCGGTGGGCTCCTCCACCGGCAGGTTCAGCCAGCCAAGGAAATCGTTGCCTGCACCGGTGCCCTCGGTCAGGGTCTTGTGGGCCTCGAAAACTTCCTTCTCCAGCGCCAGCAGATCCGGCAGGGAAACATCGCCCCACACATTGGAAATATCTACCTTGATCATGTTGTGATTGACACGTCCTTTCGGAAAAAATGAATGGTGAAAGCGCGGCACAAATCGACGGCAGGCGGAAAAATGGGAAAGGTTTCTGCTTTTTCCGGCCCTCAATTGAAGCGGCGCTCGGTTCATGCTTATATGTTACTGCAAAAACGCCGCAAACGCAAGCAGAAATCCGCTGCCTGTGTTTTTTTTTCTGCGAATTTTTTCACAGCCACTTCCATTTTTGCCTCGGTGATAGTATAATGATGAAAAATACGCAGGAGGATTTGCGCTATGAAATACGGTTACGGTGTTGACCTTGGCGGAACCACCGTCAAAATCGCCTTCTTTGATGAGACGGGCTCCATGCTGGAAAAATGGGAAATTCCCACCAATACCGCCGATGGCGGGACACACATTCTGTCGGATATCGCCGCCTCCATCCGTGGCCACCGTGCCGGGAAAGACCATGAAATTCTGGGAATCGGCATCGGCGTGCCGGGGCCGGTGGATGCGGCGGGAATTGTCAACTGCTGTGTCAATCTGGGCTGGGGCCGGACGGATATCACCGGAGAGCTGTCCGCACAGACGGGTCTGCCGGTCTGCGCCGGAAATGATGCCAATGTGGCCGCCATGGGCGAATACTGGCAGGGCGGCGGCAAGGGCTGCCGCAACATGGTTTTCGTTACCCTGGGCACCGGCGTAGGTGGCGGCATTGTGATAGAGGGCCGCCTGCTTCACGGCGCTACAGGCAGCGGCGCGGAAATCGGTCACATGCTCCTCAACCGGGATGAGACGGAGCCGTGCGGCTGCGGCAAGCGCGGCTGCGCGGAGCAGTATTGCTCCGCCACCGGAATTGTCCGGCTGGCCCGGCGGTATCTGGCCCGGCACGAGACGGACAGTGTCCTGCGGCAATGTGAAAAGCTGACCTGCAAGGATGTTTTCGATGCCGGCAAGGCTGGCGATGCCGCCGCACTGGCCATTCTGGAGCAGGTGTATGCCCTGCTGGGGGAAATGCTGGCCAACGTCTGCACCGTTGTGAATCCCGAGGCGGTGGTGATCGGCGGCGGCGTCAGCAAGGCCGGGCAGGTGCTGCTGGACGGGGTGAAGCCCTATTTTGAGCGCTATGTTTTCCACGCCGCTGCCCATATTCGCTTCGCATTGGCCACGCTGGGCAACGATGCCGGTGCCTACGGCGCGTTCAAGCTGGTGCTGGACGCACAGAAGGGGCGCTGAGTCGCCCGTCAGAAAGGAAGGGGGGACGCGGCATGAAAAGCAGAAGCTGGCTCGCCCTGCTGTGTGCCCTGCTGGCGGTATGCCTTGTGCTGAGTGCGATACTGCTGCGCGGCGGCAGCGGCGCGGAGGCTGTGCAGGTCTGGTCGCAGGGAAAGCTGCTGTACACCCTGCCCCTGTCCGTTGACCGGACCGTGACCGTTTGCTGCGAGCTGGGGAGCAACGAGATCACCGTGGCCGATGGCCGTGTGGCCGTGACCCGGGCCGACTGCCCGGACGGGCACTGCGTCAGCCGGGGCTTCTGCGGCAGCGGAGCAGCCATCATCTGCCTGCCCCACCGGCTGGAGCTGCGCTTCATCGGCCCCAACCAGATTGATGCCGCCGTCGGCTGAATTTTCCAAAAGAAACAGGCGGAGGGAAGAGACTGCGTACCTAAAACAGTTTCAGTCCCGGCAGCCATGGCTGCCGGGACTTTTCTTGCACAAAAAAGTGGAGCGTATCGGCATCGATACGCTCCACAAACTGTTTTACGAACATCTGCCTAACCACAGGTGTTGTGATTTCCTCCGCTTTTTGTTTGGGACAGGATGATGGGGCGTTCGCTATCGGTTGCGCACCTGCATGAACAGGCTTTCCACCAGACGGGATATTTCCGGGGGCAGGAAGGTGAAGCTGGTGCCGCTGGAAAGGACGCTTTCCTCCGGGTACACCACGGGGCTCTGGGCCAGATAGTCATCCATATACGCCTTGGCCTCGGAGATGGGGGATCCGTAGCAGATATAGTTCATGTTCTCGCCGGAGATCTCCGGGTCGCACAGGAAGTTGATAAACAGCTCCGCCGCTTCCTTCTCCTGACAGCAGGTGGGGATGCACATGGCATCGATGAACAGGTTGTAGCCCTGATCCTGGGGCAGATAGAAGGCCAGATCCTCGTTCTCCTGCATCATGAGCATGCAGTCGCCGGCATAGTAGGGGGCGATCCACGCCTCGGCATTTTCCATGGCAGAGTAGATCTGATCCATCACATACTGCTGCACCAGCGGCTTCTGCCGGTTCAGCAGATCGGCACAGGCCTGCAGCTCGGTGGGATCCGTGGTGTTGACATCGTAGCCCAGCATGTACTGGGCGATGCCGAAGGCATCCCGGGAATTGTCAAACATCAGGATCTTTCCGGCATAGTCTTCATTCCACAGCAGTTCCCAGCCGGTCACATCCGCTTCGTCCACATAGCGGGTATTGTACAAAATACCCACCGTGCCCCAGGTGTAGGGGACGGAGTAGCGGTTTTCCGGGTCGTAGGCGGTGTTTTTGAAGGTGTCGTCCACATAGGCATAGTTGGGGATGTTGTCGAAATTCAGCTCCAGCAGCATATTCTCCTGAATCATGCGGGCGATCATGTAATCCGACGGAATGATCACATCCACACTGATGCCGCCGTTGCTGAGCTTAGTATAGAGCACCTCGTTGGAGTCATAGGTGGAGTAATTGACCCGAATGTTGGGGTAGCGCCGCTCAAATTCGGCAATGATATCCAGCGTGTCGTCGCTGCCGTCAGCAATGTTGACACCCCAATTGTACACATTCAGAGTAATGCGCTGCTGCCGGGCTCCGCCGATCAGGGCGATGCCGCCGATCACCAGACACACGGCCACCGCTACTGCGGTCACCCGCTTGAACACCCGCACGGTTTTCGTCTCCACCCGTACGCGCTGCTGCTTTTTCTTCTTGTCCGCATTGATCTGCAACAGATTCATGGTCAGCATCAGCACGAAAATCAGGCCGAAGAGCAATGTGAACATGGCATAAACCTTAGGCTGGATGGGCTTTTTGGTGTAGGTATAGATCTCCACCGGCAGCGTAATGAATTCCGGCCCGGTCACGAAATAGCTGATCACGAAATCGTCCAGACTCATGGTGAAGGCCATGATGCCGCCGGCGATAATGCCGGGCATGATCTCGTGGATCGTCACTTTGAAAAACGATTGCAGCGGCGTGCAGCCCAGATCCATGGCCGCATCCGTCAGGGAGCAATCCATCTGCCGCAGCTTGGGCATGACATTGAGGATGACATAGGGCAGATTGAAGGTGATGTGGGCGATCAGCAGCGTCCAGAAGGTCAGGCTCTCCCGCTGCCCCAGCATATTGCTGCCCACGAAAATGAACAGCAGGCTCAGCGACACACCGGTGACGATATCCGGGTTGGTCATGGGGATGTTGGTCAGGGTCATGGCCGCTGCCCGCATCCGGGGGGACAGAGCGTTGATTCCCAGAGCCGCCACGGTGCCAAAGGCCGTAGCGATCAGGCTGGACAGCACCGCCACCAGCAGGGAATTGCCCAGCAGGCTCAGAAGCTTGTTGTCCTGAAACAGCCGCATATATTGCAGCAGGGTAAAGCCCTCAAAATGGGTGATATCCTTGCCGGTGTTGAAGGAGGCCACCACCAGCACCGCCATGGGCGCATATAGGAACAGGAACATCAGCACGGTGAAAATCCGGTTGAATTTTTTCATACCACCACACCGCCTTCCTGATCGCCGCCGAAGCGGTTCATGATTCCGGTGCAGACAAACACCAGCAACATCAGCACCAGACTCAGCGCCGCGCCCAGATTGGGGTTGTTGCCCTGCTTGAACTGGCGCTCGATCACGTCACCGATCAGCACCGTATCGGTGCCGCCCAGCTTCTGGGAAATGTAGAAGGTGGAAACGGCCGGGACGAACACCGTGGTCATGCCGGAGAGAATGCCCGGCATGGACAGGGGCAGGATCACCGAGGTAAAGGTTTTCACCGGGGTGCAGCCCAGATCCTCCGCCGCTTCGATCAGCCGGTGGTCAATTTTGACAATGGTAGCGTACAGCGGCAAAATCATATACGGCAGGTAGTTGTACACCATACCCAATATCACCGCGCCGGCGGTGCGGATCAGGGGCAGCTTTGCAAGCCCCATGCTTTCCAGCAGGGAATTGATGATGCCCGTATCCTGCAGCAGGCCCACCCAGGCCAGTGTGCGCAGCAAAAAGCTCATGCACATGGGCAGCATGACCAGCATATACAGAATTTTCTGGGTGACGGGGCCGCGATGGGCAATGAAATAGGCCACGGGATAGCCCAGCAGCAGGCAGATTCCGGCGGAGATCAGGCTGTAGAGAATGGACTGCCACAGCACCGGCAGATAATCTCCCAGCTGTGCCAGATTATTCCAGGTGAAAACGCCGGTGTCCGGGTCGGTCAGGGCATAATAGCACACCACGCCCAGGGGGATCAGGGTAAACACCACCATCCACAAAAGGTACGGCGCGCTGAGCAGAACGGAGCTACGCTTCTTCATCTTCGGCATCCTCCGTCAGCTCGTCGTACTCGGCAGAGTAGGAGCTGTAGTCGCCAA
>CAZMBL010000084.1:0-7583 GCA_964564605.1 uncultured Oscillospiraceae bacterium
GAAGAACGAGGACATCGAGTGCTCCTTCGGCTTCGACACCGCCACCAAGACCTACAGTGAGCTGATCGGCAACATCGAGCGCGATGCCAACTCCGCCAAGAAGTACTGGCACTTTATCAAGGTCATGGGCCGTTCCGCCTCCCATGTGGCGCTGGAGTGCGCCCTGCAGACCCAGCCCAACATCTGCCTGATTGGTGAGGAAGTGGCCGCGAAGCGGATGTCCCTTGCCCAGATTGCGGATTACATTGCCGACTCCGTGGCCGCCCGTGCCGCCAACGGCATGAATTTCGGCGTAGCCATCATTCCGGAGGGCATTGTGGAATTTGTGCCGGAATTCTCTGTGCTGATCGCGGAGATCAATGAGTTGCTGGCCGGTGAAAAGACCGCCCAGTTCAACGCCCTGCCCACATGGCAGGATAAGTATGCCTTCATCGAGGCCGGTCTGACCGCCGAGTCCATGGCCGTGTTCGCCATTCTGCCCCAGAGCATCCAGCAGCAGCTGTTCCTGGAGCGGGATCCCCACGGCAACGTGCAGGTTTCCCTGATCGAGTCCGAGAAGCTGTTCTCTGCACTGGTGAAGGACAATCTGGCCGCCCGCAAGGCCAACGGCACCTACAGCGGCAAGTTCTCCCCCCTGCATCACTTCTTCGGCTATGAGGGCCGCTGCGCCTTCCCCTCCAATTTCGATGCCGATTACTGCTACAGCCTTGGCTATAACGCTTTTATGCTGATCTGCTACGGCTATACCGGGTATCTGTCCAAGGTCTCCAACCTGAGCAGACCGGCCGAGGAGTGGGTCGCCGGCGGTATGCCCATTACCAAGATGATGAACATGGAGCGCCGCAACGGTTCCGACAAGCCCGTCATCCGCAAGGCACTGGTGGAGCTGGATGGCAAGCCTTTCCGCTACTTTGCCGAGCATCGGGCCCAGTGGGCGGTGGAGACCTGCTTCACCTACCCCGGCGCCATCCAGTATTTCGGGCCCGGTGAGGTTTGTGACCTGACCACCCGCACACTGGCACTGGAAAAACTGTAAAATCTGCCGCATGGCGCGCTGCCCATCCGGGCGGCGCGCCAGTTTCCACTTTTTCGGGGAAAACCGCTGGACAAGGGCCGTTCTTTGCGGTATAATGACAGGAAAGGAAAAACGGAGGGATGATATGGCAGAGCTTGGCTTTGGATTTCTGCGGCTTCCGCAGCAGGACGGTGCCATTGATTACACCGCACTCAATGAAATGGTGGATCTGTTTCTGGCCGCCGGTGGCCGCCGGTTCGATACCGCCTATGTGTATCACGACGGCCAGAGCGAGGTGGCCATCGGAAAAGCCGTGTCCGACCGCTACAGCCGGGACAAATTCCACCTGACCACCAAGCTGCCTGGATATAACTGTACCACCCGGGCCGAATGTGAGGCCATTTTCCGGCAGCAGCAGGACAGATGCCGGGTGGATTATTTCGATGTGTACATGCTCCACTGGCTCACCTGCAGCCGCTATGACCATGCCCGGCGCTATGACCAGTTCGCTTTTTTGCAGGAGCTGAAGCAGGCGGGGCTGGCCCGACAGATCGGCTTTTCCTTCCATGATACCCCCCAGCTGCTGGAGCGGATTTTGACCGACCATCCGGAGGTGGACTGCGTGCTGCTGCAGCTGAACTATCTGGACTGGGAGAGTGAAGGGGTTCAGTCCCGGCTGTGCTACGAGGTGGCCCGCCGCCACGGCAAGCAGATCATCGCCATGGAGCCGGTGAAGGGCGGCACGCTGGTGCGCGTTCCACCGGAGGCGGAGAAGCTGATCGAGACCATCGCCCCGGGCAAAAGCCCCGCTTCTCAGGCCGTGCGCTTTGTGCGCAGCCTGGAGGGGGTCAGCACCGTCCTGAGCGGCATGAGTTCCCCGGAGCAGATGCGGGACAATCTGGCCCCCATGGAGAGCATGACCCGGCAGGAAATGCGCGTCATGCTCGCCGCGGCGGAGCATATCCGGGACACCGTCTCCGTCGGCTGCACCGGCTGTGGCTACTGCCTGTTCCACTGCCCGCAGATGCTGCCCATTCCATCGATTTTCCGGCTCTATAATGAATACCGGTTCTATCCCCGGCACAAGTGGAAAATCGACCCGGCCTACGCCCTTCTGGCGCAGGAGCAGGGCCCGGCCTCCGACTGTGTCGCCTGCGGAAGCTGTGAGGCCAACTGCCCCCAGCATCTGCCCATTTCCCGCTATATGAAAGCTGCTGCTGAAGCATTGGAGGTACCGTAATATGCATACAATTACCGATTTGACACTGGATGAAGAGCGCGCCCTGTACGGCTGCCGGGATACGGTGGCCCTGCGCTGCCGGTTCGATGGCCCGGCCGATGGCGAAAGCGCCTTCAAAGAATGCGACAATGTGCAGGCCATCGACTGCTTTTTCAACCTGCGCTATCCCTTCTGGCACGACAGGACACTGCTGATCGAAAACTGCGATATGACCCAGCTTTGCCGTGCCGCTCTGTGGTACGCTCAGGATGTGACCGTGCGCGGCTCCCGACTGCATGGCATCAAGGCCCTGCGGGAATGCCACCGGGTGACCATGAGCGACTGTGATGTGATCTCAACGGAATTTGGCTGGCGCAGCCGGGATGTTTCCATGCGCAATGTCAGCGTTTCCGGAGAATACTTCATGTTCGAGGCAAAGCAGCTGCATTTTTCCGATGTGCGGCTAAAGGGGAAATATTCCTTCCAGTACATCGAAAATTCCACCTTTGAAAACTGCGATTTCGACACGAAGGATGCCTTCTGGCATGCAAAAAATGTGACCGTGCGCAACAGCACGGTCAAGGGTGAGTATCTGGCGTGGTACTGCGAAAACGTCACCTTTGAAAACTGTACCATCATCGGCACCCAGCCGCTGTGCTACTGTCAGGGACTGAAGCTGATCAACTGCCGCATGTTGGATACGGATCTGTCCTTTGAACGCTCCGATGTGCAGGCCACTCTGACCGCACCCATCGTCAGTATCAAAAATCCCCGGCGTGGCGTGATCAGTGTCCCGGCGGTGGATCAGGTGATCATGGACGATCCCGATGCCCGCGGCATCATCCGCGTCCCGGACGGTATCGTGTAATTCCCATAAAACCAAAAGCAGCAGAGGCCCACGCCCCTGCTGCTTTATTTCATACCTTCTTCCGGTTATACAGCTTGGCGAGACCGCCCTGGCTGGTTTCCCGGAAGCGGTGATCCAGATGGATACCGGTTTCCTTCATGGCCCGGCAGACCATGTCGTAGCTGATATTGCGTGAGCCGGTCAGGAAATAGCTCATGTTGCATGCGTTCATGGCCCGCAGGGCGGCAACGGCGTTGCGCTCAATGCAGGGAATCTGCACAAGCCCGCAGATGGGGTCGCAGGTCAGCCCCAGATGGTGCTCCATGGCCACCTCCGCTGCGTATTCCACCTGCTCCAGCTCCTGCTTGTACAGCTCCGCCAGGGCGGCGGCCGCCATGGAGCAGGCGGTGCCGATCTCGGCCTGACAGCCGCACTCAGCCCCGGAGATGGAGGCGTTGGTCTTGGTCAGATTGCCGATGATGCCGGCGGCGGCCAGACCACGGCAGATCTCCTCGTCCGTAAAGCCCTTGGTGTCCTGGGCGTATTTCAGCACGGCGGGCACCACACCGCAGGCCCCACATGTGGGGGCGGTGACGATGGTACCGTTGTCCGCGTTCTGTTCCGCTACGGCGTAGGCATAGGCCGCCAGCTGCTGGAATTCCACCAGCGCGGGCTCCCGGATGGCCAGCTCCGTCTCGTAAAGCTCCCGGGCCTTGCGCCGGACGTTCAGCCCGCCGGGCAGCACGCCCTCCGCCGCCAGACCGTCCGCAATGGAGCGCTTCATGGTCTGCCAGACCTCCAGCAGGAATGGCCAGATCTCCGGCCCCTCGTTCAGCTCCACATAATCGGACAGGCGGCGAATGTAACGCCATTTGCAGAAATCCTTGATCTCCGCGAAGGAATGCTCCACATACACATCGTCCGTTACCGCGCCGGGCTGGCCCGCAATGCGGATGTCACCGCCGCCGATGGACTCGACCCGCAGTGGCTTACCCTCTTTCCCGTCCCGGATGGCGATCAGATCCATGGTGTTGGGATGGGCACCGGGCAGCACCGCGTCGGAAAAATCGATCTGGGTGGGCAGCGGCGAGAACACTTGCCGCAGCACCCGGTCGGTTCCATGGCCCACGCCGGTCTTGCTCAGGGAGCCGTAGAGAATGACCCGGAACCCCTCTGCATTCGGATTTTGCTGCCGGAACAGCTGGGCGGCCCGCTCCGGCCCCATGGTGTGGGAGGAGGAAGGGCCTTTGCCGATTTTGTAAATATCACGGATGGATTTCATGGATGAACCCACCTTTCCTGTATTCCTGCTGGTAATATAGCAAATTTCCGGGAAAATTACAATGGATTTTCCGAAATAATTGCCCGGATGTGGGCGGGGGTGGTGCCGCAGCAGCCCCCAGCCAGCGCCGCGCCCTGCCCGATGCACCGGCGAAGGATCGCTCCAAAGGCGGCAGGGCCCAGATCGTAGCGGGCGATGCCGTCGGAACCGATGACGGGGTTACCGGCGTTGGGCTTACATAATATCGGGCCCTTTACATGCCGCCGCAGTCTGGCCACCAGATCGGCCGTCCTATCGTCCGCTGCCACACAGTTAAAGCCTACGGCAGCCGCCCCGGCCTGCTCCAGCTCCCGCAGCACCGGCCCAGCCTCCCGGCCGGAGAACAGGGCACCGTCCGGCTGCATGGTGAAGCTGTACATCGCCGCCCCGGCCCCTTCCAGCTCCGCCGCGCAGAGAATGGCTTCCGCCTCGTTGGGATACATCAGGGTCTCCGCTGCCAGAAGATCCGCCCCGCCATCGATCAAACCCCGGATCTGGCGGCGGTATTTGTCCACAAGAAGGTCAAAATTTTCTTCGTCAAAGCTGTCGCAGAAGGCAGCCAGCGTGGTCAGATTGCCGGCAATCAGACATTGGGGGGCGGCAGAGCGGGACAGAGCCACAAGGGCGGCATTGACGGCCTCCGTCTGCCGGGCGAGCCCCACCCGCTCCAGTGCCATGGGCTGTGCCTGAAAGGTGGGGGCATACAGCACATCGGCCCCCGCCTCGGCATACTGCCGCTGCAGCAGCACCAGCGGCTGGGGATTGGCAAGGATCCACGCCTCGGCGCAGCCGCCCCGGGGCATCCCGGCCATCAGCAGATTGGAGCCGGTGGCCCCATCCAGAATCAGCGGACCGCGCCGCAGCCTGTCGTGAAATTCTTGCGTGGTAAGCATGAAAAACCGCCTTGTTCGTATTCTGCGCCTATTATACGCCAAAGTGCCGCCAAATGCAACCGGGACGGACATTTTTACCGCATCTTTCCCGCTTTTTGCCTGCCGGGTCATTGACGGCGGCGGGTAAATCTGCTACAATTGGCAAAAACGCTGAAAAGAGGTTCTTACCATGAAAAAGACCATTCTTCGTGAGTATGCCAGACTGATTGCCCGGGTGGGTCTGAATGTCCAGAAGGGGCAGGATGTGCTGGTTTATGCCGGACTGGATCAGCCCGAATTTGTCAAAATGGTGGTGGAGGAATGCTACCGTGCCAAGGCCCGGGAGGTCACCGTCCAGTGGCTCTATGACCCGCTGGAAAAGATCCACAACCGCTACCAGAGCGTCAAGACCATGGCTGACGTGCCCGAGTGGGTGAAGGCCCGGCAGGAACACTGGTGCCGGACACTGCCCTGCCGCCTGTTCATCGAGTCCTCCGATCCCGATGGGATGAAGGGCATGAACATGGAGAAGGCGGCCAAGGCCAGAAAGATCTCCTATCCCATCCTGAAGCCTTATTCCGACCGGCGGGACGGCCTGCAGCAGTGGTGCATCGCCGCGGTGCCCGGCGCTGCATGGGCCAGGAAGGTTTTCCCCGGTCTGCGCACCGGCGCTGCCGTTGAAAAGCTGTGGGAGGCCATTTTGTCCGCCGCCCGGGTGACGGAGGACTCCGTCAAGTCCTGGGAAGATCACAATGCCAATCTGCGTGCCCGCTGTGACTATCTCAACAGCCTCGGCATCGAAAAGCTGCACTACACCGCCGATAACGGCACCGATCTGACTGTGGGCATGATTCCGGAGGCCGTCTTCTGCGGCGGCAGCGAAACCAGCCGCCAGAACATCACCTTCAATCCCAACATCCCTTCGGAGGAGTGCTTCATCTCCCCCAGACGGGGACAGGCGGAGGGTATCGTCTATGCCACCAAGCCCCTGAGCTACAATGGCCAGCTGATCGACGGCTTCTTCATGCGCTTTGAAGACGGCCATGTGGTGGAGTCCGGCGCACAGGTGGGGGAGGAAAACCTGCACACCATGCTCTCCATGGACGAGGGCGCGTCCTATCTGGGAGAATGCGCGCTGGTGCCCCAGCACAGCCCCATCTGCGAAAGCGGTATTCTGTATTATAACACCCTCTTCGATGAAAACGCTGCCTGCCATCTGGCGGTGGGGCGTGGTTTCAACGATACCATCCAGGACTATCACAGTAAGACAAATGAGCAGTGCAAGGCGCTGGGCATTAACGATTCCATGATCCATGTGGATTTCATGATCGGCTGCGACAGCATGAACATCGATGCCATCTGCGCCGACGGTAAGATTGTGCCCATCTTCCGGAACGGCAACTGGGCGTTTTAAGCTTTTATGACGGAATTCGACAAGCTGCACACCGGGGAAATTTACTTCCCTGGTGACGAGCGGATTCTGCGCGAGCAGCTGCTCTGTCAGGAAAAGCTCTATGACTATAACCAAACCCGCCCCGGCGAGGGGGCACGCCGCTTCGCTCTGCTGCGGGAAATGTTTGCCGAGATCGGGGCGGACTGCTATATCGAGCCGCCGCTGCACGCCAATTTCGGTGGCCGCCATGTCCATTTTGGCGCAGGGATCTATGCCAACTATAATCTGACACTGGTGGACGATACCCATATTTATGTGGGGGACGGCACCATGTTCGGCCCCAATGTGGTGCTGGCCACCGCCGGTCACCCCATCGAGCCGACCCTGCGCGGCCGTGGCCTGCAATACAATCTTCCCATCACCATCGGCCGCAACTGCTGGCTGGGAGCCGGTGTGATCGTGCTGCCCGGTGTGACCATTGGCGACAATGTGGTCATCGGTGCAGGCAGCGTGGTCACGAAGGATCTTCCTTCCGATGTGGTGGCGGTGGGCAATCCCTGCCGGGTTCTGCGCCCGGTGGGAGCGCGTGACCGGCAATATTATTACCGGGACAGAGCGATCGATCCTGCATTGTTTGGATAAGTTTTTCAAAAAACTGAAAAAAGGGCTTGCATTTCCCAAAGAAGTATGGTATTATATGCGGGCGATTGAGATTGCTGGGGCGATTATGCCCTTTTATATGAAAAGAAAGAGGTGAACGAAATGAAGGAAGGTATCCATCCCAAGTACGAACAGACCACGATCCGCTGCGCCTGCGGTAACACTTTTACCACCGGCTCCACCAAGAAGGATATTCGTGTGGAAATCTGCTCCAAGTGCCACCCTTTCTATACCGGCAAGCAGAAGCTGGTTGACA
>CAZMBL010000085.1:0-7480 GCA_964564605.1 uncultured Oscillospiraceae bacterium
GCGGGACTTGCTGCCCTTGAAATTGCCCCGTTGCTTCTGCTGCTGCTTGCCCTTGCCGCCGCCGATGCGCTGCTTGCCGCCCTGATAGTTCTGCACCTTTTCCGATACCAGATTATCCACATCGGCAAACCGGTTGGCGTTGACCTGCACGGCGGAGGTATCCACCACCCGGCGCTCCCGCTTGCGCTCCGGCTGGGGTTGCTTCGCGGCGGGCTGCTCCTGGGGTTTCTGGGGCTGGGGCGCGGGACGGGCCGCACTCTGCACGGGCTTGCCGCTCTGGGCGGGAGCCTGCGCCTTCTGGGCCGGCTGGGGCTTGGGGGGCTGGGCCGCCCGGGCCGGGGCCGGCTGGGGCTGCTCCGGCCCGGCGGGCTTCTCCGGCTCTTTGCGGACGGCCGCAACGGCAAACACCTGGGAAAGATCCGCGATCTGGTGCTGCCGGGTAATGTGGTCAAACACGGCGTTGAGCTCCTCGGCGGTCAACACCTGGGCGTAGGACTTGGGCTTTTCGGAGTATTTGCCCACGATCTCGGAGACCTCCTTCGGGGTCATGCCGAAATCCGTTGCCACTTCCTTCACACGATACTTCACTAAACTCATCGATCAATGCACCTCCGTACGATTCTGGTGACCACGCCCGATTGTACCCGCGGTCACTATGGGAGCTGACAGCGGACAATTTACAATTGGCAGCGTTTTTTCTGTCAACTGTCGATCATCTGTTGTCAAAAACTTACTTATTTTTTACCCTTGCGGACGTTGCGCCGGTGCGCTTTGGCCTCGGCCTGCCGCTTGCGGGCCCGCTCGGCCTTCTCTTCCAGCACGGCCAGCTCTGCGCCGTAGCGCTGGGGCTGCTCCAGCGCCTGCACCAGCGCCAGCGCCATGGAAGGCTCCGTAATGGCGGCGATGGCCAGACTGGTTCGGCCTACCAGCATCCCAAGCTCATTCTTGCCGGCATCCACCCGGATGCACTGCTGTTCGGTTCCGGCGGCGAAGCTTTTGGCCCGGCGCCAGGTGTGATCCGACGCATCCGCCGCCACGATGATCAGGTATGCCTTTCCCGCCCGGGCGGCGGCGCCCACAGGCTCCTCACCCAGCTCGGCCAGGTTCGCCTTGCGGGCCATGGCAAGATAGCGCAATCCGTTTGTCATGGTGTATTCAGCTCCATTTCTTTTTCCAGATGGCCGTAAACCTCTTCCGGGATGGCAACCTCCAGACTGCGCTCCAGCGCCCGGCTCTTCTGGGCTCTGGCCAGGCACTGGGGGTTGGGGCAGACATAGGCGCCACGCCCGGCCAGCTTGCCGGAAAAATCGAGGCACACGCTGCCGTCCGTTCTGCGAACCACCCGGATCAACTGCCGCTTGTCCCGGCGCTCACGGCAGCCCATGCACTGCCGCTGGGGAATTTTCTTCTGCATGAAACCGCCTCCTGTTTCCGTAATTTACGCTTCTTCTGCTTCTTCCGGTTCTTCCGTGATCTGCTCGGCCTCAGCCTGAGATGCGGAGCGGATGTCGATCTTGTAGCCGGTCAGGCGGGCGGCCAGACGGGCGTTCTGTCCCTCCTTGCCGATGGCCAGACTCAGCTGATCATCCGGCACGATCACCCGGCAGGCTTTCTGCCCGGAGATCAGGCTCACGCCCAGCACGGTGGCGGGGCTGAGGGCGGCCTTGACATATTCACACGGATCCTCCGACCAGACGACGATGTCGATCTTCTCGCCGCCCAGCTCCTTGACCACGGCACCCACACGGCCGCCACGGGGGCCGACACAGGCACCCACGGGATCCACACCCTCTGCCGCCGCGCGGACGGCCATCTTGGTGCGGGAACCCGGTTCCCGGGCAATGTTGCGGATCTCCACCTCGCCGTTTTCGATCTCGGGGGTCTCCAGCTCAAACAGCCGCCGCACCAGATTGGGATGGGTGCGGGAGACATGCACCAGCGGGCCACGGTTGGCCTGCCGCACCTCCAGCACATACACCCGGATCATGCTGCCCTCCCGGTATTCCTCGCCGGGGATCTGCTCGGAAGCGCGCAGCACCGCGTCGGATGCCTCATTGCCGGAGCCGATGCGCACGAAAATGTTGCCGTTGGGGTCGGCCCGCAGCACCGTGGCGGTGAGTAGCTCCTGCGCCTTGTCGGAATAGCTTTCGTAAACCATGCCGCGCTCCGCCTCCCGGATGCCCTGAATCAGCACCTGCTTGAAGGTCTGGGCGGCGATGCGGCTGAATTTGTCCACGTTCACGGGAATGCGGACATTCTCGCCCAGCCGCGCGGCGGGATCGATCTTCACGGCGGCATCCAGCTGGATCTCCAGCGCGGGATCCTCCACTTCCTCCACCGCGGTCTTCAATACATATACATACAGGCCCTGCTCGCTCAGATCGACAACCACATTGTCCGCCGGCTCATCCCGCCGGTCTTCCCGATCCTTGCGGTAGGCGTTGGCCATACCCTGCTTCATGCGCTCGACCATGTAGTCCACGGGAATGCCCTTGGTCTTCTCGATTTCCCGCAGCGCGGCAAAAATTTCTGCACCGATGTCCACCTTTGGGGCCACGGTATTCTTTTTTGCTCTTGCCATATTCAGTTTCCTCCGTATTTTGTTTTAAGATCCGGAACGGATCGATTTTTCAGAATTCCACCCGCAGGCGCACCAGCGCCACCTCGGAGCGGGCAAAGGTAATGGTTTCGCTGCCGGCCTGCACGGTGATTCGGCCGTCGTCATAGCCGGTCAGTACGGCGGGCAGCTCCTTGAGCCCGTTGCGGGGGCGATAGAGCTTGACGGTGACGGGGCTTCCCATAAAGCGCCGGAAATCCTCCGGCCGCTTCAGGGCCCGCTCCAGTCCGGCGGAGCTGACCTCAAAGACATAGCTTTCCGCAATGGGATCCTTCTCATCCAGAATCGGATCCACCGCCCGGGAGATGGCCTCGCAGTCAGAAATGTCCACGCCGCCCTCCTTGTCGATCAGCAGACGCAGAAACCGGGTGTCACCCTCGCGCACATATTCCACATCCCACAGTGTGCAGCCCTGCCGCAGCACGATGGGCTCGGCCAGCTGCGCCACAATTTCCGTAACCTTTTTCACAGTGTTCCCTCTTTCCGAAAAAAGAGAGGGGTCAGCGCCCCTCTCTTTCGTAATGATATACGTTAGATTGCCTGTATTATAGCACGGAAAGAATGGTTTTGCAAGGGCTTTTTCAAAGGTTTTTCCGACTTTTTTCTGTTTTTTCCTTTTTACCCCAGTCTGCCATACCGCGAAGCCCCATGGCCGCCCCCTCCGGCAATCATTCAACAGGTCGAGCATCCAACAGGCGGGGCGTCGTGGGCGCCGTCCCCTACAACGGCCGGGCGGAACCATCCGGGGGATTGCCACACCAGCGTGCGCACTTATTTCGCAATGACACATGTCTTTTGAGCCCTCTGCCTTCCCCTTTGGGGAAGGTGGCCCGGCGAACGCCGGGCCGGAAGAGGTGCTTCCCGGAGGGAAGCGTCACCGAAGGTTACAATGCCTTGTCTCCCGGTTCTTACCGTGGGGGAAACGGGGGATGCACGGGAAATCCATGCAAAAAGGCAGGCACCGGGTGGGGTGTCTGCCTTTGCTATCAATGGATGGGGGAATTCTGCGATTTTTTACAGGTGGCGAGGCCATTCGGTGATGAGCCAGCCGGGGAGCAGCCACAGGAGGCTGTAAAGCAGCAGATTCTGGGGTGTCAGCAGCTGCTCCGCGCCCACGATGGCCAGCGCGGCGATCATGGCGAGCCCCAGCAAACCGGCAGCAATGTGGGTGCAGGCCCCGGCCACCAGCGAACCGCGCAGCGTGCGAGCCCCGGTCACGGCGAAGCCCTTCTGGGCCAGTCCCTCCCGCACAGACAGGGCCACCACGGTGGTGCCCTCCTCCGGGATCCGGCGCTGGGCCAGAGTTTCCCGGGTCTGCCGGTCAGGGAAGCACACCCGGCGGGTGCGGGCGTGAAATTTTGAGTGGAGGAAGCTCTCCGTCAGGATAAAATCGTTGCCCACCAATACCGGTGTCAGCGTCCGGTAGCCGCACAGCGACCGCATGGCGCCGGCGGTGCCCCGGGTACAGCTGAAGCTCAGGGCGAACACGCCACACACCGTGCCGTCCACGGCGGTGTAGACCGCATGGGGAATGCGCACATTGTGGGGCATATCCACCCCCATCTGGCGCATGAAGCCCAGTGTACCCACCAGCACGCTGTCACCGGCCACCTCGCCGCCGATGCCCCCCTGGGGGTAGGCGCGGAAGTTTTCTACATGGAATTTGTAGCCGCCCCGGCTCTCCAGCAGCTGGTTGAACAGGGTGGTCAGGCCACTGCCGTCCGCCGCGATCAGGGAGGCGGTGTAGGCCACCACCGTGTCCGGCTGGACATCGGAGGAATAATATTTCACCCCGTTGAGTTTGACGCTTCCGGCGGGGAACAGGTCGCCATGGGTCAGGGGGAAGCAGGCGGCCTTTTTTTCATGGCGGATGCCCTGCCAGCCGCACAGCACGGTGCCCAGCTTGCAAAGCCGTTTTTCCAGCACTGCCAGCGGCCGGGTCATGGAGAAAAACGCGCCCGCCGGGGCCGCACACAGCAGCGCCGCCGTACCGAAGCGGATGCCCTGATCCGTTCCGCTGCGGAGCCCTGCGTAGAGGCCGATACCGGCACTGAGCAGCAGCGCCGCCAGTGCGAACCAATCCATGGTCCGCTCGGGGGTGGAGGAGCGGTCATACTGCTCCATAAAATCTTCCAAATTGCCCTGCACGGTGCCATAGCCGGGCTTGCCCTCGTAATAATCCGGGATCCGGACGACACCGTACAGATCCGTTGCCCGGCGCAGGGTGTCCATCATGTCCATTTCCGCATCCCGATGCTGCTTTTCCGCCAGCTGTGCCATCAGCATTTGCAGGCAGAAAACGGCGCAGCCGGGCACCTGCAGGGATTTCAGGCAGCGCACGCCATCCACACAGCAGGCGATAAAGGTCACCAGCAGCAGGGTTTTCAGGGTAAAACGGCCCCGGAAAAGGTCTGCGATGCCTTCCATCATCCGGTAGCACCCCAGCAGACCCGACGCCAGCATGGCCAGCAGCTGGGAGAAAATCAGCAGCCGCAGCCGCTCGGGTCCCACAAGCTCCAGCCAGTACAGCACCACGCCGCCTAACGCCACCGCCAGCAGCAGCAGGTGCAGCAAAATGGCGGCCTGCAGCTTGCCGGTGCCGATTTCGGACAGGGCGTAATACCGGCGCTCGGGCCCCTCCACCAGCTTCTGCCGCAGCTGCCGCAGGCGGCTGGCCGGGTGGAAAAGGATGGGCTGAGGCGGGGTGTAATCCTCCGGCGGGTCTTCGTGGGTCGGCTCCCAGGCCGTCGCGTCCTCCTGCTCGGCCGGGGGCGTGAAGGCCACGGTATCGGACGGCTCCGGTTCCGTGCGGACAGCCCGGCGGATCTTGTCCAGCCGGATGGTGTCTCGGGGCGGTTCGTCCGGCTCCGTGCGGACGGGTTCCCCCAGATCCACCGGCATATCCGGCAAATCCTCTGAGCCGAATTCCCGCAGGATATCGTCCAGTTCGAATTCCGGCTCGCGTTCGTTGATCGTATCCATAGACAAACTCCTTAGTTCAGGCGCTGCCGCACCGCCTCGTACAGCAAAATTGCCGCGGCGGCGGAGGCATTGAGGGAGGAAATGCTGCCCTGCATGGGAATACGCACCAGCAGGTCACAGTTTTTTCGCACCAGACGGCTGATGCCCTCCCCCTCGTTTCCGATGACGATGGCGGCGGGGCCGGTCAGATCCGCCTGATACATGGGCACGGAGCCTTCCGCTGCCGTGCCGAAGACCCAGACACCCTTTTCCTTCAGCTCCCGGATGGCATCGTTGATATTGTTCACCCGGGCGACCTTCATATATTCCACCGCACCGGCGGAGGCTTTGGCCACCGTGGCCGTCAGGCCGACGCTGCGGCGCTTGGGAATGATCACGCCATGGGCACCGGCGCACTCGGCGGAGCGCAGGACTGCCCCCAGATTGTGGGGATCCGTCAGCTCATCGCAGATCACCAGCAGCGGCTGCTGGCCCCGTTCGGCGGCGCAGGTAAGGATATCATCGATGGTGCAGTAATCATGGGCGGCAGCCAGGGTGATCACGCCCTGGTGTGCATGGGTCACGGACATGGCGTCAAGCTTGCGCCGATCCACCGGCACCACCACGGCACCGGCCTGTTTGGCCTGTGCCGCCAGACGCTGCAGAGCCTGATCCGTGTCTCCGGCGGCGATGAACACTTTATCGATGGTGCGCCCGGCGCGCAGGGCCTCGGTCAGGGCATTGCGGCCCTCCAGCTGACCCTCTATTTCCTCGGCCGGGGCGGGGGCGGGGCGGCGATTGTTTTCTTTCATAATAATCAGCTCCAGCTTTCCCATGCGCAGGGCATAGTTTTCTCGGAAACCTCTGACAAAATCGGACGGACATGCCCTTTGGCTGCGGGCGATTTGTTCACAGGTTCTTTCATTATAGCAGAAACTTTTCCCGGGGACAATACCCAATTTTGCCGGTGAGGGTTTTTCTGCCCACCGGTGGGAATATCCCGGGGAAAAAGCGGGTAGGATTTCAAGGAAACATCTGCTTTAATCTGCAGGCACCACAAAAAAGGAGCCGCTTCTGCGGCTCCTGCGGATATAATTCTTAACCGGCGGCCAGAACATCTGCCTTGATCACACCGGGGGTGGAGAGGAAGATCTGCAGCATCTCGTCCAGAGAAGCGGAGGTCTCCAATGTTTCCGCCGATACGGTCACGATGGCGCAGCCGTTGGACGGGGCGATGGAGTTGACCGTCAGCAGGTTGGCCTTCTGCTCGGCAAAGGCCGTCAGAATGGCAGACAGGGCACCGGGCTCATCATGCAGCAGAAACTGGAAGGTGATGGTGCGGCTGGCACTCATATTGGTGAAGGGCTGCACCACATCCCGATACTTATAAAATGCGCTGCGGCTGATGCCGGTCATCTGCGCGGCTTTGTTGACGGTGTCGGCCTGACCCGTGGCCAGCAGAACCTTGGCCTGCGCCACCCGCACGAAAACCTCGGGCAGAGCATCGGCTTCCACAATATAATATTTCGGTCCGTTTTTCATGAAGAGATTAGCCTCCTATTGTGATGTTGACCAGTTTTTTCTTCAAATACTGCTGCAATTATAGCATATTTTTTTCAAAAAGCAAGACCCGCAGGGAATTTCTTTCATAAGGACGTGGATAAATTGAACCCAAAAGGAAAAAAGACGGTTATCTGGCTGCTTTGCGCCGCCGCGTTGGTGCTGTTTGCACGGCAGGCGGTGGCCATCGCTCTGCCCTTCGCGCTGGGAGCCCTGCTGGCGCTGGGGGCGGAGCCTGCCACGGCGCTGGCCCAGCGCAGGCTCCATCTGCCCCGGTCTGCGGCGGCGGGAGTGGGGGTCGGCTGCTTTTTTGTGCTGCTGGCGGCGGTGACGGTGCTGCTT
>CAZMBL010000086.1:0-7341 GCA_964564605.1 uncultured Oscillospiraceae bacterium
GGAACAGCTCCCGCATGGCGGTGTTGATGGCATCGCACACCAGGTCGGTGTTCAGAGCCTCCAGCAGTGTTTTACCGATCAGAATTTCGGAAGCCATTGCGGCGGAGTGGGTCATGCCGGAGCAGCCCAGCGTCTCCACCAGCGCCTCCTCGATGATGCCGTCCTTGACGTTCAGGGTCAGCTTGCAGCAGCCCTGTTGCGGGGCGCACCAGCCGATGCCGTGGGTGAAGCCGCTGACATCCTTGATCTCCTTGACCTGCACCCACTTGCCCTCTTCGGGAATGGGAGCCGGGCCGTGGTAGGCGCCTTTGGCAACGCTGCACATATGTTGTACTTCGCTACTGTAAATCATGGCAATTATCCTTTCTTTTCAAAGCCTGCAGGCTTTTGATATACATGTGCGGAAAAACCGCGTTTTTCCGCATATATTATACAGGCAAGTCCCCCGAATGTCAATTCCCATTCGCGGGAATTTGCGCGGCGGCTCAGCCGCGGCGCAGCTTTTTCCGGTCGGCCGCCATCCGGAACAGGGTGGAAATCAGCAGCACCGCCACCGCCATGACACCGGCCACGGAAATGGTGTGCATTCCCTTGGCCGCGAACAGATCCATTTCCCCACGGACGGCATAATTCATGGTGTAGTACACCCCCGCGCCGGGAATCAGGGGGAATATGGAAACCAGCAGGTAGCCGATGGCGGGATACTTGCGCAGCCGGGCCATCACCTCGGCATAGAGAGAAGCAAAGGCGCAGGAGAAGAAGTAGGCCGTCAGATCCGTGCCACCCAGTCCCATGGTCAGGCGGTAGACGGCCCATGTCAGCAGTCCCCCCAGCGCACACAGCAGCATCCCCGGGCCGTGGATATTGAAAATGATGGCAAAGCCGATACAGCCGATCAGGCACGGCAGGCTCTCCTGCCAGAAGCTGTAGACATGGACGCCCATATTGACCGGCTCTTCCCACAGCTGCGTGGCCACATTCCAGGCCGCACCGGTGCCGCAGGCGATGGCCACGGCGATCATCAGCACCTGTACGATGCGAAGGGTACCGGAATTGGTGTCACCGAAAATGATATCCCGCATGGCGTTGGTAAACAGCAGGCCGGGCACCAGAATCATCAGCGCGCCGATGACCACGGAATCGGGATTGGCCGCAAGGCCCACTCTGCCCAGCCCATAAGCCAGCAGGGCCATGGGAAATGCGGCAAAAATGGTGCGAAAAAACTGGTTGGCATGATAGTGATCCATGGCCCGGCTGATCAGCCCCACCAGCAGGCCGCAAAGCCCGGCGCACAGCCCGTCCAGCAGGCCACCGCCGTAGAAAACAGTAAAGCCGCAGGCTCCCAGAAAATGCCCCAGCAGATCGATGGGCACCGCATGGACGCGCCGTGTCCGGCAGGTCTCCCGCAGCCATTGCATGGCCGTGTCGATCTCCGGTTTTTCCGTGCAGATGCGGCGGCTCAGGGCGGAAAAGCGCTCCACGGAGTCGATATCGTTGCCGTGCTGGCCGATCCGGCGCATCCGGGTCATGGGCAAGCCGTCCCGACAGAGGATACTGGCCGTCAAATTGTTCGGAATGGCAAAAACCTCCGCCTCCAGCCCGTAAGCGGACAGGATGCGGCTGATGCTCTCCTCCACCCGGTAGGTTTCGGCTCCGGCCATGGCCAGCTCATAGCCAAGGTCGGTGGCAAGATCCAGTAACAGACTCTCGTTCATGATTGCTTCCTCGCAGCAGATAGACTAACGTCAACAGTATAGCACATTTTCCCCGAAATACAAGAGACAATCTGTCGGCACATGGGGAAAGAAGCGTCGAAGGCGCCGCCCCCCTACAATGGCCGGGCGGAAGCCACACCACGACCTGCCGTCATTACGAGGAGGCGTAGCCGGCGTGGCAATCCCCGTTTTCCGACAGCCCGGAAGAACGAGGGGATTGCCACACCAGTGTGCGCACTTATTTCGCAATGACATTTTCTTTTTAACTCGTGTGGGTCTTTTCCGCCTTTCCGCATGAAAAAAGGGCGTGCCGATCGGCACGCCCTGAAGCGGTGGGATTATTTGCGCACAAACAGGATTCCCAGCGTGTTGGGCCCGCAGTGGCAGGAAATGGTGCAGCCGGCGATGGTCTCATAGACCGTGGAGAAATGGCCGTGCCGGTCGATCTCCTGCTTGACCGCCGCCAGTTCCTCTTCTCCGATGGTGGTATAGGTCAAGAACAGCTCATCGCGCGCGATATCCTCCCGGTTGGCCAGACGGTCTTTGACATAGTTGGCCAGGCACTTGGCGTAGCTGCCCCGGTACTTTTTTACCACGATCATCTTGCCGCCGCGAACCTCGATGCAGGGCTTGAGCCCCAGCAGATTGGCACCCAGCGCCGCCACGGCGGAGCAGCGGCCGCCCTTGACCATGTAGCTGAGCTGATCGAGAACAAAGCTGGCCTCCACCCGAGCGGTAAAATCCGTGAGAATGCGGGCAATCTCGTCCAGATTGTCGCAGCTTTTGGCCAGACGGCAGGCTTCCATCACTACATGGCCCTGCCCGGTGGACAGGTTCTGGGAATCGATGACCCGCACATTGGGGAAATCCTGCGCGGCGATGCAGGCATTCTGGTAGCAGGAAGAGAAACCGGAACCGATGTTGATATGGATCACGCCGTCATACTCCCCGGCGTATTTGGCAAAAA
Organism: uncultured Oscillospiraceae bacterium; assembly: GCA_964564605.1. Lineage (GTDB taxonomy): Bacteria > Bacillota > Clostridia > Oscillospirales > Oscillospiraceae > Faecousia. The sequence goes on from CAZMBL010000086.1 coordinate 2,683, forward strand.
GCTCTTGGTATTCACTGACATTGAAGGCAGTGGTGGAGCACAGGTCTCCCCCGGCGGCCACATGGGCAAAAATATCTGCCGGGAAAATGGTCTGCCCGTCCCGGAAGGGCTCCCCACCCTTGACCACGGTCAGCCGGGCCAGATCGATGTTATGCTCGGCCAGCTGAGCGGGGGAAAGATCACAGGTGCTGTCGGATAAAATTTTGATGTTCATGGTAGAGCATCCTTTCATCAGTTGGTTTTTGGAATTGGATCGGAACCCATCATAAAGCAGTTGGGCTCCAGTTTTTTGCTGCCCCGCAGGTAGGCACTGCCCCAGTCACGCATGGCCACCAGTACCGGCATCAGGCTCTCGCCCAGCTCGGTCAGGGAATATTCCACCTTGGGTGGCACGATGGGGAAAACCTCCCGGTGGATCAGCTGCTGTGCCTCCAGCTCCCGCAGCTGCTGGGTCAGCATTTTCGGGGTGATGCCGGCAATGCTCTGGCGCAGCTGGGAGTAGCGCAGCTTGCTCTTGGCCAGATGCCAGAGGATCAGGGCCTTGTATTTCCCGCCGATCAACTCCAGCGTGGCTTCCACGGGGCAATTGGTTTGGGCTTGCATGGTAATACCTCCATGGTTTCCAAAAGGATAGTATGGCACAAAAAGGTGCATACTTGCGCTTCGGAACCGTTGTGGTATAATATAGCACGAAAACCGGAGAATGTCAACAAAGCGTTGATTTCATATTGATTTTTCCGGAAAAATCGTGGATAATAAGGAAAAGTGAGGGATGCATATGAAACTGCGATGCCGTGTCACCGGCATGACCTGCGCCGCCTGTGCCGCCAGGGTGGAGAAGGTGAGCGCCGTCGTGCCAGGTGTGCGGAAGGCGGAAGTCAATCTGCTGGCGGGAAAAATGACGCTGGAAGCGGACAGTGAAGCCGTCCTCGGGCCGGTGGAAGATGCCGTCCGGGCCGCCGGATACGCGCTGGAGCCGGAGGGTAACAGGGCAACAGCAGCTTCTGCCCCTGCGCAGGATGCCGGACGGGAAATGAAAAAACGGATCATCGGTTCGGCGGCGTTTTTGCTGGTGCTGATGTATTTTACCATGGGTCATATGATCGGCCTGCCGCTGCCCGGCTGGTATCACGGCCTCCAGCACGCCATGACGGCAGCGCTGGTGCAGCTGCTGCTGACACTGCCGGTGGTGTATCTCAACCGCAGCTACTACAGCCGGGGTCTGCTGGCCCTGTGGCACCGCTCGCCCAACATGGATTCGCTGATTGCGGTCGGCTCCGGTGCGGCGCTGGTCTACGGCATCGCCACTCTGCTGCGCATGGCCGATGCCATGGGATGTGACGACTGGGAGACGGTGCGAGCCTGTAGCGAAAATCTCTATTTTGAGTCCGCCGCCATGATTTTGACGCTGGTGACTCTCGGAAAATATCTGGAGACCCGGGCCAAAAGCAAAACCGGCGATGCCATCCGCCAGCTGATGGCCCTGCGGCCCAACACAGCCACCGTCCGCCGGGGGCAGACTCTGCAGGAGCTTCCCGTGGAGCAGGTACGCCAGGGGGATATTGTGGCAGTGCGCTCCGGCGGCAGCATTCCCGTGGACGGAACGGTGGTCAGCGGCACGGCCTTTGTGGATCAGAGTGCCCTGACCGGAGAGAGCGTCCCCGTGGAGGTGGAGCCCGGCAGCGCCGTGGCCGCGGCCACGGTGGTCAGCGCCGGGTATCTGGAGCTGCGGGCGGAAAAGGTTGGAGAGGATACCACCCTCGCCCAGATCATCCATCTGGTGGAGGAGGCCGGCGGCTCCAAAGCCCCTATCGCCCGTCTGGCAGACCGGATCGCCGGCATTTTCGTCCCGGCGGTGATGACCATCGCGCTGGTGGCTTTCCTCGGTTGGCTGCTGGCAGGCGAAAGTCTGTCCTTTGCGCTGACCACCGGCATTGCCGTGCTGGTGATCTCCTGCCCCTGTGCCCTGGGTCTGGCCACACCGGTGGCCATTATGGTGGGCACCGGCCGTGGCGCGCGGCTGGGCGTGCTGTTCCGCAATGCCGCCGCGCTGGAAAATCTGCACCATGTGGACACTGTGGTGCTGGATAAGACCGGAACCCTGACCACCGGCAAGCCCCGGGTGACCCGGCTGCTGCCGGAGGGCTGCTCCGAAGAGGAGCTGCTGCGTCTGGCTGCCGCGCTGGAATACCGGTCAGAGCATCCCTTTGCCGCCGCCATTGCGGAACGGGCCAAAGATCTGACACTGCCGGAGACGGTGGATTTTGAAACGCTGCCGGGGCGCGGCGTAGCCGCCACAATCGACGGTGTCCGCTGCCACGGCGGCAACCGCAGGCTCATGGAACAGCTGCAAATCTCTGTGCCGGAGCTGCCGGAGCTTACCCGGCAGGGGCAGACGCCCCTGTATTTCGCCGCCGGAGGCCGGTATCTCGGCGCGATTGCGGCGGCAGATGTCCTGAAACCCGATTCCGCGAGGGCGGTACACGCCCTGCGTGCGCTGGGGCCGGATGTGGTAATGCTCACCGGCGACAATGCCGCAACTGCGCGGGCCATCGCCGCACAGGCCGGGATCTCACAGGTGGTGCCGGAGGTGCTGCCCGGAGACAAGGCCGATACCGTCCGTTCCCTGCAGCAGCAGGGGCACCGGGTTCTGATGGTGGGTGACGGGATCAACGATGCTCCCGCGCTGGTCACCGCCGATGTGGGCATGGCCATCGGTGCGGGCACCGATATCGCCATCGACTCGGCAGACATCGTGCTGATGGCAAATTCTCTGCAGGGGGTATGCAGCGCCATTGAGCTGAGCCGCGCCACCATCCGCAACATCCGGCAGAACCTGTTCTGGGCATTTTTCTACAATTGTCTCGGCATTCCCATTGCGGCCGGTGCGCTCTACCCGTCCTTCGGCATCCAGCTCAGCCCCATGCTGGGTGCGGCGGCCATGAGCCTCAGCTCCGTATTTGTTGTGACCAACGCCCTGCGCCTGCGGCTGTTCCGGCCCTCCGGCGCACCGGCGAGGGAAGAAAAAAACGATGATCATCTTGCGAAGGAGGAACAAACCATGAAAACTGTCATTGTGGTGGAGGGTATGATGTGTACCCATTGCAAAGCCCGGGTCGAGCAGGTGTGCATGGGCGTGCCGGGCGTGACGGAGGCCCTTGTGGATCTGCAAGCCAAAAATGTAACTGTCACCGGCAACGCAGATGTGGCCGCCCTGAAAAAGGCCATCACCGACGCCGGCTATCAGGTGGTGGGTTGAGCCATGGCGGAGAAATTCAGCTATCCATCCTGCGGTGCGGGGCAGATCTGCGGCCTGTACTGGAAGCCGGAGGGTGAGATCAAAGCCGTGGTGCAGATCGTCCACGGCATTGCCGAGCATGTGGCCCGGTATGACGGCTTCGCCACCTTCCTGGCCGCCCACGGCATTCTGGTGGTAGCAGAGGATCACATGGGACACGGCAGCTCCATCGGGGATGGCCCCCGGGGCTATTTCACCGGCGGCTGGCATGCGGCGGCCGAGGATACCTACCGTCTCCTGCAAATGACCCGGCAGGCGCTGCCGGAGGTTCCCTATGTTCTGCTGGGGCATTCCATGGGTTCCTTCCTTGCCAGAACCGTGCTGGCCGCCCATCCGGACAGCGGCATTACCGCGGCCGTGATCAGCGGCACCGCATGGATGAGCGGCGCAGTGCTGACCGCCGGGCGGGCCGCCGCGCGGCTGGTGTGCAGCCGGCAGGATGAGCGTCAGCCCAATGCTGCCCTTCACGCCATGATGTTCGGCTCCTATAACCGCCGGGTGGAGCATCGCCGCACCCCCAGCGACTGGCTGACACGGGACAATGCCGTGGTGGACGCGTATGAGGCCGATCCCCTGTGCGGTTTTCCGGAAAGTGCCGGTCTCGCCCGGGATATGATGGAGGGTCTTCGCTATATTCAGCAGCCTTCCCATCTTCGCGCCATGCGTGCCGAGCTTCCGGTGCTGTTCATCGCTGGTGGAGACGATCCGGTGGGAAGCTACGGTGCCGGTGTCCGGCGGGCCGCGCAGGAATTTGAGAAGGCGGGCATGGATCATGTCACCACCCGTATCTACCCTCTTTGCCGCCACGAGGTACTCAACGAGCTGAACCGGGACGAGATCTGGGGCGATGTTCTGTCGTGGATCACGGCGCAGTGCGGCGGAAAGGATACATCGGACACATGAATATCCAGATTTTCGGCAAAAACAAATGCTTCGACACCCGCAAGGCCGAGCGCTGGTTCCGGGAGCGGCGCATCAGCTTTCAGCGGATCGATCTGCCACGCTACGGCATGTCCGGCCGGGAATTTGACAGCGTTTTGCAGGCCGTGGGCGGCGTGGACGCGCTGGTGGATTGGGAAAATCCCGCCCAGCAGGTGACCAACCTTCGCTATATGGACGATCCCCGGGCAAAGGAGGATGCCCTGTTCGATGACCCGGGCCTGATCCGCACACCCATCGTCCGCAACGGACGGCAGGCCACAGTCGGCTTCTGCCCGGAAATCTGGGCAACATGGAAATAACGGCCATCCATAAGACAAAATACCGGGCTTGACACGCCCGGTATTTTCCGTTACAATATTCAGGTATGCCCCAGTAGCTCAGTCGTATAGAGCGATCGCCTCCTAAGGTGGCGTTACAAC
>CAZMBL010000087.1:0-7316 GCA_964564605.1 uncultured Oscillospiraceae bacterium
ATTATACCATATCTGGAGCCTATATGGTAGTGCGGATTAAATCAGAGGTTCCCTATTTTTCATATCACTTGATAAACCGGAAGATGTAAGAAACAAACATCTTGTTTTCATAGTATACACTCCTTAAAGTTACAATTAGCAAGCTCATTATAATACTTTTCATAGAAAAATGCCAGAGGCAAATTGCCTCTGGCCTAAACTTATCCCGCCGCATCCAGCATATTTTCGATGAAGATCCCGTATCCCATTGTCGGGTCATTTACCAAAACGTGGGTCACCGCTCCCACCAGCTTTCCATCCTGAATAATTGGGCTGCCGCTCATACCCTGCACGATTCCGCCGGTGATGGACAGGAGGTCGGGGTCGGTGATTCGCAGCAGCATGCTGCGGCCGGTCTGGGTGGATTGGGGATAAACTTTCAATATTTCCACAGAATATTCCCGCACCCCATCCCGGCTCACGCTGCACAGAATGCCGGCCTCGCCCGTGCGGATTTCGCTGCTCCGGGCCACCGGCAGCGCCGTCCCGGCCCAGGGTGCGGAAGCCTGTCCGAAGGCGCCCCGCTCCGTGTTGCGAGACAGGGTGCCGATTGGTTCCCGGGCGGTGAGGCTGCCCCGTAGCTGTCCCGGCGCGCCAACGCGCCCCGCCGTCACCGACACCACGGCCGCGCTGTAAACGCTGCCCCGCACCAGCTCCAGCAGCTGCCCGTCCGCGGCGTGAACCCCGTGGCCCAGCGTGCCGAAACAGCGGGTTTCAGGATCATACCATGTCACGGTGCCTATGCCCGTGATACCCTCCCGCAGATAAACCCCCAGCATCGGCCCGCCACGGGTGATCTCCGGCCGGACGGTCAGGGTTTGCGTTTTGGCCTTCCGTCGGACGACCAGCTCCACCTGCCCGCCGGAGCGATCCAGCGCGCTGCGCACATCCGCGGCGCTGTGAATTTTTTGAGAATCGATGGAGACGATCTCGTCCCCGATTTGCAGCCCGCTGCTCCGACCTGCCGCCATGGTCAGATCAAAGGCCGCCACGGTGACGGTGTTGTTTTCCAGCTTTAATCCGATCAGCTGCCCGCCCGGCACCAGCACCCGTGCCGCGTCGGCGTTGACGGACAGACAGCACACCACCAGCAAAATCACGGCAGCCCGCATTGCCGTTTTTTTCATTTGAAATGCCCTCCTTCTGCAATTGCCTGCCCTTTTAATATGCCATTCCGGCGGGATTGTAACCGATGCAAATGTCGAAAAAACAGGAAGAATTTGAAAAATACCCGCATTTTCTGACAACGCGCGAATTGCCCAAAAAAACAGGATTTACCCATTGACAAAGTAGGTAGGTAGTGCTATATTTACCTAGGAAATCACTGGGTATACCATCCGGAGGAATCAATTATGCAAGTTTACGCAGATAATGCCGCTACCACGAAAATGAGTGCTACCGCGCTGGAGGCCATGCTGCCCTACATGACGGAGGTTTATGGCAACCCCTCCTCCCTGCATTCCGTGGGGCAGCAGGCGAAAGAGGCGCTGGAGCAGGCACGAAGCCGGATCGCGGACTGCCTTGGCTGCTCCGCCCGGGAAATTTACTTTACCTCCGGCGGTAGCGAGGCTGACAATCAGGCCATCCGCTCCGCCGCGATCAACGGGGCGAAAAAAGGGAAAAAACATATCATCACCACCGCGTTTGAGCATCATGCCGTACTGCACACCCTGAAAAAGCTGGAGCAGGAGGGCTTCACTGTCACCTATCTGGACGTGCGGGAGGGCCACAATATCACCCCCCGGCAGGTGCAGGATGCGATCCGGCCCGACACCTGTCTGGTGACCACCATGTATGCCAACAATGAGATCGGCTCCGTGCTGCCCATCGCCCAGATCGGTGCGGTTTGCCGTCAGGCGGGAGTCGTCTTCCACACCGACGCGGTGCAGGCCGTTGGCCATCTGCCCATCCATGTGCAGGAGCAGCAGATCGATATGCTGAGCCTGTCCGCGCACAAATTCCATGGCCCCAAGGGCGTGGGCGCGCTGTATGTCCGCCGTGGCATCCCTCTGACGAACCTGATCGAGGGCGGCGCGCAGGAGCGGGGCAAGCGGGCCGGAACGGAAAACATCCCCGGCATCATGGGTATGGCCGCCGCGCTGGAGGAGGCCTGCGCCCATATGGCGGAAAACGCCGCCCATGTCGCCCATCTGCGGGACAGGCTGATCGAGGGTCTTTCCCAAATTCCCCACTGCGCCCTCAACGGCGATCCGGTGAACCGGCTGCCAGGCAATGTCAGCTTCTGCTTTGAGGGAATCGAGGGGGAGAGTTTGCTGCTTCTGCTGGATGCCCGGGGCATCTGCGCCTCCTCCGGCTCTGCGTGTACCTCCGGGTCACTGGATCCGAGCCATGTTCTGCTGGCCATCGGCCGGGTGCATGATGTGGCCCATGGTTCCCTGCGGCTGAGCCTGTGCGAAAGCAACACCGATGCCGAGGTTGACCACATCCTGGCCGCCGTGCCGGAGGTTGTGGCGTACCTGCGGAGCATGAGCCCCGTCTGGCGGGATCTGCAGACCGGCAAGCGGGAATATATACTGTAATATCGAAAGGAAGATCAGAGAATATGGCACTGTACAGCGAAAAAGTGATGGATCATTTCATGAACCCCCGCAATGTGGGTGTGATTGAGAACGCCGACGGCGTCGGTGAGATCGGCAACGCCAAGTGCGGCGATATTATGAAAATCTATCTGAAAATTGAAAATGATATCATTGTGGACTGCAAGTTTGAGACCTTCGGCTGCGGTAGCGCCATCGCTTCCTCCTCCATGGCCACGGAGATGATCAAGGGCCGCTCCATCCACGAGGCACTGGAGCTGACCAACAAGGCCGTGGCCGAGGCGCTGGACGGCCTGCCCGCCCACAAGATGCACTGCTCCGTGCTGGCGGAGGAGGCCATCAAGAACGCCCTCAAGGACTATTTTGACCGCAACGGCATTGCCTACGATTCGGACAAATTCAAAGAAACCGACCACGAGCACCTGCACGAGCAGGTACACGGCGAGCAGGCATGATCGTCTCAACCAAGGGGCGCTACGCGCTGCGTGTCATGGTTGGGCTGGCGCTGCGGCCCGGCGGGGAATTTGTCCCGCTGAAGGAAATCGCGGAGGAAGAAGGCATTTCCCAGAAATATCTGGAAGCGATCATGACCACGCTTTCCAAAGCCGGCATGGTGGACGCGGTACACGGCAAGGGCGGCGGCTACCGGCTCAACCGCGGCGCTGCGGAATATACCGTGGGCAGCATTCTGAAGCTGACGGAGGGAAGCCTGGCCCCGGTGTCCTGCACCAGTCAGGGGGCGGCGGCCTGCTCCCGCACCAGCTGCTGTCACGCCCTGCCCATGTGGGAAAAGCTGGAGCGGATGATCGATGACTTTTTCGAAGGCATCACCTTGCAGGATCTGTGCGACACCACCCCCCAGCACCTCCCGGAAGACTCCCGGGCACAGGAAACACCCCAATAAAAAATCGCCGCCGGCATCATGCGGCGGCGATTTTCGCCATGCCCCACACCTTTTCACATAATTATAGCGTTTTGTGTGAGTTTCATCACACTTTTATTCAGAGGTTTCTTAAATTTCAGCGGCAAATGAATTATTATATCAGGAGGAAACTATATGCGTAAAGATTTTGGTGCGAAGGCCATGTGTTATCCCATGCCGGTGTATATCATTGCCACATGGGGTGCGGACGGCACCCCCAATGCCATGAACGCCGCGTGGGGCGGCATCAGCGATGATACCCAGATCAGCATCTGTATCAGTGCCGATCACAAGACAACGGAAAATATTCTGTCCAGAAAGGCATTCACCGTGTCCATGGGCACCGTGCAGCAGCTGGTCGCCTGCGATTATGTGGGCATCGTCTCCGGCACGAAGGAGCCGGACAAGTTCGCGAAAGCGGGCTTCCACGCCGTGGCCTCCCGGTATGTGGACGCGCCACTGATTGAAGAGCTGCCCATGGCGCTGGAATGCCGACTGGTCAGCTATGACGCGGAAACCTGCCGCCTGGTGGGGGAGATCGTCAATGTCTGTGCGGATGAAGCCGTGCTGGACGAGGCGGGGCGGGTGGATGTGCAGCGCCTGTGCCCCATCACCTATGACCCCGCCACCCACCGCTACCTGACCCTTGGCACCCCGGCCGGGCAGGCTTTCCACGATGGCCTTGCCCTGAAATAACCCGCATTTTCCCCGCCCCGCCGCAGAACGTGCTCTGCGGCGGGGCCTTTTCTAGCCAATGGAATAATTCCCCCGTTTTCCGGGGGGATATTCCCTATTATCCTATTTACAACGGACTTTTCCTCTGATATAATGTCGCAAGTGGCATTTTTATGCTACGGAAGCGGTGCAGCTTCCCTTACTTTGTGTGTCACAAGGAGATAATTATGGAAAAAATCAGAATTCAGGATGATCTGTATACCTTTGTCAATCAGGCAAAGCTGGACGAGCTGGTGATTCCCGATGATCTGCCCGCTACCGGCGGTTTCTCGACCCTCTCGACCGAGGTGGAGAAGCTCATGATTGGAGAGTTCAACGCCATGTGCGAGGCAGACACCTATCCCAACGAGGATCTGGAGCGGGCCTGCACCCTCTATAAGATGGCGAAGGATGTCAAGCGCAAGAAAAAGCACGGCATCAAGCCCGCGCTGAAGCATCTGGCCATTCTCAAGAAGCTGGGCACTGTGCGCTCTTTCAACCTCCATGCGAAGGAACTGCTGTTGCGTCATATCGCCATGCCTATCGGCATTTCCGTGGAGCCGGATATGAAGGACACCAACCATCACTGCGTGATGGTGCAGGGCCCCGGTGTGATTTTGCCTGATGCATCCTACTATGCAGAGGAAAAGCAGCAGCAGCGGGACGCGCTGCTGGCCATGTGGAGCAGCTCCGCGAAAGAAGTCCTGCTGCTAGCCGGCCACACCGAGGAAGAGAGCGATGCCCTGCTGCGCGATACGCTGGCCTTTGATGCGCTGGTGGCAAAGTATGTCAAAACCAGTGAGGAATGGTCGGAGTACACCAAAATGTACAACCCCATGAAGACCGGCCGGGTTGCGGGCATGGTCAAGCCCCTCAATCTGAAAAAGCTGCTGACCGACCTGTTCGGCTTTGTCCCGGAGCAGATCATCGTCACGGAGCCGAGATATTTTAAGAATTTCCGGGAAGTCTTCAACCCGGATACCTTTGAGCTGTATAAGGCGTGGGCATATGTGTTCGGTCTGATGAACAGCTGCAGCCTGCTGTCTGAGCAGCTGCGGGAGCTGGGCGGCGCTTTCCGCAGAGCCCTGTCCGGCATTGATGCCGTTTCCAGCCCGGAGAAGTTCGCCTATCAGCTGGCATCGTCCATTTACAGCGAGCCTGTGGGTCTGTACTACGGCGAAAAGTATTTCGGTGAAGAGGCCAAGAAGGATATCACCGAGATCGTGCAGCAGATCGTGGCCACCTATCAGAAGCGCATTGCCACCAATGATATTCTGGAACAGGCCACCAAGGACAAGGCTATCCTGAAACTGTCGAAAATGGGCCTGAAGCTGGGCTATCCCGACCGGGTGGAGGAAATCTACAGCAAGCTGGTGTTTGACCCCTCCAAGTCCCTGTTTGATGTTTGTATGGCTCTGAGCCGGATCCAAACCGAGGATAATCTGTCCAGGCTGGACAAGAATGTGGATCGCAGCCACTGGGCCATGCCCGGGCATATGGTCAATGCCTGCTATGATCCCTTCGTCAATGATATCACCTTCCCTGCCGCGATTTTGCAGCCGCCCTTCTACTCCATCCACCAAACCAGAAGCGAAAATCTGGGCGGCATCGGCGCGGTGATCGGCCATGAGATCTCCCACGCCTTTGACTCCAACGGTGCCAAGTGCGATGAGCTGGGCAACCTGAACAACTGGTGGACAAAGGCCGATGAGCGGAAGTTCAACAAAAAGGTCAATGCCATGGTCAAGCAGTTTGACGGCATCGAGCTGCCCTGGGGCACCGTCAACGGCAAGTTCACCGTCAGCGAAAACATTGCAGACAATGGCGGCATGGCGGTGACGCTGGATATCATGTCCCACACCGAGGGTGTTTCCTTCGAGGAGTATTTCACCAACTGGGCAAGAGTCTGGTGCCAGAAGGCGAAGCCGGAGTATCAGTCCCTGCTGCTGCAGGTGGATGTTCACGGTCCCAGCTACCTGCGGGCCAACATGCCCCCCAGAAACTTTCCGGAGTGGTACGCGGCCTTCCATGTGAAAAAGACCGACGGCATGTACCTCGCCCCCTCCAAGCGGGTCGTCATCTGGTAATCACCCAATTCAATCCAATCAGGCGGCGGAAATCACGAAAGTGATTTCTGCCGCCTTTGCGCAGCATTCGATGCTTTACCACAGGGGCTGATTGAGGCACATCGGCCCATTGCCTTCCCCTCTGGGGAAGGTGGCCCGGCGGTACGCCGGGCCGGAAGAGGGGCTTCCCGAAGGGAAGCGTCACCGAAGGTGACAAGGGGTGCGGCAGGGGACGAAGTAAAGGGGCGTCGTGGGTGCCGCCCCCTACATTTGCCGGTCGGAAAAAACGGGGGATTGCCACACCAGTGGCGTGGAGTGGTTCGCAATGACACTTCTTTTTTAGACCGGTGTGCGTACCGGTGTGGCAATGACATTCGATTTTATTGCGCTGGTGGAACCGTTGCAGGAATTGCCGGATTTATTCCGGGGCGCGGGGGTGCCGAAGAAGGCGGCGCAGGTGCCGGGGCCAGCCCGTTGGGGCCGCCATGGTGGAATTGGTGCAAAAATCGCTCTTCAGATGGGAGAAATTGCTGTTTATCCGGTAGAATGGCGAAAAAAACGGTCAGAGTCGGCACGGGAACAGAAAACATCGGCCGAACCCGTGCGGGATCGGCCGATGTGCAGGATGTGTAGTGCCTTTGCTGAAAAGCAGGCCATGTCCACCGGAAAGTTAGCGGACGTACTCGATTACAACGCGGCGGTTGGGCTCTGTGCCGGTGGAGTAGGTGGTGATGTTCTCCATGTCCTGCAGCGCGGCGTGAATGACGTGGCGCTCGTAGGCGTTCATGGGCTCCAGAGAGCAGCGGCGGCGGGCTTTGAGCACCTGCTGCGCCTTCTTGCGGGCATACTTGCGCAGGCTGTCCTCCCGCTTGGCACGGTAGTCCTCCGCGTCCACATTGATGCGGATGCGGCCCTCGGTGCCGTGGTTGACGGCGTAGTTGCACAGGCGCTGGATGGCATCGAGGGTATCGCCCCGGCGGCCGATCAGGTAGCCCAGATCATCGCCGGTCAGCTCCA
>CAZMBL010000088.1:0-6925 GCA_964564605.1 uncultured Oscillospiraceae bacterium
CCCCAGTCCTTGGCAATATCGGAGGCCAGGATCATCATACGGGAAATATCCACGCAGGAGCCCATGTGCAGCACCGGAGGAATGCCGGCCAGCTCACACACACGCTTCAGGCCTGCGCCGCAGTATTCCTTCGCCTGCACCGGATCCATCAGACCGGCCTTGGCGGCAGCCTGCGCGGAGCAGCCGGACACGATCAGGATAATATCGTTCTCCAGCAGCTTCTTCATCAGGCCGATGTGGGCCGCGTCGGGGCGAACCTTGGGGTTGTTGCAGCCGACCATGGCCACCGCGCCCCGCAGGACACCGGAATGGACACATTCGATCAGCGGCTTAGTGGTGCCGAACTCGTCCACCTGAGAGTTGGCGACGCCGTCGAGCACCTTCTTGATGGCCTCCACAGAGTAGCCGACTCTGGCCTTCTGCTTCTGGTTGGGGATGTTGACCAGCTCATGGTTGCGGTTGCGGAAGTTCTCAATGGCCATCTTCACGATTGCTCTGGCATTCTCACCGGCGGTCTCGGCATGGAACTGGATGAACTCGGAGTCGGGCATCCGGGCGATGGGAGAGGTGGTGATGAACTTGGTATGGAAGCACTTGCTCAGGGGGCCCAGGGCCGGGAAAATGCACTGCACGTCCACAACGATGGCCTCACAGGCGCCGGTCAGAACCACGTTTTCCTGATTGAGGAAGTTACCGGCCATGGGGATGCCGTGACGCATGGCGACCTCGTTGGAGGTGCAGCACACACCGGAGACGGTGATGCCCTTCGCGCCCATGGTCTTGGCATAGGCAATCATTTCGGGGTCGTTGGCGTAGTATACGATCATTTCGGACAGAGAAGGATCATGGCCGTGTACCACGATGTTGACATTGTCCTTCTCCATGACACCGATGTTGGCCTCGGTATCCACGGGGCGGGGGGTTCCGAACATGACATCGGAGAACTCGGTGCCCATCATGGAGCCGCCCCAGCCATCGGACAGGCCAGCCCGCAGGGCCTGACGGATCAGTGCCTCTGCCAGGGACGAGCAGCCCATATGGGTCATGTGCATGGCGGTGGAAACTTCCCGGTCGATGGCGCGGGGCTCAATTTCGGCCTCATGCCACAGCTGCTGGGTATGCTCCGGCGCTCTTTTCAGGAAACGCTGGGTGCCAAAGGGCTTGCCGTACTCCAGCAGGCCGATTTCCGCCATTTCATGGGCCAGATCGTAGATATCCTTGCCCTCGGTCTCCACGCCCCACTCCTTGGCAATGCGGATCAGCTTCTCAGGATCCTTGACCTGATAGTTGCCGCCGTCTCTGGTCTGGTGCAGGGTGTGCATGATTTCACGGCCATGGTCGGAGTGCGTGGCAGCGCCGCCGGCGGTGAACATCAGGTAGTTACGGGCAACGATGCCATGTACATCGCAGCCGCAGATGCCCCGCGGTGCCTTCTTGGTGATGCGGCAGGGGCCCATGGAGCAGATCCGGCAGCAGGTGCCGGCCTCGCCAAAGCCGCAGTGAGGGGTCTGGTTTTTGACACGCTGCTGCCAGGTGTCCGCGCCAACCTTCTTCGCCGTTTCCAGCAGAGAGTTGGTGGCGGCTTCCATCTCCTCAACGGTTGTAGTGAATGCCCAATCCTTCAATTTGATTTCCTCCTGTATGCAAATATACTCTTCCGATACGCCTTCGCGCATCGGGCGCATAGTGTATCGATATTATTGTACTCGTTTGAAGCAAGAAAGTCAATTGCCGTTTTCACGATAATGCAGGATATTTTCTCCATCCCCTCCCCGGGGATGCCCTTTCCGGCAAAAAATGCGTCACCAAGCATTGACAGGCAGTAACAATTTTGATATATTTCTTACATGTGACGGCTCTGCCGCCCGAAGGAAGGAGCGAAAAGCATATGCATTGTACCTGTTGTGGTGCCCCCGTGGAAGCGGAGGACGTTTTCTGCCCTGGCTGCGGTGCCCGGCTGGACGGCCAATCCGCCGGAGAACCGGTCACGGCCCCCGTTGAGGCGCCTGCTGAGCAGCCAATCGAACAGTCTGTCCCCGCGCCGGAAAAAGCCGGCGTTTGCCCGCCCCGGAAAAAGCCCCATATTGCCCTGTGCATTTTGATGCAGCTGATTTCTCTCGTGCTGTGTTTTGTCCTGCTTGGCACGGCTCTGGCCGCCGTGATGCTGCTGGATCTGCGGGCGCTGACATCCGCCAGCGGTATTGAAAAGGTGATTTCTTCCGTTTTCACCGTCTCCCCCGCCCCCGTCCGGTCTCCCGCGGCGCAGTCGCCTGTCCGGATTGCCCCCTGCGCCGCCCGGCCCTCCGATGGGGTGCAATTGCAGCTTTTGAGCAGCCGCACCGCCACCGCCCCGGTGCAGGATGTCATTGAGATTCTCTACGGCGGCGGCAAGCTGGAATTTATTGCCGGTGACCCGGAGCTGGTCACCGTTTATCCCCGGCCGGACGGCAGCTACTATGTCGCCATTACAGACGGCCCGGAATTTTCCCTGCGGCCGCAGCACGATGGCTCCTGTGTCGTGGAAAGGGTAGACGGTCTGCCCCTGTATGTAACGCCGGACGGTCTGGTGCTGGATCATCTGGGCGAGCCGACCGAATGGCCCTTTGGGGATAATGTCCGGCTGACCTACGATTCAAGCCTCGACAGTCCCTCCGGCCAGCCGGATGACACCGGCAGCACAGGCGGCTCAAATGATGTGTCCGGTGCCCTGAGTGAGTACATTTTCCGCTATTATGACCAGCTCCAGTCCCAGTTTGGCGACGATCTGCCCATTACCCGGCAGCAGTTGCAATCCATTCTGGCTCAGCCTTCGGTGCAGAGCTTCCTGTCGAAAAAGGCTTCGGAATATGTGCAGGATATCCTGACCGGCTCCGAAAACGCCTCCATTTCCACCGATGAAATCATGGAGCAGTTGGAGCAGAACCGGGAACTTCTGGAATCCGAATTTGGCATCACCATCACCCCGGAAGTGAAGCAGCAGCTGCGCGACGAGCTGTCCACCCTTCTGGAAGAGCAGGATCTGAGCAGCCAGCTGCGTGAAAATATCAACAAGCAGCTGGACTCCGCCCTGTCCGGCAGCAGTGGCTCCTGGTCGGATGATTCCTCTCAAAACAGCACCCTGCGCATGATTCAAACCGTGTTTTCCTATCTACTGTCCACCCGGATGCTGGTGGGTATCACGGCCGTGTGTCTGGTGCTGCTGGCGCTGCTGTGCCTGGCCAACTGGTACAACATCCCCGCCGGACTAACATGGGCCAGCGTCCCGTGCATCTTCGGCGGCCTGATCATGACCGTGCCGCTGCTGATTTTGCGCAGCCAGCCCCGGTTCCTGCTGTCCGCGATGGGCGCGGAAGCCCGGGCCCTGATGAACCTTCTGCTGAGCTTTGCCGATGTGATACTGCCCGTCCACTGCGGACTGCTGATTGTCGGCCTTCTGCTACTGATCGCCTCCATCGTCTGGCGCATTCTCCGCGCCAACCACCGCAAAGCCGCATAAGCAGCCCAATGTGGCAAACGTAAAGCTGACGTTGCCACGGTTAGCAGTACAATCCCCCCGTTCTTCCAACAATCCGGAAGGACGGGGGGATTGCCACACCAGTGTGCGCACCGGTTCGCAATGACCTTCGTTTTTTGAGCCTCCGTAGGAGCCGATTGAGGCACACCGGCTCCCTGACTTTCCCTCCTGGGAAGGTGGCCCGGCGAAAAGAGGGCTTCCGGAAAGGAAGCGTCACCGACGGTGACAATACTTGCAGCAGGGGACGTGACAAGGGGCGGCATCCCTGACACTCCTTTCTTTCCCACTCCGAAGTCCATACAACGGTGCAAAAATGCCGCGCCGATTTCGGCGCGGCGGGTAATTACATCTGTTCCAGATAGGCTTTGATGGCCTGCAGGGTTTCGTCACAGATGACATGCTCGATCTTGCAGGCATCCTCTGCCGCCGTCTGCTCGCTGACACCCATTTTCTGCAGCAGGCCGGTCAGTACCGTGTGCCGCTCGAACACCTTTTCCGCTGCCGCGAGGCCCTCTTCCGTCAGGGTCAGGAAACCGTCCGCATCCACACACAGGTAGCCCTGTTTTTTGAGCAGGCCCACGGCTCTGCTGATGCTGGGCTTGGAGTAACCCATATGCTCCGCCACGTCCACACTGCGCACGCTGCTGCTCTGGCGGCTGAGCAGGTAAATCGTCTCCAGATACATTTCCGCGGATTCATGCAATGCCACGTTTCGTTCCCCCTTTTCCCTGTTTTGCATAGTATACCACAGCCACAGGCAATTTGCAAGGGGACAAATTTCTTGCATTGCCCATTGCACTTTTAGCTTTGAGTTGTTATAATGTCAAAAAACGTCGCAGCCGCAACGCTATAAAGGAGATCTTGCCATGAATGCATATGTTTCCCGCGTCATCGATCAGGTTCGGCAGAAGTACAGCAACGAACCGGAATTTGTACAAACCGTGGAAGAGGTGTTCAGCTCCATTTCCCCGCTGGTGGATCGCCACCCGGAGTATGAACAGGCCGACCTGCTGGGCCGTATGGTCGAGCCGGAGCGGATGATCACCTTCCGAGTCGTCTGGACGGATGACAACGGCCATGTCCACACCAACACAGGCTACCGCTGTCAGTTTAACGGTGCCATCGGCCCCTACAAGGGCGGCCTGCGGTTCCATCCCAGCGTGTATCCCGGCATCATCAAATTTCTCGGCTTTGAGCAGACCTTCAAAAACAGTCTGACGGGGCTTCCCATCGGAGGCGGCAAGGGCGGCAGCGATTTTGACCCCTCCGGCAAGTCCGATGGAGAGATCATGCGCTTCTGCCAGAGCTTCATGACGGCGCTGTACCGCTACATTGGGCCGGATGTGGACGTTCCCGCCGGCGATATCGGTGTGGGTGCCAGGGAGATCGGCTATCTGTACGGCCAGTACCGGCGGCTCAAGGGCGTGTGGGAAAACGGCGTACTCACCGGCAAGGGTCTGAGTTACGGCGGCAGTCTGACCCGGCCCGAAGCTACAGGCTATGGTGCCATGTACTATCTGCAGGAGGTTTTGGCCCACGAGGGAGAAAACATCGAGGGTAAAACCATCGCCTGCTCCGGCTTCGGCAATGTCACTTGGGGCATCTGCAAGAAGGCCATGCATCTGGGTGCCAGGGTGGTGACCCTTTCCGGCCCGGATGGCTATATTTATGACGAAGCGGGCGTGTCCTCCAGCCCGGAAAAGGTGGACTATCTTCTGACCATGCGCGTCTCCGGCCGCAACCGTGTGGCGGACTACGCAGAAGAATTCGGTGTACCCTTCTTCCCCGGTGAAAAGCCGTGGGGTGTGAAGGCGGATATCATCATGCCTGCCGCCGTGCAGAACGATGTGGGGCTGGACGACGCCCGCCGCATCGCCGCCAACGGGGTGAAATACTACATTGAAGTAGCCAACATGCCCACCACCAGTGACGCTCTGGCATTCCTGCGGGCGCAGGCCGGGGTGATCGTGGCTCCCTCGAAGGCGGTCAATGCCGGCGGTGTCAGCGTCTCCGCGCTGGAAATGAGCCAGAACAGTGAGCGACTGGTCTGGACGGAGCAGCAGGTGGACGATCAGCTACGGCTGATCATGCAGAATATTCACGCCGCCTCCGTAGCTGCGGCGCAGGAATACGGCCTTGGCTATGACCTGGTAGCCGGTGCCAATCTGGCCGGATTCATGAAGGTGGCCGACGCCATGATGGCCCAGGGCATTTTCTGAGAATATAATTCGAAGCTGCAAAAAAACATACTCTCATGGCAGTCCCCCGGCTTTCCGAGTTGTATGTCGGAGAACCGGGGGATTGTACGTCTATCCGGAGGGATTGCCGCAGGCGGAGCCGGAAGCGTCCTGCGCACCATCCGCCGGCTCCCCACGCCAGCGCAGATCCTCGCCATTAAACCGCCCACCGCGCTCCCGACTGCCCTCTTGTGAGAGGGAATAACAAACATCCTGTTCCTTCGTCGGGTGCAGATTATCTGCATTTTTGAACCGGTTGGACTCAAAGGCCACATACACCGTCGCATCTTCATTCTTTCCTTCGACAATATAACCATCATAGCCGAACAGCTCCTGAGCATTTTTCAGCACCGTTTCATTGCCGCCACCGGCGTTGGCGATCTCTGCAAGGATCTCGCTGTCTGACTCGCTACCGGTGAAGATGGACTCCACCGCCGCATTGAGTGCCCTGTTGTACCACGCCCTCAACGGATACCCAATGCCAGTGTAAATAACCACATCGTCGCCGGTGGGGTCAACCGCTTTCAGTAGCTTCACAAGCTCACTGCGTTTCAAAGTCACTTCGCTGTCGGATAGCGGTTTTTGAATATCCAGACAGCCCTCCATCAGCTTTGTGCCCCTTTTCTGGTAGTCCTCTGCCATGTTCCGATTATCCGTAAAGCAGATGCCACAGCCTTTTGACGACCCTTGCTCGCCCATATACTTGTAGGAAAACTCCGTAAAATCTGCGCCGCTGCCGTGATAAACCATTTTCAGCTTTCCGTCTTTGTCCCGAGCCTTGAATTTTTCAAAGCATGCCGCCTGATCATCAGTTAAATGCCGTCCCTGACTGTCACTCAAAGAAAACTTAGCATCCGCATTATTGCCAGAATTGTGAATATACTGCCCATAGGGAACACTTTCTATCTTGACTTTTCCGTCTCGATATGTTATGCTGCCGACAGAACCGAAAGCGGATGTATCTGCGGGCAATTGGAGCCCAACGCCCTGCATCCAGCTTTTGGTTCTTTTTACATTTGTGTCCAGATATACAAGTCCACTGTTCTGTACCCGTTTTTTGCATTATTTTTCCAATAAGCACTGGCAATCACATTCATATCAAGGATCTGGCCGCCTTTGTTGGTTGGCTGAAGCTCCAATATTGCTGTGACTGGCTTTCCGGCTGTATCTGTTA
>CAZMBL010000089.1:0-6846 GCA_964564605.1 uncultured Oscillospiraceae bacterium
GCACGCTCGACCTTATTGGAACGGAGGCATCTGGTACAAGCGTACACATGGCAGGGAGTACCGTTAACGACAGCCTTGACGCGCTTGACGTTGGGCTTCCATGCACGGTTGGAACGTCTGTGGGAGTGGGAAACCTTAATTCCGAAGGTCACGCCCTTGCCGCAAAAATCACACTTAGCCATTTCATTGCACCTCCTTCTGGGTACTCAATCTGGGCGCCTGTCGCAGGCGCTTAGATATGATACCAGAGTTTGCCGAAAAAAGCAAGTATTTTTTTGTATTTTTTTCGTTTTTTCAAAAAGTTGTTGCTATTGTGCCCTTGCGCGGGTATAATGGAGTCAAAAGGGAAGGAGGGCAACGCCATATGACGGAAACCTATAGTGTGCCCCTGACCACGCTGGTGAAGGAATTTGATCTGAAGCTGATCCACGCCTCCACGGACTATGCTTCCATCCGCCTGACGGTGGAGGATGTGGCCCGGCCCGGACTGCAGCTGGCGGGGTATTTTGACCATTTTGAGCCGATGCGTTTGCAGGTCATGGGCAATGTGGAAATGAGCTATCTGGGGAAATTGCAGGAGGCGGAGCGAACCATCACCTTTGACCGGTTTTTCTCCTATAAGCCTCCGGCGCTGCTGATCGCCCGGGATATGGAGCCGGACAGCGTGTGCCTGACCATGGCCAGAAAGCACAATGTGACCATTCTGCGCACGAAGGAGGCCACCAGCACCATTATTTCCTCCATCATCGCCTATCTGCGCGCGGAGCTGGCTCCCCGCATTACCCGACATGGAGTGCTGATGGAGGTATACGGCGAGGGAATTTTACTGACCGGCGAAAGCGGCATGGGCAAAAGTGAGGCTGCGGTAGAGCTGCTCAAGCGTGGCCATCGGCTGATTGCCGACGATGCGGTGGAGATCAAAAAGGTGGCCGGCAGCTCTCTGGTTGGTACCGCGCCGGAACTGATCCGCAATTACATCGAGCTGCGGGGCATCGGCATTATCAATGTGGCGAAGCTGTACGGCATGGGCTCCGTTAAGTCGGAAAATGAGATCAATCTGGTGGTAAACATCGTGCCGTGGAACAATCAGGCCCATTATGACCGGATGGGTCTGGAGGAGCAGTATATGGAGCTGCTGGGGGTCAAGATCCCCATGTACACCATCCCCATCACACCGGGCCGAAATCTGGCCGTGATTCTGGAGGTGGCCGCCATGAACAACCGCCAGAAGAAGATGGGCTACAATGCTGCGCTGGAACTTACGGAGAATATCAACGACAATTTCAACAGAAACATGAATTTGAACTTATGAAAGAACTGATTATCGGTGTCAATGACGCCGGACAGCGGCTCGATCGCTTTCTGGCCAAGGCTGTGCCGCTGCTGCCGGCCTCACTGGCCCAGAAATATATCCGCACTAAGCGGATCAAGCGCAACGGCGGCCGGGCGGAGCGGGACTGCCGCCTGTGCGAGGGCGACTGCCTGCAGCTTTATATCAACGATGAATTTTTCGACACTCCACGGCAGGAAAACGCCTTTCTGACGGTGGCTAAGCCGAAGCTGAACATTGTGTACGAGGACGAACATATCCTGCTGGTGGACAAGCGGCCCGGGCAGGCTGTGCATCCCCATGACGGGGCGGAATATGGCCGCACCCTGATCGACCATATTCAGGCATACCTGTACCAGAGCGGACAGTGGCGGCCCCGGCAGGAAAACGCTTTCACCCCGGCCCTTTGCAACCGGATCGACCGCAATACCGGCGGCATCGTCATTGCGGCAAAGACGGCGCAGGCACTGCGGGTGATGAACCAGAAAATCCGGGACAGGGAGCTGGATAAGCGTTACCTTGCCATTGTGGAGGGCACACCGAAGCCGGCACAGGGAAGCCTGACCGGCTACCTTTTCAAGGATGCAAAACAGAACCGGGTCTATGTGTCCGACCGGCCGCAGCCCGGCAGCCGCTCCTGCCGGACGGATTACCGGGTGCTGCACAGCCGCGACGGGCTGTCGCTGGTGGAATGCGAGCTGATCACCGGACGCACCCATCAGATCCGTGCCCAGTTTGCCCACGCGGGTCATCCGTTGCTGGGGGATGGGAAGTACGGAAAGCTGGATCGCAATGCTGGGCGGGACTATCAGGCCCTGTACTCCTACCGCCTGACCTTCAGCTTTATCACCGATGCCGAAGCGCTGGGATATCTCAACGGCAAAAGTTTTCAGGTGGAGCAGGTGGATTTTGTGAAGGAATATTTCCCGGATATTACATTATAATAGTAAAAAATGTCATCCTCCACTGTGGAAGGATGACATTTTTTACAGAATTTGTCGGATGGTGCCGCCACCCAGAACCACATCGCCGTCATACAGCACAATGGCCTGCCCGGGGGTCAGGGCGCGCTGGGGCGTGTCAAATTCCACACGGAAAACGCCGTTTTCCGCAGGATAGACCGTGGCGGGCTGCTCGGTCATGCGCGAGCGTGCCTTGGCGTGGCAGCGCAGCGGCTCCCGGGGGGCATCCAGCGCGGAGAAAACCCAGTCATCGGCCAACAGTGCCGTGCGCATCAGATCGCTGTTTTCCCCAATGGTGACAGTGTTGGCGGCCATATCTTTGCCGCAGACATAGACCGGATGCCCCACACTCAGCGCCAGACCCTTGCGCTGGCCGATGGTGTAGGCCACGGCACCCCGGTGCCGGCCGATCACGTTCCCCTGAAGATCCAGAAAATCCCCCGACTGACGGTGTCTGCCGGTGTAGCGCTCCAGAAAAGCCGGATAGTCCCCGTCCGGCACGAAGCAGATGTCCTGACTGTCCCGCTTGCGGGCGTTGACAAAGCCCTGCGCCCGGGCAATTTCCCGAACCTCGGGCTTGGTCAGCTCTCCAAGGGGGAAGAGAACGTGTGAAAGCTGCTCCTGTGTCAGGCTGTAGAGAAAATAAGTCTGATCCCGGGCGGTATCAACGGCTTTGCAAAGCAGATACCGGCCGTCCGGCTGCCGGGTGATCCGGGCATAATGTCCCGTGACCACATATTGGCACTCCAGCTCCAGTGCCCGGCGCAGCAGCCGGTCAAATTTCAGATGTCGGTTGCAGGCCACGCAGGGGTTTGGGGTCAGACCGCTTTCATAGTCCCGCACGAATGCGTCCATCACATGCCGGCGGAAATCATCTTTGAAATTGAAAACATAATAGGGGATCCCCAGCCGGTGTGCCACGGCGCGGGCATCCTCCACCTGTTCCAGAGAGCAGCAGGTACTCTCCGGCTGCTCCTGCTCCGCCTCAAACAATCGCATGGTTGCCCCCATGCAGCGGTAGCCTGCCTGCTGCATCAGGTATGCGGCAACGGAGCTGTCCACGCCCCCGCTCATGGCGATGAGGGCACGAGCCTGTGTAGACATGATATCGCCTCCTTCCGTGGCCACGCTGGCCACATTCGGGTGCATTTTACCACAGACTATGGGAAAATGCAAATGGCGAGAAGAAGGATTTTTGGAAAAATCAGGATTATTTACCGGATTATTCCAGCTATATACAAGAAAAAATAAAAAAATCGGAACATTTATTAGGAACAAAAAGAAAAAGGGTTGCATTATGCGCCTCGATTTGCTATAATACACTGGATCCTCAATGGAAAGGAGTATGACTTATGAGCAAACGTACCCTGTGTGCCGCCGTGAGCATTGCGCTGTGCATCTGCCTGCTGGCGCTGGTGCCCATGCAGATCACGGCTGTGGACATGCAGGTTAGCAACGCTTGCGTGGAGTTGATCAAGCAGCTGGAAGGCTTTAACGCCGTTCCGGTGTGGGATTATTCCCAGTGGACGGTCGGCTTCGGAACCACATGCCCGCAGGATAAGCTGGAGCAGTACAAGGCCGATGGCATTCCTGTCGAGGAAGCCGAGGCCCTGCTGGCAGAAAAGCTGGTATATTTTGACGAGCGGGTGCGTGATTTTGCCCGCCGGAACGGCCTGACCCTGACCCAGGGGCAGTACGATACGATTTTCTCCCTGACCTATAACTGTGGGGCCGCATGGCTGAGCAGAACGGAAGGGACGCTCTATCAGGCAATCGTCAACGGCGCAACGGGCAATGAATTGATTGCGGCCCTGAGCGCGTGGTGTACCGCGGGAGGCAACTTCCTGCACGGCCTGATGATGCGCCGCCTGTCCGAGGCGGAAATGTATCTGTACGGCCGCTACAGCACGGAGGTTCCGGATTACTACGCATACGTCAAATTCGATGCCAATGGCGGCGAACGCAGTGCGGCGGCGCAGGGCTTCGATACCCGCTATGACGCGCCGATCGCAGCCACCGCTACATACGCAGGCTACCATTTCGCCGGCTGGTACACAGAGCCGACCGGCGGCACCAAGGTCACGAACCTGACACAGGCTCACGACCGGAAAACTCTCTACGCACACTGGACGGAGAATGACGGCAACGGCGAGACCATCGAGCCGGTTACCGTGACCGTCACCACCGATACCCTGAATGTCCGTGCCTGCGCCGGAACCGGATCTGCGATCACGGCGCAGGTTCACAGTGGCGACACACTGCAAATCACGGCGGTCACCACCGTCAGTGGTTCCCTGTGGGGCAGGTGCGAGCAGGGGTGGGTCTGCCTGAGCTACACCGATTATGCCGAACAGACCGCTCAGAAGCCGGAGTCCGGCAGCGGCAAGACCTATGCCACCATCACCGTTTCCGCCGTCAACGTCCGCAAGGGCCCCGGCACGAGCTATGGTACCGTCACATCGCTACACTACGGTGATGTGGTGGAAATTCTGGAGCAGAAGACGGTAGACGGCAAGGTCTGGGGCCGCTATGAAAGAGGCTGGTTCCGCCTGACCGGTTTTGCAACGCTGAAAACCGTGGAGGGAGATCAGTCGCAGGAACCGGAGGGGCCCATTGTGGTTCCCAATCCTTCGGAGCCTGCCCTGCCGGAGCAGGAGCAGCCTCTGCCGGAGGCTCCGGCCAGGGTGCTGATTCTGGGCACCGATCCGGCCACGATCCGCAAAGGCCCCCACAAGACCTATCCCACCGCCGGGCAGTATGCAGCCGGTTCCGGGATCGAGGTGGAGCAGTTCCGCTATTTCATGGGCGAGCTGTGGGCAAAAAGTGAGCAGGGCTGGATTTGCGTGGATCAGTATGTGCTTCTGACCGATGCCGACACCCTGGTCAATACCTTCAGTGTGAAGGTCACCACTTCCACACTGTACATCCGGGAAGGCCCTGGGGTGGATTATGCCTCGGTTCGCACCGTCAAGAAAGGGGCGGAACTGGTGGTCTATGCCCTGAAGGAAATGGAAGACGGTGTCTGGGGCCGTGTTTACTGCGGCTGGATCTGCCTGACATACACCAATTATGACCCGTCCATGGTTCCGGATCAGACACCGGTGCCCGATTGCGAAACCAACGGTCACAGCTATGAGGACAGCGTTACCGCGCCCGGCTGTGAGACGGCGGGCTACACCACCCATACCTGCACCAAGTGCGGCCACAGTTATACGGATACCGCCGTTGCCGCGCTGGGTCACAGCTATACCGACACGGTGCAGGCACCTTCCTGCACGGAGGGCGGCTATACCCGGCATACCTGCGGCACCTGCGGCCACAGCTATACGGACGGTGAGATCGCGGCCTTGGGTCACAGCTATACCGATGTGGTGACACCGCCCACCTCCAAAGAGCAGGGCTACACCACTCACACCTGCGGCAATTGCGGTCACAGCTATGTGGACAGCTTTACCGATCCGGTGAAAAACACCGTTACGGTCACAGTCTCCAAAACCTATGCCACAGTCACGGGCGGCACGGTCAATGTCCGCAAGGGCCCCGGCACGGCTTATGGCGTGGTCACGACGGTTCACCGTGGAGACGTGGTGGAAATTCTGGAGCAGAAGACGGTAGACGGCAAGGTTTGGGGCCGCTATAATAAGGGCTGGTTCCGCCTGACCGGCTATGCCACACTGAAAACCGTCACCGAATCCTTTGAAGTGGATGTGGAAGACGGCACGCAGACTCCTACCCCAACTCCGACTCCCACACCGACCCCAACCCCTACGCCGACACCCGATACCACCGTCTCTAAAACCTACGCAACGGTCACGGCCGGTACCGTCAATGTCCGCAAGGGGCCGGGAACGTCCTATGGCGTGGTTACGACAGTTCGCTGTGGAGACGTGGTGGAAATTCTGGAGCAGAAAACCGTGGACGGCAAGGTCTGGGGCCGCTATGAAAAGGGCTGGTTCCGCCTGACGGGGTATGCCACGCTGAAAACCACCAATGAAAGCCAGTCCGGCACCACAAAGCCGGATCAGTCCACCGGCTCCAACAATACGGGCAACACCACCGTCGGCGGCAACAAGACGAGAATCGTTGCTACCCTGACGGCCGCAACCGTCAACGTCCGCAAGGGCCCCGGCGCAAGCTACGACTGGGTCGCCCTTCTGCGCCGCGGGGACGAGGTGGAAATTCTGGAGCAGAAAACAGTAGACGGCAAGGTCTGGGGTCGCTGTGAAAAGGGCTGGTTCCGCCTGACGGGCTATGCCACACTGAAAACCGTTAACTGAAAGTTCACCTTTTCTCCGTAAACATGTATAATACCCTCTGCCGGGATCTCAGAAATGGGATCCCGGCATTTTTGCGCCGCCGAAGGGAAAAACTGCGATCATAATAGCGAAAATGTCGAATTATCTCATATGGTTGCATATTTGCGTGCAACCGCGCTTAGGATTGAATGTAATTGTGCAGAGAACTGCATCAATCCAGTGAGGAGGAGTAACATGGCAATCAAAATCGGACATGCGACCATTGACGAAAACGGCAAGGGCTACGGCGGCGCGGCGG
>CAZMBL010000090.1:0-6520 GCA_964564605.1 uncultured Oscillospiraceae bacterium
ATCGTAGCCCACGCTCATCATGTGGCCGGACTGCTCTGCACCCAGCAGATTGCCTGCGCCCCGGATCTCAAGATCCCGCATGGCGATCTTGAAACCGGAGCCGAACTCCGCAAAATCCCGGATGGCCGACAGGCGTTTTTCAGCAATTTCCGTCAGCTGCCGGTCGGGCCGGTAAGTGAAATAGGCGTATGCATGGCGGGTGGAGCGGCCGACACGGCCCCGCAGCTGGTGCAGCTGGGACAGGCCGAAACGATCAGCGTTTTCAATGATCAGGGTGTTGGCGTTGGGAATATCCAGCCCCGTTTCGATGATGGTAGTGCACACCAGCACCTGAATTTCTCCATCGGCCATGGCCTGCATCACATCGCCCAGCGCATCCTCGCCCATTTTTCCGTGGGCAACCGCCACGGACAGGCCGGGAATGCGCCGTTTCAGGGCACCGGCACACTGGTCGATGGTCTCTACCCGGTTGTGCAGATAGAAGACCTGACCGCCCCGCTCCACCTCCCGGCGGATGGCATCGTCCAAAATGGCGTTATTATGCTCCATCACATAGGTCTGCACCGGATAGCGATCCGCCGGGGGCTCTTCAATGGTGGACATATCCCGGATGCCGGACAGGGCCATGTTCAGTGTCCGGGGGATGGGGGTGGCGGACAGGGTCAGAACGTCCACGCCCTGTGAAAGCTCCTTCAGCCGTTCCTTATGGGTGACACCGAATCGCTGCTCTTCGTCCACGATCAGAAGTCCAAGATCTTTGAACTGGATGGTTTTTTGCAGCAGCTTGTGGGTGCCGATCACCACGTCCACGGTGCCGGAGCGGATATTTTGCACCGTCCGCTGCTGCTCCTTCGGAGAGCGGAAGCGGCTGAGTACATCGATATTTACAGGGAATCCCCGGAATCGGGCGATGGCCGTCTGGTAATGCTGCTGGGCCAGCACGGTGGTGGGAACCAGAATGGCCACCTGCTTGCTGTCCGTTACCGCCTTCATGACGGCCCGCAGTGCAACCTCCGTCTTGCCGAAGCCCACATCGCCGCACAGCAGCCGATCCATGGGCACGGGAGACTCCATGTCGTTCTTGATTTCCGCAATGCAGCGCAGCTGATCATCCGTTTCCGGATAGGGAAAATTCCCTTCAAATTCGTTTTGCCACGGGGTATCGGCGGCGAAAGCGAAGCCCTCCTGCCGTTTCCGCGCAGCGTACAGCTTGATCAGCTCGCCGGCCATGTCTTTGGCGGCCTTGCGGGCTTTTGTTTTCGTCTTCTGCCACGCATCGGAGCCGATTTTATTCAGGCGGACATTTCCATCATCGCCACCGCCGCCGATGTATTTGCTGACCAGATCCAGCTGCGTGGCGGGGATGAACAGTGTGTCGCTGCCCTGATAGGCAATTTTGATATAGTCCTTCACGGCACCGTCTACCTTGATCCGCTCCATGGCGACAAAGCGGCCGATGCCGTAGTTTTCATGCACCACCAGATCACCCGGGGTCAGGTCGGTAAAGGCGTGGAGCTTCTGCCGGTTTGTGGCGGATTTGCCGGATTTCTTTTTCGTCTCCCGCCGGGCCAGCAGCTGCCCCTCGGACAGTACCGCCAGCCGGGAATTGGGATATTCCATGCCATAGGGCAGACTCCCTTCGGTCAGCAGGATCTGCCCTTCTCCGGGCATGGTGGTCAGGGGAATGGCCAGAAAGGCGGTGACGTGTTTCTCCCGCAGCATTTCCTGCAGCAGCTCCGCCCGGCGGCGGGTGCCACACAGCACCAGACAGCGAAATTCCAGCTTCTGATAGTGGGCAAGATCAGCGGCGGCCGTATCCAGACTGCCGCCGTAGCCGGGCAGCTGCTTGGCGGTCATGGGCAGCAGCACGGAGGGACGGTTCTCCTCCGGATAGGAGCTGCCGCTGAAGGCATCCAGATAGACAACGCTCCGCCCCTGCAGCCGGTGGCACAGATCCTCCCACTGGCAGACGAAATCGCACAGCTCACCGGCCACCATGCCGCTTTGCAGCAGGCTGTCCAGCTGCATGCCAACCTCCTCCGTGCGGCTGCGGGCACAGCGGTGCAGACTGCTCTGGTCGCACAGCACAATGGTGGCCTCCGCCGGGATGTAGTCAAAGGCCGTGGCAAATTCCGGGTAGATCAGCGCCATATACCGGTCGGCGGCAGGATGGCTGCCGGTGTTTTCCAGCTTTTCCAGATCCTGGGTCAGGGTTTTGATCAGCGGCTCGTTGACGTTTTTGCGCCGCTTCTGCCGCGTAATCAGCGCGCTGATGTCCCGGCACAGTCCTGCAATGCCCTGCCGGTGCAGCCGGGGCTGGGTCTCTCCCACGGGCAGCACCGTCACACTGGCTACATTTTCCGTTCTGCGCTGGGTGTCGGGGTCGAAATAGCCCATGGAGTCCAGCTCGTCTCCGAAAAACTCGCACCGGAAGGGCTGATCCGCCGCCGGAGAGTAAATATCCAGAATGCCGCCACGCAGGGCAAACTGCCCCGGCCCCTCCACCATACCGCAGCGGCTGTAGCCGGAGCCGGTCAGGCCGGACAGCAGGCTCTCCATTTCATATTCCCGCCCCACCTCCAGCGTGAAGGCGGCCTGATGGAGTACCTGCGGCGGCATTGTCCGCTGGGAAAGGGACTCCCAGCTCATGATTTGCAGCCTCGTCTGCCCGTGGGACAGATCATACAGCTGCCGCAGCCGCTTCTGCTCCCAGGCCCGGGAGACAACGGCGCTGTCGTACAGGGTCAGCTCCCGGCCGGGCAGCACCGGCGCAGTCAGATCCAGAAAATCACGCAGCTCGCCCTGCAGCCGCCGCGCGGCCAGATCGTCCTGACAGATTACCACCACAGGCCGGGTACTGTGGGTGTACAGCCCGGCGATCAGATGACTGCGGTTGATCTGCCCGAGACCGGTAACGGCGGCGCTTTTGCCGCCGGAGAGGGCCTGCAACAGTGCGCTGTATTCGGTAATGGTTTGCAGGGAATCGATGAGCTGTTGCATGGTATTACCTCCAGACTTTGCCGCAGATGGCGCGGCACAACGTGACAATGCGGAAAGGGGAGTGTTCCCCTTTCCGTAAAATCTGTCGAAATATTATTTCAGGCCGTTAAACCGGTTGGCTGCCTCCGCGACACCGTGGTCGATCACCGCAAGGGCCGCTTCCCCGGCCCGGCGAAGGGCAGGTTCCAGCGCCTTTTCCTCCTGCGCGGAGAAGCAGGACAGTACCCACGCGGCCAGATCATAATCCGGGTGGGGCTTGGCGCCCACGCCGATCTTCACACGGGGGAAGTCCTGACTGCCCAGCTCGGCAATGATGGACTTGATCCCGTTGTGACCGCCGGCGCTTCCGTCTCCACGCACCCGCAGCCGTCCCGGCTCCAGAGAAATATCGTCGAACAGGACGATGATCCGCTGGGGCGGCACCTTGAAAAAGGCGGATAGCGGCAACACCGACTGGCCGGACAGATTCATGAAGGTCATGGGCTTGAGCAGATACAGTTTCTGCCCCTGATACACGGTCTGACCGTACAGTCCCTGAAAGCGGGCACGGTCGATAGGGCAGTGCAGCTGCTGCGATAGCAGATCGATGGCCCGGAAACCGGCATTGTGGCGGCTTTTTTCGTACTCTCGGCCGGGATTGCCCAGCCCCACGATCAGCCAGCTCTCATTCGTCTTTCCGAACAGCATCAGAACAGATCCGCAATGGAGGTGGCACCATGGATATGCTCAATGGCACGGGCAAATACCTGAGAAATATCAAGATAGGTCAGCTTGCCGCTGGCGGTGTTGGTCTGCTGCGGGATGGTGTTCAGGAACACCATCTCCTTCAGGGGGCTTGCCTCAATGCGGTCGTATGCGGGGCCGGACAGCACACCGTGAGTGGCGCAGGCATAGACCTCTTTGGCACCGCCGATTTCCACCAGCGCCTTTGCCGCGTTGCACAGGCTTCCGGCGGTATCCACAATGTCATCATAGAGAATGCAGGTCTTGCCCCGGACATCTCCGATGATATTCATCACTTCGCAGACATTGGCCTTGGGGCGGCGCTTGTCTACAATGGCCAGGCCCATATGAACCCGGGAAGCGAAGGCCCGGGCCCGGCCCACGGAACCCACGTCCGGGGAAACAACAACGAAGTTATCGTGATCGAACTGATCCTCCGGGAATTTCTGCATGAAATAGTCCACAAAGGTGGGGCTTCCCAGCAGATGATCCACGGGAATGTCGAAAAAGCCCTGAATCTGTGCGGCGTGCAGATCCATGGTCAGCACCCGGTTGGCACCGGCGGCAGCGATCATGTTGGCCACCAGCTTGGCGGAGATGGGGTCACGACTCTTGGCCTTGCGATCCTGACGGGCATAGCCGAAATAGGGGATCACGGCGGTGATACGCCCCGCGGAGGCCCGGCGGCAGGCGTCGATCATGACCAGCAGTTCCATCAGATGGTCGTTGACAGGCTTACAGGTGGACTGAATCAGGAAAACATCCGCACCGCGGACGGTTTCCTCCAGTGAGACGGAGGCTTCGCCATCGGAGAAGGTTTGCACAACGCATTTGCCCATTTCCAGCCCCAGACAGCTGCAAACAGCATTGGCCAGGGCGGGATTGGAATTTCCACAGAAAATTTTGATATTATCTTCGTACATGACCATCGGAACATACCTCGCTCTTTTTCTACATTTTATATTGTGGGTATCACGGCATGGATGCATGACCATTATACCATTCAAAGCTGAGAAAAAGCAATAAAAACTGTGCTGAATTTCAACCGAAAAAAATCTGAAAAAAACGGATTTATTGGCAAAAACGACCAATCAGCGTATGACACGGCAAATTTTGCAGTTCACGAAATTATGTTTGAATTTCCTCTTGTGAAGTCCGGACAAATGTGGTATAATATCATGCAATCCTGAAATGAAGGCAGAAAGCATATGAGCAATGAAATTCACATCCGGGGTGCCCGGGAAAACAACCTGAAAAATGTGGAGCTGACCATCCCGCGGGACAAGCTGGTGGTTTTCACCGGTCTGTCCGGCTCCGGTAAGAGCAGTCTGGCCTTTGACACCATCTATGCCGAGGGGCAGCGGCGGTATGTGGAGAGCCTGTCATCCTATGCACGGCAGTTTCTGGGACAGATGGACAAGCCGGACGTGGACTCCATCGACGGCCTTTCTCCGGCCATTTCCATCGATCAGAAGACCACCTCCAAGAACCCCCGCTCCACCGTTGGCACGGTGACGGAGATCTATGACTATCTGCGTCTGTTGTGGGCCCGGGTGGGCATT
Organism: uncultured Oscillospiraceae bacterium; assembly: GCA_964564605.1. GTDB lineage: Bacteria > Bacillota > Clostridia > Oscillospirales > Oscillospiraceae > Faecousia. Next base: position 5,286 of record CAZMBL010000090.1, read on the forward strand.
CCCCACTGCCCCAAATGCGGCAAAGAGATTTCCCGCCAGACCATCGACCAGATCGTCGATCGGGTGGAGGCGCTGGGAACCGGCACCCGTTTTATCGTGCTGTCGCCGGTGATCCGGGGCAAAAAGGGCGAGCATCAGCGTGTTTTTGAAGATGCCCGCAAGCAGGGCTTCGCCCGGGTGCGGCTGGACGGGATCGTGTATGATCTGACGGAGCAGATCCCCTGTGAAAAGAACAAAAAGCACACCATCGAGCTGGTGGTGGATCGGCTGGTGCTGAAAGAGGGTCTGCGCCGCCGTCTGACCGACTCGGTGGAGACGGCCTGCAGCCATTCGGGCGGACTGGTCACCATCGAGCTGCCCGAAAGCGGGCAGGAGCTGACCTTCTCCCAGAATTACGCCTGTGAGGACTGCGGCATCAGTCTGACGGAGCTGGAGCCGCGGATGTTCTCCTTCAACAATCCCAGCGGCGCCTGTCCGGACTGCACCGGCCTGGGCTTCCGGCTGATCGCGGACGAGGATCTGGTTATTCCGGATCGCAATAAATCGATTTTTGACGGTGCCATTCAGGCCAGCGGCTGGCAGAGCGCCCGCACAGACTCCATTTTCCGGATGTATTTTGAGGCGCTGGCCCAGAAATACCGCTTTTCCCTGACGGAACCGGTAAAAAATCTGTCGCCGGAGGCCATGAAGATCATTCTATACGGTACCGGCGGGGAGAAGCTGCGCATGACCTACAACCGTGGCACCGGTATGGGAGTGCTGGAGCAGCCCTTTGAGGGAATTCTCAACAACATTTCCCGCCGCTACCGGGAGACCCAGTCCGACGCGGCCAGGAAGGAACTGGAGGAATGCATGTCCACCGCACCGTGCCCCCGCTGCCATGGTGACCGCCTGTCGGATATCGCCCGGGCTGTCACGGTCGGTGGCATCGGGATCATGGATTTCTGCCGCATGAGCATTTCGCAGGCGCTGGAATTTATCAACGGTCTGCATTTACAGGGCAATATGGCCACGGTGGCGGAGCAGATTTTGCGTGAGATCCGCTCCAGATTGCAGTTTTTGCAGGATGTGGGTCTGAGCTATCTGACCCTTTCCCGGGCATCGGGGACCCTGTCCGGCGGAGAAAGTCAGCGCATCCGGCTGGCGACCCAGATCGGCTCCTCCCTGATGGGGGTGCTGTATATTCTGGACGAGCCCTCCATCGGCCTGCACCAGCGGGATAACGACAAGCTGCT
>CAZMBL010000091.1:0-6359 GCA_964564605.1 uncultured Oscillospiraceae bacterium
GCAAGGTTTGAATTTCATTCTATAAAGTGTTCAATTTGTTCTTGAAATTTACGGTTCAATTTGTTCTTGAAATTTGCGGTCATTTTATCTGTTGACACCGCAGAGCAATCATTTTGTAGTTTTCTTCAGGACATTGTAGAGGGCGTGGGTTAGAGCCAGGAGCCGTCTTTCATTTGCAGGACGGTATCGGCCTGTTGGGCTACGGCGGGGTCGTGGGTGACGATGATGACGGTACTGTCGTTGTCATGGGCCAGCTTTTTCAGGATTTCCACAATATTCCGGGTATTGGTGGAGTCCAAATTGCCGGTGGGCTCATCGGCCAGAATGATCTTGCACCCCTGTGCCAGAGTTCGGGCGATGGCGACCCGCTGCTGCTCGCCGCCGGAGAGGTGGCTGGGCAGGCGGTCGTTGTAAGTGAGCGGCAGTTCCACCTGCTCCCTGCATTGATTCGCGGCGATGGCGGCGGCCTTTCTCGGGATTTTTCGCAATGTCAGGGGGTATTCAATGTTTTCCCGCACCGTCAGAAGGGGAAAAAGATTGTAATTCTGGTAAATCACCGACACGGCCTCCCGGCGCATCCGGTTTCTGTCCCACTGCTTTGTGGACTTGCCCTCCACCAGAATTTCTCCCTCCGTGGGCAGGTCGAGCCCGGCCATAAGGGACAGAAGGGTCGTCTTGCCGGAGCCGGATTTTCCGATGATGGCATAGCATTTGCCGGACTCGAAATCATAGGAAACATCCCGCACCGCCCGAACGGTCTGGTATTTTCCCCTGTAGCTGTACGATACATGTTGCAGTGAAATGCGCATATCATTCATCCTCCTTGATTGCGGCAAGCAGATTTCCGTTCATAAAAATCAGCAGGGAAACCATCAGCGAAAGGGCATAGATCCCCACAAACAGCGCAAGCTGCCCCGCCGGCTGCCACCGCCCACCGGCACCGCCCAGCAGGGCCCCGATGGCGATGCAGCTCAGATTTTCCAACGCAAAGCCCACAAAAATCGAGGCATTGGGCGTTCCCATGGAGCGAAGCAACGCCATCTCCCGCCGCCGGGAGCGGATCACCGACAATCCGATAAAAAATCCCGCCGCGGTCGATAGGGCCAGCACCGCCACGGCGCACAGTCCGTTGATCCGGATGCTGCCCTCCAGCACATTTTTGGCGTTGCGCAGCAGGCTGTCGTCAATATCCAGCGCGTTGGGGTAGGACGGATAGTCGTATGCGCCCCATACCGTCGCTGCACCCGTTGCGCTGGGGGCGGCGAACCAGCATTGCCGCTTTTGCTTCAATTCCTCCAGCCGTTCATTGTCCGACAGCGTGCCGCTGACCGAGTCGATCACCCGCGCTTCGCCCAGTGCTTCATATACACCATCCAGCACACGGGCGGGGCCATAGAGCCTGTCGCTGCCGGCGCCGGTATAATAGCCCGCGACCAGCACCTCGATTTCCGTTTCCGTGACCCGGGCCAGTCCCGGCACCCGGTACTGAAATTCCAGTATCAGGGGCTGCGCCGTGTCCGCAAGCTGCTGATACATGCGCTGGGGCACAATGCAGACCTGCGCCTCCCCGGCGAAAATCGTTTCATCATAGCCGGACAGCCAGAAGATCTGCGCGCCGTTTTCCGGCGACAGGGCCGCTTCGGCCGACAGGGTGTTGATGCCCACCAATATACCCTCTTCAAAGCCGGGGACACCGGTCGAGTGGATATCGTGGTGGAGCTTCCACTGCAAATTCCGGATGTACGGAGAAAGATTCGGATAGTAAAGACTTTCGGGGCAAAAGACATCCAGCACAAAGGCCGGGGCGTCCAGCCCGTCCGTTTGGGTTCCGGTCAGGTTTGTCACAGTCAGGGTCACCGGGATCGAGCGCCATGTCCGGTCATAGTGCGCCTGCTCCGCAAGGTTATCCCTGTGCAGGCCGCAAAGCACCGAAGATACCACCGCCGCGAACAGGATCAGCGCCACGGCGATCACCGGGGTGCGGCGAAGTCTTTTGAACATATAGCGAAGCATAGACTCACTTCCTGTCCATAAAATAGTTTTTCCCCATGTGCGGGACGGTCAAAAGCAGCGCCATGGTCAACACGGCCAGAAGCACCGCAAGACCGCAGCCCACCGGCACGGTGCCATCGAGCCGCACGGCGAAAACCGGGCCCGCAGCGTCCAGCCACCGCTTTTCTGCCTGCGTCCAGAGAAGAAAACCTGTGAAAACGCCCAGCGCGCAGCCGGGCAGCAGCAGGCTCAGACTGTAGCGGAGCAGGTAGCTCAGCCGGTTCGTCCAGGTTGCCCCCATGGTTGCCATCACCGTCAGTGTTTTCTTCTGCCGCAGAGGGAAAAGAAGCAGAAACAGCGCAGCGATCAACGCACACAGCCCCAGCCCGATGCCCATCGCCCGGTCGGCCACTGCATGGTAATCATTCAGACCGGCACAAACCGCCGCGTAGCCGTGATCATCGCAAAGGAACAGATTGGCAAAGCCCGCCTGCGCCGCCAGCTGCTGAAAGGCCTCCAGCTGCCCGTTATGCAGCACATAGCTGCGGAAAAGCCCCTGATTGCCATAGTCCATGGTGGCGCTGACCGAGTTTTTTGGTACCAACACCGTGTTGGGGGTAAAGGTGTAGACATTGGTGGCCGGGTCGGCCCATTCGTTTTGCGAGCGGTACAGGCCAATGACGGTGTAGCTTTCCCCCTCGTTGACAAAGGGCGTGGCCGCCGTGCAGAACCGGGCTGACGGGTTGACGATGCCACGGCCGGAGGAGAGGGGTTCCTGAACGGGTGACGCAGGGTCAAAATCGTAATAGCGAAGGGTGATGGTCTCCCCGATGGCGATGCCATTGGCGGCCGCCAGGCTTTCCGCCAGAACGCACACCTTCGTGCCGTCCCGCAGCTCCTCCGCCGTAAAATCCCGGCCGGCTACGATGCGGGTCGTCCCCAATGCGAATTCCGGGATGTAACCGAGATTATCTACCCCCAGAACGGGGAAGGCCTGCTGGTTGATCGCCATTTTTTCCAGCGTTTCACGCCACGGCTTTCCCTGCTCGGAAAGGAGAAATTCCCCGGCCGTGCCGCTCAACGGCGCAAGGGTCGGCACGGTATATTCCGCCGGCAAGCCTTGCAGCTGCTGCAAATTGCGCACGGTCAGCGTGACTGTGTTTTTCTCCCATGTGGTACTACCTGTCTGACTTGCCAGCCAGTCCATGTCAAAGTAGTCCATGCCATAGACCAGATACCGCCCGCCCATTTGCAGGGAAAGCGCTTCCCACGCCTGTTCATCGGAAACCATCAGGGTCAGGGTGATATTCATGCCGACAGGGTTCTGAAAGCCGTCCTGCAGCCCCACCACGCCCAGCACCGTGCCACGGATGTTGACGCTGTAATAGTTCAGCACGTCCAGCAGCCACTGATCCTGCGTTCCGATATCCCACGCCATCGCCGGCGTTTTGCCCAGCACCTCTTCCAGCTCAACCTCCAGCATGGCACAGCTGTAAGGGGCTCCCACCGGGCTGGTCACCATGGCGGACACAACGCCGTCCGTCCCGGTTTCCCAACCGAAACTGGATGCGTGGTTCGTGTACAGATCCGGCTTCAGCTGCGCGATATAGGCCGAGGCCAGCCCGGGGGCAGAAACCGCCCGGACAATGTCGGGATAATCGGTGGTCAGGGCTTCAAGAAAATCGCCGGCCTGCCGTGGCAGCTTTCGGGAAGTCCCATTATATTTCGTTGTGGGCATGGCGATTGTCAAAAACAGGTCATCCAATTGTCCGTCTATTTTCTCCGCTGCCACACTCTGCCCCACGCAGACAATCAAAATTGCAACACAGAGCGCCACCAGCACGACCCCCGCAAGAGTCTTGCCCGGTTGGCGCAGCAATTGTCGAATGGTTTTCACGAGAACGCACCCTCCCACCGTTCGTTTTAGGGCCGGCTCCCTTCGGAGTGCCCGCTGTTTATGCTTTCTGCCGCCACTATAGCAGGTCCTGAACCCAATTTCCACCTCTCCACCGCAACCGGGGCACTTTCATCGCAAACAGGCATACCCACATCGTGCAAGAGGGGTGAAGAAGGAAGTGTCATTGCGAAATAAGTGCCGCAGCGGCTGCGCCGCTTCGCAATGACCGCATGGGGTTAGTGCGGCAATCCCCCGGATGGTTCCACCCGGCCATCGTAGGGGGCGGCACCCTCGACGCCCCGCCTGTCCGACGACCGACCGGTTTCCTGTTGTAGGGGCCGATTGAGGCGCAAAAGAATCAACATATCATTGCGTACACTGGTATGGCAATCCCCCCGGTTTTCCGACCTACAACTCGGAAAACCGGGGGCTATTCTTCAATTTCCGCTGCAAAGTGAAACCAGCCTTCCTCATAGCCGAAGGTGTATTCCGCATCCAATTCCTCCAGCACATAGCCAACGCTCTGCAGGCCGAAGCCGTGGCGCAGGGAGTCCCCCTTGGAGGTGGGGATTTTCCCGTTGAGAATTTGCACCGGGTCAGAGGTGTTGCGAATGGATATGTACAGTCCTTCTTCATATAGAATGCTGCAAATAATCTCCCGATAGCCGTCCAGACGGCGGCAGGCTTCAATGGCATTGTCCAGCAGATTTGTCAGCACCACCGTCAGGGCATCCGAGGGAATTTGCAGTGCCGACAGGTCGTTGACCTGTATCTGCATCCTGATATCGTTTTCCAGTGCCGTCTGATACTTCTGGTTGAGGATCACATCCACCACCGGATGCCGGGAGTTGACATACAGCAGCCGAATAGAGCGGTTCTTTTTCAGTCGATCCAGATGCTCCCGGGCCGCATCCACCTGCGCCTGCGCCAGCAGGTCGCGCAGCACCTGCATATGATGCTCAAATTCGTGGGCGCTTTTTCGCTGCATCCGGTAGCTCTGTTCCAGTGCCGTCATGCTTTCCTGCTGCATTTGCATGTACTGGCGCAGCATCAGCCCGTCGGGATCCGCATTCGGCTTCTCCTCTTTGGCCGGAAGCAGCCGCAGACACCGCAGCGCCAGCATCAAAGCCAGCGGCAGCATCTTTCCCCCTGCCGTGGCCAGCACATGTGGCAGGCCGCTGAGGGGCTCGATCAGGTTAAACACCGCCGCGTCCAGCGCCGCCGGAATGATCAACGCAAAGATCATCAGGCACAGCCCCCGGACACCATACTCCCCGTGTACCACCAGAAGGATCAGCGCCGCCGCCAGCAGAAGCACCAAATATCCGGAAATTCCCTCCGCACCGAGTATCCCAACGGCGGTCACCGGAAGCCAGCCGATAACCGTTATCCGGCGCGTCTGTTCTTTGCGGCACCGGGTTTCCAAAAAAGATGCGAAAAACAGCCGCACAAACCACAGCTGCGCCGCAGCCCACAGCGGAACCAGCAGCGCCCGCGTCATTTCAAGCCCTTCCATAGCAGGTATTTCTGCTTCTGACCGGCGTAGTTCTTTTCGCTGACCGGCAGGGCGGTCCCATCGTCCAGAAGGCATTCCCGACTGCGGAATTTGCGGATATAGGACATGTTTACCAGAAAGCTTTTGTGCACACGCAGAAATCCGTGGCTGCCCAGCCGTTCTTCCAGCGCGGAGAGGGGCGCGTTCAGGGTGCAGGTCTCCGCCTCCGCGTAAATGCTGACACTGTGATCCATCACTTCCAGATAGCGGATCTGCTCCAGCGGGATCGATACCTCTTCGTCCCGGCTTTGCAGGCGCAAATACTCCTGCGCCTGGGCCAGCTCCTCCATCGCCTGCAAAATATAGCGCTCCAGCACCTGCGGGGTATCCCGCTTTAGAATGTACCGGAAGGCCCGCACCTCATACCCCGCCGGAGCGTATTCGATGAAATTTGTCACAAAGAAAATCATGACCTGCCCATTCATCCGACGAAGCCGCGTGGCAATGTCGAGGCCGTTTTGCGCCCCGTCATCGAAGTCGATATCCAGAAAGGCCATATCACACTGCACCATCTGCTCCGCCGGAAGGGTGGACGGCACTGAAAAGAGGAAAAATTCCGCTTTTCGGTTCAGCCGCCGGAAAATGCCTTCGATCTGCCCGCGCAACGCTTCCAGAAACACGGGGTCGTCATCGCACAGAAGAATTTTCAGATGCGCCTGCCCAACCGCGGCCCGCGCAAGATCCCATTGCGTCATTGCCATACATCCACCATCCTTTCTCCCTTTGCCACCATTATAGCACAAACACCCTCAAAAACCAACCACCCCCTTCGCAACACCGCCACTTTCATCGCAAAACAGGCAATGCATCAGCCCCGGATAGACGTACAATGCCTGTTTTTCCGACAGCCCGGAAGGACGGGGGGATTGCCACACCAGTGTGCGCACTGGTTCGCAATGACATATGTCTTTTGAG
>CAZMBL010000092.1:0-6165 GCA_964564605.1 uncultured Oscillospiraceae bacterium
TCTATATCAGAGATACCCTTCAGAACATTCTGGGTATTGTAGATGCAAACGGCAACGCAGTTGTCCACTATAATTATACTGCTTATGGTGAGTGTAAGGCGATCACCGGCTCCAAGGCTACCACTATTGGCGTGATCAACTCTTTCCGATATAAGGGTTATTACTTCGATGCCGAAACCGAGTTTTTCTATTGCAACGCAAGATATTATAGCCCTGAATTTTGTAGATTCATTAGCCCTGACTCTGCCCAGTATCTGGAGCCTGAAAACGTCAATGGCTTGAACCTGTATGCATACTGTGGGAATGATCCGATTAACTATGCGGATCCAAGCGGGCACATGCCTAAATGGGCAAAATGGGTAATTGGCGGAGCGGTTATTGCTGGACTTACAATTGCAACGGTAGCTACTGGAGGCGCAGCTGGAGGAGTTGCTGGATTTGTTCTTGCAGAAGCCTTGAAAGGTGCGGTGGTAGGTGCTGTTTCCGGAGCGATAGTTAACGGAACAATAAACGGTATTTCTTCCGCAATTGATGGTGATGGCTTTGAAGCTGGATTTGCTGAGGGGGCAGCCAATGGCTTTATGTCCGGAGCAGTAATCGGTGGAATTACAGGGGCAATCAGCAGTGGCGTGCAAGTTTATAACGCTTCTAGAATGTGGGCAAATACTGGTAACAAAACGGCATATAAACAAATGGTTGAACATTACGGAAAACATGTTATCAAAGAAGGACAGAAGTCAGTTGCAAAAAATATTGTGAATTACTCAAAACAAGCATCCCAATTTTTCGCAAACAATTCCTCGTCTGGAACGATTTTAAGGCAAGGAGTTGTAAAAATCGCAGGTGCACCTGGTGGCATTTTTAATATTGATGGATTGATCAGATCTTTTTGGTATATTTAACAGGAGGGAGTCTTAATGCTTTCAAATGATGAAAAGATAGTTATAAATGAATTCTTACAAACTAGAATTCCGTTAACCTATAAATGTGATGACACTGATAATATATTATACATTGAGCACGTTGACTTCGATTTGTGTGATATGCTCTTAAAAAATAGAAAGGCAAGTAATGAGTATGTTCAAGATGAGTTGAAAAACTTTGCCAAATTCTTAACGCAATTAAACATCAAAAGCTATGATGATGACGACAAAAAATATTTATATCTTTTGTTTGAGGTAGTTAATATTTTTATAACAAACAATTTATAACACACAATCTCCAATATGGTTGTGTAGGCAATTATTTGAACTAATAGACTTATTAAAATGCCAACAAAACAACAAAATCACAAACAGAATTGCGTATTTAGCCGCTTCGTCATTGCTTGGAATATTTGGCTATTTTTTCTTGCCTGGAGAATACTAAAAAAGGAGTTTGTCGAATGAAAAAGATTGGAATTTTACTTGCGTTACTGATTGTTTTTTATCTGGTTGTAATCTTTCGAATCAAAAATTAGCCAATAAAATGATAGAAAAATATTCCGATAATCAGAATTATGTATCCTTGATTGGCGAAGTCGTCGAATGTGATGCAAATAGCGTTGAAATTCGATGCGAAGACTTGAAAAACTACATCAATTATGAAGATGAAATTTGCGATTACTATATTTATTCGACACAAGTTTTAGAACTGTCAGTTGGAGAACAAATAGAATTTACCACGGTGCCGTTTCATTTCTATAATGGGCAAAAATTACCGATAGTAGAATTGCAAACAAACGAAATGACGTTATTATCATTTGAAGAAGGCAAAGAATGTCTGATTGGCTGGGTGGAAACAAACTTCACATAGGTAAATCATATACTAAATTATCATAAAATTAGCCGATGTATCGAAAGAAACATCGGCTAATTTAAGTAATCAAGAAAGCAACATTGGATACTTTGACAACCGAACTTAAGACCTATACTAAGGTTTGTGAGTTTGACGAGCTGGGTATGCTCAGAAAGACCGAAGTTCACTGGATAAGGTATAATAAATTGCGCAAATTGAAAATGCAGAAAAAGGCGGGAAACCTTTTTCTGCATTTAATGTACTACTTCACATTTCATGGCTCGGGTTGTGAAAATGCTTGCCAAAGGCGGGGTTTTATTGTATAATAATCTGTACGGCAAAAAATCAGGTAAAAGTGAGGTGCTTACCATGTCGAAATTTGAAGAACTGTCTGACGAGCTGTCCGCCCGTATGGAGCGCGATCTGCGCTGTGGCACCGCCCCCCGGGTCGCGTGCGGGGATGACATGGCACTGCGCCGCCGGGATCTGGAAACGGATCGTCCCACCGTGTGGCGGCCATCCTTTATCAAGGATGTAGACAAGATCATGCATTGCCCCTATTACAATCGCTACAGCGACAAAACCCAGGTTTTTTCCCTGATGAAAAACGATGACATCACCCGCCGCAGTCTGCATGTGCAGCTGGTGTCCCGCATTGCCCGCACCATTGGCCGGGCGCTGAATCTGAATCTGGATCTGATCGAGGCCATCGCCCTCGGCCATGACATCGGCCACACCCCCTTCGCCCACGCCGGGGAGGTGTTTCTCGATGAGCTGTATTCCAGCCACGCCGGCCGGCATTTCAGCCACAACATTCACTCCGTGCGGGTACTGGATCAGGTGTTCCCCCTGAATTTGACCCTGCAAACTCTCACGGGCATCGGCGGCCACAATGGGGAGATCGAAATGTCGGAATATCACCCAATGCCCATCGATGATTTCGCGGAATTTGACGAAATGATCGAACAGTGCTACCGCAGCAGAGTCAGCGCCAACCGGCTCCAGCCGTCCACGCTGGAGGGCTGCGTGGTGCGCATTTCCGACATCATTGCCTACCTCGGCAAAGATCGGCAGGATGCCCAGCGCATCAACATGATCAGCGAGCAGGAGTTTACCAGCCGCCAGATCGGCACCGTCAACTCCGAAATCATCCACAATCTCATGGTCAACATCATCGAAAACAGCTATGGGATGCCCTATATCAAGCTGGACGACAGCCATTTCGCCGCGCTGGAGGCTGCCAAAATCGACAATTATGCCAAAATTTACCAGAACGCGGCGGAGCAGACCAAGCTCGATCGTTCCATCAAGCCCATGATGGGCGAAATTTACGATCAGGTGCTGGAGGATCTGCGTCGCGGCCACCGCCGCAGCCCCATTTTCACCCACCACATCGACTATGTCAACGCCATGCGCCGCCACAACGAGGTGCCCTACGGCGGCGACGAGCCCAACCAGATCGTGGTGGACTATATTGCCAGCATGACCGATGATTATTTCATCGATTTGCACCATTATCTCTTCCCCAACAGCCCCTACAAAGTGGAGTACCTTGGTTATTTTGACTGAAACGGAGAATTATTTGGATGTTTGAAGCAGTTTTACAGGCAATCCGGGACTATGACCGGATCATCCTCCACCGCCACTCCAACCCCGATGGCGATGCCCTCGGCAGCCAGATCGGACTCAAGCACTTGATTTTGCACAATTTCCCCGGCAAGCAGGTGCTGTGCGTGGGAGACGGGGCGGGGCGCTACGCCTTCATGGACGACAGCACCATGGACACGGTGCCGGACGAGGCATTTTCCGGCGCGCTGTCCATCATTCTTGATACCTCTGCCCCCGGCCTGATCAGCGACGGGCGCTACACGCTGGCCCGGCAGACCGTGCGCCTGGATCACCACATTTTTGTCCAGCAGATCGCGGCCATCGAGGTGACGGACACCTCCTTTGAAAGCTGCTGCGGTCTGGTGACGGCCTTCGCCATCGAGAGCGGTCTGGAGCTGACCCTCCCGGCGGCTCAGGCGCTGTACACCGGCATGGTCACGGATTCCGGCCGGTTCCGCTATGATGCCACCACCTCCCGCACCCATGAGCTGGCGGCGTGGCTGCTGCGCCAGAAGATCGACACCAACGAAATCTACCGCAATCTCTATGCCGATGATTTTTCCCGGATCCTGCTGCGGGCCCGGTATGTAATGAAAATCCGCTTCACCCCGGCGAACGTGGCCTACATCTACACCACCCGGGAGGAACTGGCCGCCAGCGGCGCCGATTCGTTCACCATCTCCCGGGGCATGGTCAGCACCATGGCGGAAATCCGGGGTGTGGACGTGTGGGTGAATTTCACGGAAACAGAGCAGGGGGTGCTGTGCGAGCTGCGCTCCAGCCGCTATAATATCAACCCCATCGCCGTCCGGTATGGCGGCGGCGGTCATGCCAAGGCCAGCGGGGCCTGCGTGGCCGACCGGGAGCAGGCCATGGCCATGCTCCGGGATCTTGACGAACTGACAGGAGAACCATCATGAACATTGAAACCATGCAGGAAATTTTGAATAAGATCCGCTCATACGACCGGATCATGCTCTTCCGCCATTTCCGTCCGGACGGCGATGCCAAAGGCTCCACCAAGGGCCTGCAGCAGATTCTGCGCCTGAGTTTTCCGGAAAAGCAGATCCACCTGATCAACGATGACCATTCCGATTATCTTGCCTTCCTCGGGGACGATGAGCCGGAGGTGCCGGAGGCGCTCTATCGGGAGGCGCTGGCCATCGTGCTGGACACCGCCACCACGGCGCGGATATCCAATCCGAAATTCTCCCTCTGCCGGGAAGTGATCAAAATCGACCACCACATCCCCGTGGAGGATTACGGCACCATCAACTGGGTGGAGGAGGAACGCTCCTCCGTCTGCGAAATGGTGGCCCATTTTTACGCCACCTTCCGGGATACGCTGAAAATCGACTCCCACGCCGCCATGTGCCTGTACACCGGCATGGTCACGGACTCCGGCCGGTTCCAGTATTCTTCCACCGGCGGCGACACCATGCGCTGTGCGGGGCTGCTGCTGGATGTGGGCTTCGATACCGATCTGCTTTTCGCCCGGCTGAACCTGCATGATCCGCAAGAGCTGAAATTTAAGGCTTACGTCTACCGGAAAATGAAGATCACGGAAAACGGCGTGGCCTATGTCCATATCGACCGGGCGGCGCAGGAAAAATTCCGGCTGACCGCGGAGACCGCCAGCTCCTGCGTTGGCTTCATGGACTCCCTGCGGGGCTGCCTGTGCTGGATCGCCTTCATCGACAATTGCGATGAAGCGGACACCATCCGGGTGCGCCTGCGCTCCCGTTTTGCCACCATCAATACCGTGGCGGAGCACTACCGGGGCGGCGGCCATGCCTGCGCCTGCGGGGCCACGCTCCACAGCCGCCGGGAAATGCGCCCCCTGCTGCGGGAGGCGGACGCGCTGATCCGGGACTATAAACAGACACACGAGGACTGGCTATGAAAATTCTGATAACCAATGATGACGGCATCGGCGCGGCCGGTCTGCTGCCGCTGGCCCGGTGGGCCAGCCGTCTGGGCGAGGTAATGGTGATCGCGCCCAAGGTGGAGCAGAGCGGCAAAAGCCACGGCATCGAGATCCACCGTCCCTTCGAGGTACGCCGGGTGGAGCTTGCGCCGGACATCACCGCCTACGCGCTGGACTCCACCCCCGCCGACTGCGTCCGTTTTGCCGTGCTGGGGTTGAAGGAAAAGTTCGATCTGGTGATCTCCGGCATCAACCGGGGGCTGAACGTGGGGCAGGATATCATCTATTCCGGCACCGTGGCGGCCATTTTCGAGGCACGCGCCCTGGGGCTTCCGGCCATCGCCCTGTCCACCTCCCCGGATTATTATGAGCAGGCCCTGTCCCATCTGGACGAGGTGTATGACTATGTGACGGGTCACAAGCTGCTCGATATCTGCCCGCTGTATAATATCAATATCCCCAGCAACCCGGCGGGCTTCCGCATCACCCGGCAGGGTGGGCCCTATTATTCCGACCGGTTCGAGGATATCGGAAACGATCTGTATATGCCCCACGGCATCGATATCTTCCAGGAAAGCGGAACCGATCTTCTGGACACCGACGCAGTGCTGGTGCATCACCGGATCTCCATCACCCCCCTGCAAATCGACCGCACCCACCACGAAACCTACCACCGGCTGCAGCACCTCAATCCCCAGCAGGAAACCTAATAACCCGGGGCGGCATTTTGCCGCCCCGTAAATATTTGCATGTCATTGCGAGGAGGCGCAGCCGACGTGGCAATTTCCAAAATTACTCGGTCATTGCGAGCCAGTGACCGATGTCACTGGCTCGGCAATCCCACGGATAGAGGT
>CAZMBL010000093.1:0-6143 GCA_964564605.1 uncultured Oscillospiraceae bacterium
CTCAAAAGACATATGTCATTGCGAACCAGTGCGCACACTGGTGTGGCAATCCCCCGGATAGAGCTGCACCCCGCTTCACCCTCGCTATTTTCAATCGCTTTGCGAAGCAAAACACCGCTTCTTTTCTCTCTTCACTTTTCTCTTCCCATAACCGGGAACAAAAAGGGACTGATGCGTTTTCGCATCAGTCCCTTTGTTTTTGGGGGGATTTACTTGAGAATTTTCAGGGCGCCGGTGGGGCAGGCATTGGCGCACTTGTGGCAGGTGGCGCATTTGGCGATCTTCCCGCTGTCCCGGAATTCGGGCTTTATCACAGTGCCGAAGCCACGACCCACGAGGCCCAGCAGGCCCTCGCCGGCCACTTCCTCGCACACCCGCACACACAGGCCGCACAGGATGCACTTGCCTTCGTCCCGCTCGATGCTCACCAGCTTCGTTTCGCTGCCATGGTGGCGCTTGTCACCGGCGAACCGCTCGGGATGGATCTCATACAGGTTGGCGTGATGCACCAGCTTGCAGTTGCTGAAATCGTGACAGCCGCACTCCAGGCAGCGCTTTGCCTCGGCACGGGCCTGCTCATCGGTAAAGCCATTGATCACGGCATCAAAGCTGCCGCGGCGCACGGTGGGATCCTTGCAGGACATTTCCGCTCTGGGCAGCTTCTCCCGGTCGGCCAGATCCGCGGCGGTCACGTTCCGCTGGGAGTAGAAGGGGACACGGATGGTGGTATCCCGGCCGCTGAGGTAGGCATCGATGGCCGTGGCGGCATCGTTGGCCTCTCCGATGGCGCGTACCGCAATGCTGGGGCCACGGTTGGTGGCATCACCCCCGGCGAACACGCCCTCCAGATTGGTCGCGCCGTTGTTCTCGCTGGCCTCGATGGTGCCCTTGCGGGTCTTGGTCAGCTCCTCAAAGCCATCCAGCGCGCAGCGCTGACCGATGGCGGAAATGACGGTATCCACATCCAGAATTTCGAACTTGCCTTCCACCGGCACCGGGCTGCGGCGGCCGGAAGCATCGGGCTCACCCAGCTCCATGACCTGCAGCTTGATCCGGGTGACCTTGCCGTCCTCTCCGATGATCTCGGCAGGGTTGGTCAGCCACTTGAAGGTCACGCCCTCTTCCAGTGCCTCTTCGATCTCCAGATCCTCCGCCGGAGCCTCGGCACGGGTACGGCGGTAGATGACATACACATGCTCCGCGCCCAGACGGACGGCGGTACGGCAGGCATCCATGGCCACATTGCCGCCGCCGACCACGGCCACGTTCCGGCCAAGGTCGGGCCGGTTGCCCAGATTGACTTCCCGCAGCATGTCAATGCCGCCCACAACGCCGCGCAGGCTGTCGCCCTCGCAGCCGATGGTGGTGGACTTCCATGCGCCCACGGCCACCAGAACCGCGTCATATTCCCGGCGCAGGGACTCCAGCGTCACGTCGGTGCCGACTTTGACATTGTTCTTCATTTCCACGCCCAGCGCAGCAATGGAGGCCACCTCAGCGGCCAACACAGCCTTGGGCAGGCGATATTCGGGAATGCCGTAGCGCAGCATACCGCCCATTTCGGGCATCATATCCAGCACGGTCACGCCGTGACCCTTCACGGCCAGCTGATAGGCAGCGCTCAGACCGGCGGGGCCGCCGCCGACGATGGCCACCCGCTTGCCGGTGGTCGGAGCCTGCTCCGGACGATAGGGGTTGGGACTGTTGCGGTCGTTATCCGCGGCAAAGGCCTTCAGGTAGGCAATGGACAGGGGCTGCTCCACCAGACCCCGGCGGCACTTGTCCTCACAGGGGTGGGGGCAGACACGGCCGATGGAGGCGGGCAGGGGGATCTTCTGCTTGATGATCTCCACGGCACCGGAATCGTTGCCCAGGGCGATCTGCTTGACATAGCCCTGCACATCGGTGTGGGCGGGGCAGCTGAGGGAGCAGGGGCCCTTGCAGTCGCCGTCATGGTCGCTCATCAGCAGCTCCAGCGCGATTTTGCGGGCCTGCACAACACGGGCGGACTCGGTATTGATATCCATGCCATCGGAGGCCAGCGTAGAGCAGGCGCGCATCAGCTTGGGCATGTTCTTGCCCTCCACCACGCAGACGCCGCAGGCACCGTAGTGCTTCACCTCGGCCAGATGGCACAGCGTGGGGATGAAAATGCCGTTATGCTGGGCGATTTCCAGAATGGTCTGGCCCTTCTGGCCGACACATTCCACGCCGTTGATCGTAATTTTGATTTCACTCATCTTCAGGTCCTCCTTATTCCACCACCACGGCGCCCTTGCGGCAGGTGTGGATGCACTGGCCGCAGCGGATGCACACATTGGGGTCGATGGCGTAGGTCTTCTTCAGTTCGCCGGAGATGGCACCCACGGGGCACTTCTTGGAGCAGAGGGAGCAGCCAACGCACTTTTCCGGATCGATGGAGTAGGTCAGCAGCGCCGGGCACTCCTTGGCCGGGCACTTCTTGTCCCGGATGTGGGCTTCGTACTCATTGCGGAAGTAGCGGATGGTGGTCAGCACCGGGTTGGGGGCAGTCTGGCCGAGGCCGCACAGCGCGCCGTCCTTAATGGTGACGCACAGCTCCTCCAGCAGCTCGATATCGCCCTCACGGCCCTGCCCGTTGACGATCCGGTTGAGGATCTCACTCAGGCGCTTGGTGCCGATACGGCAGTGGACGCATTTGCCGCAGGATTCCCGGGTGGTGAACTCCAGGAAGAACTTGGCAATGCCCACCATGCAGGTGGTCTCATCCATGACCACCATACCGCCGGAGCCCATGATGGCACCGGTGGCGCCCAGGGCGCGGTAGTCGATCACGGTATCCAGCAGGTGTGCCGGGATGCAGCCGCCGGAGGGACCGCCCATCTGCACAGCCTTAAACTCGTGGCCATCCCGGATGCCGCCGGCGATGCCGAAAATCACGTCCCGCAGGGTCTTACCCATGGGGATCTCCACCAGACCGGAGCGGCGAACCTTGCCGGTGACGGCAAAGACCTTGGTGCCCTTGGAATTTTCGGTGCCCATGGCGGAGAAAGCGGCACCGCCGTTGTTGATGATCCATGCAATGTTGGCGAATGTCTCCACATTGTTGATATTGGAGGGCTTCAGCCAGTAACCGGCCTGTGCCGGGAAGGGGGGCTTCAGCCGGGGCATGCCACGGGAGCCTTCCAGCGATTCGATCAGTGCAGTCTCTTCGCCGCAGACAAAGGCACCGGCGCCGGCCTTAATGCGCATTTTGCAGCTGAATCCGGAGCCCAGAATATTTTCACCCAGAATGCCCCGCTCCTCCGCCTGCCGGATGGCGTTCTGCAGCCGGACGATGGCCAGCGGATACTCCGCACGGACATAGACAATGGCTTCCTTCGCACCGATGGCGTAAGCGCCAATGAGCATACCCTCGATCAGGCTGTGGGGGTCGGACTCGATGACGGCCCGGTCCATGAACGCGCCGGGGTCGCCCTCGTCGGCGTTGCAGATCAGGTATTTTTCCTCACCCTCGGACTGACGGGCAGCATTCCACTTGAACCATGTGGGGAAGCCGGCGCCGCCACGGCCGCCCAGACCGGAGATCTTGATTTCCTCGATGACCTGCTCGGGGGTCATGGAGCTAAGTACTTTTTTCAGAGCCTGATAGCCGTCTCCGGCCATGTAATCGTCGATATCCTCGGGATCGATGATGCCGCAGTGCCGCAGGGCAATGCGGGTCTGCTTGGACAGGAACTGGGCGTCATCCTCGGAAATGACCAGATCGCCCAGCAGGGAATAGTCCCCCTGCTCCACAGCGGAAACGATGGTGTCCGCCTGCTCGGGGCGAACCTTGACGCAGCGGTAGAGGGTGCCGTCCGGAGCGTAAACGTCCACGATGGGTTCCAGATAGCAGATGCCGATACAGCCGGTGATGCCCAGCTTCGCGGCGGCGCTGCCCTGCAGCCGCTGCTCCAGCGCGGTATATACCGCACCGGCACCGGCGGCCAGACCGCAGGAGCCTTCGCCAACAATAATTCTGGCGTTCATTTACATGCCCTCCTTTTTCCGAATATCCCGCAGGATGGTTCTGACCTTGTCCGGGGTCAGGGAGCCGTAGGTGTCCTCGTTGATCATCATCACCGGGGCCAGCGAGCAGCAGCCGAGGCAGGAGACGATGCTCAAGCTGAACAGCCCGTCGGCGGTGGTCTCGTTGTTGCCAATGCCCAGCTCTTCGGAGACGGCCTCGATGATCCGCTCCGCGCCGTTGACATAGCAGGCGGTGCCCTTACATACCATGATCAGGTATTTGCCCACCGCCGTGAAGCGGAACTGGGAATAGAAGGTGGCAACGCCCATGATCTTGGCGGGGGTCAGACCCGTGCGCTCCGCGATGTGGTACACCGCGTCGATGGGCACATAGCCGTAGATCTCCTGGGTTTTTTGCAGGATGGAAATGAGGCCGCCCTTGACATCGGCGTACTGATCCAGCACGGGCTTCAGCAGGGACAGGTCCACACTCTCATGATTGCAGCAGCACATGGATTACACTCCTCTTGATTGAATTTGGATGCCGCGCGCAGTCAAATCGCGGGGGCACCAGCTGTGGGCGAAATGCTTTTTCGCCCATTTTTTACCGAATACCATTATAACAGCGCTTTCCCGGAAATGCAACAGGAAGTTTGTGAAAAATAAAACCCCGCCCCACGAAAACAAAATTCCAAAGCCACCAAATTCAGCAAGTTAGCCGCCGCTAACCACAATTTCAAACTTTTCCAACACCCCCCGCCGTGGACAACCAACGCACAGGGGCAGCCGGTGTGTCACCCCATACGGTAAGAACCGGGTGCCGAGGCATTGTCACCTTCGGTGACCCTTCCCTTCGGGAAGCACCTCTTCCGACCCGGCGTGCCGCCGGGCACCTTCCCCAAAGGGGAAGGCAGCGGGCTCAAAAGACATATGTCACTGCGAACCAGTGCGCACACTGGTTCGCAATGACACCATGCTTTTGGGGGATTGCCACGTCGGCTACGCCTCCTCGCAATGACCGCCTGGTTCGGTGTGGCAATCCCCCCGTCCTTCCGGGTTGGCGGATGGTTGGAAACTTGCTGCACAATGGAAGAAATTGCTGGAAATTAACAGAAAATTTACGCGTTTTCCCCGCATGTGCGATTGCCCATTGCGGAAAAGTATGATATGATGTGCATCAGAATGAAATGCAAAGAAGGATGGACACGTTATGGAACCGAATCGAAGAGATTCCCGGGATAACAATCCGAACAGCAAGGGCGACGACCGTCGGCCGCGCAATCAGAAGCTGATCGCGCTGGTGGTTACGCTGGCGCTGGTGCTGATTTTCTCCTGGGTCTATGACTCCGTGACAAAGAGCCAGTATCGGGAGACAACCTTTTCCGATTTTCTGGAGGCTATGGAAAATGACAATCTGGCCGAGGTGCAGCTGCGCACAGATCGCATCGTTTACATGACCAAAACCGAGGCGGCCAAGCCGGCCAGAGAGCAGCAGGCCTGCTACACCGGTCTGCCCGCCGGAGATCACATGGCCCTTCTGGAGCAGCTGCACGAAATGGGCGTGGTGGGCAGTGAGAAGATCGTGGAGGACAACTCCCTGATCATGATGATCCTGTCCTATGCCGTGATGATCGGTGGACTGTTCCTTGTAATGAACCTGATCACCCGCCGCATGAGCGCCGATGGCGGCATGGGCAGCATGGGCAAGTCCAGCGCCAAGGTCTACATGGAAAAGCAGACCGGCGTGACCTTCCAGGATGTCGCCGGACAGGACGAGGCCAAGGAAAGCCTGCAGGAGATCATCGATTTCCTCCACAATCCCCAGAAATACACGGAAATCGGTGCCAAGCTGCCCAAGGGCGCGCTGCTGGTCGGCTCCCCCGGCACCGGCAAGACCCTGCTGGCCAAGGCTGTGGCGGGAGAGGCCAACGTGCCCTTCTTCTCCATTTCCGGCTCCGATTTTGAGGAAATGTTTGTGGGTGTCGGCGCCAGCCGGGTGCGAAACCTCTTCCAGCAGGCCGCGAAGGTCGCCCCGTGCATCGTCTTCATCGATGAGATCGATGCCGTGGGTCACTCCCGGGACGGGCGGCTGGGCTACAATGACCAGACATTGAACCAGCTGCTTGGGGAGATCGACGGCTTCGACTCCAACA
>CAZMBL010000094.1:0-6126 GCA_964564605.1 uncultured Oscillospiraceae bacterium
CCTTCATCTTCCCCTGCATCGAGGCCGGCAATATCGGCTATAAGATCGCCCAGCGTCTGGGCGGGTATGAGGCTTACGGCCCCATCCTGCAAGGCCTGAACGCCCCCATCAACGACCTGTCCCGCGGCTGCAACGCAGACGAGGTCTATAAAATGGCCATCATCACCGCCGCACTGGTGTAAGCCGCTTTCCAAAATCACGCTTTTGTTGCGAGCCGGTGACCGATGTCACCGGCTCGCAATCTCCCGGTTGGACGTAAAAAAGCAAAAATGTGTCCTTGCAAAGCGGCGCACGCGAATCCGGAAAACCTATCCAAATATAAAATGAATATCACCATGACCATAACGGAATTGAAGCGGACGGTCGTGGAAATGCTTGCAACGACTTCTAACTACAAACGGGAACGACTCCCCGCCACAATGGCCACCCGTCTGATGAAAGCCGTAGTCCCTGTGCACCCAAATCGCTCCGAAGAACGCAGAAAAAGACACAAAGCCATGAAACTCCCAACCAACTCCAAGCGAATAGGATAATCCTTAAGTTAATGACATTGCCCCTTTGGGGAAGGCATGGGGTCATAAAAACACGGCACTTCTTTTCATCACCGCTGGGGTGATGAGAAGTGCCGTGTTGCTTTTATTTATCTGTGTTCGCCGAGGAAGAACAGGGACAGGGTGCCGGGGCCGGAGTGGGAGCCGATCACCGCACCGGTATAGCCGATAAACACTTCCTCCACGCCAAGCCGCTCCCGCAGCAGCCGTTCCATATAGCGGGCATCGTCCAGACTGTCACCATGGCAGATGAACACCGTCCGGTTCTCACCGGGCAGGCCAAGTTTCTGCATTTGCTCCACGATGGCCTGAATGGACGCCTTGCGTCCCCGAGCCTTGCTGACGCTGACCAGATGGCCCGTGTCATCCATGTGCATCACCGGCTTAATGCCCAGCATGGTGCCCAGAATTGCCGTGGCCGCACCAATGCGGCCGCCACGCTTGAGATACATCAGATCATCCACCGTGAACCAGTGGCACAAATTCAACTTGTGGGTCTCCACCCAGTCGGTCAGCTCCGCCAGGGTCATGCCGGCATCGCGCATCCGGCAGGCATGATGCACCAGAAGCCCCTGCCCCAGCGAGGCACACAGGGTGTCCACCACATGGATCTGCCGCTGAGGATAGCGCTCGCACAGTTCCTGCGCGGCGATGACGGCGGACTGGTAGGTGGTGCTGAGGCCGGAAGAGAAGCATAGCGCCAGCACATCCTGCCCCGCTTCCAGCGCAGGCTCCATCACAGTAATCCACCCCTCTGGATTGACGGCAGAGGTTTTGGCCTCTTCCCCGTGGCGCAGGGCCTGATACATCTCGACAATATCATCCGACACGGAATCTGGAAGGGTCTGCCCCCGGAACAACAGGGAAAGATGGGCGCTTTTGACATCGTATTCTTCCAGCTTCTGCACCGGCAGGTCGCAGGCGGAATCCGTAATAATCTGATAATTGGGCATATGGCAACTCCTTAATTGTAATGCTTCTAAGCTAACTTTCTCCGTTAATTATATGATGCCGCCGGGTAAAAGTCACCCTCCCGCCGGGGTTTCAGGCTCTATCGGCGGTAGAAAACAGCACTCTACTGCCAGTAGAGTGCCCGGTAGAACGCCAAAAGGCGTTATTTAGACCCCCTTTTTCCGGCCGGAACGACTGGCAAACAGCAAACAGGCCCACAAAAACAGGGACAGAACCCAGCTTCCACTGCACAGCATTGGCACGGACACCAGCGCCAGCAGAATATGCAGTACCGTACCCGCCGTCTCCGTACTGGCCAGCACGGACAGGAAATTAGCCACCAGCAGCACCGTGGTCGCACCGAGGACCCCGGCGCTGACACGCCGCAGCAGCCGCAGCAGCGGCTCGTCCCCTTCCAGCCGGGCCAGCACCAGCAGCCACACCGGCGGCACAAAGAACAGCAGTCCCATAACCGCCATCAGCGCAAGGCTGAAGCTGTCGTCTGTATTGAGAAAGCCCAGTACACAGCACAGAATATACATGCCGATCCACAGGGCCTTGAGCAAAGCCTTTTTCATGGAATTCTCCTTCATAACAATTCTCAGCGCAGGGTATACAGCGGCGGATGAATATAACGCTCATGGCTCTGGGGTGCGGGGCGGGCATGGACACCGGATACCAGCCCCATCATGGCAAACAGGGAGGCCACGGAGCTGCCGCCGTAGCTGATAAAGGGCAGTGTCAGACCGACGATGGGCGCAATGCCGATGCACATGCCCACATTGATCAGCGTCTGGAAAATCAGCACCGAGGCCACGCCGTAGCACAGCACCCGGCGATAGTAGTCCTGAGAGCGGTTTCCCACCTGAATGCAGCGGAAAATGATGGCACCCAGCAGCGTCAGCACAAGCAGGCAGCCCAGAAGACCCATTTCCTCCCCAATGGCGGCGAAAATAAAGTCCGTATGCTGGGCAAACAGCGCGCCCGTCTGAGTACGGTTTCCGTTGAACAGGCCCTGCCCTGTCAGGCCGCCGGCGGTCAGAGACATCTGGGCCCGCACGGCGTGATAGCGTTCGTTCAGACCCAGCGGATCCACCGTGGGATCCACCAGAACCAGCAGACGGTTCTTCTGTCGGGTGGTCAGCCGGGTCCAGATCAGGGGGGCCACTGCGGCCACACCGCCGCCGGCCAGTGCGAACCAGCCCCAGTGAACGCCGCCGGCGAAGGCCATGATGGCAAAGGTGACCACGAAAATCATGGACACGCCAAAATCCTGGGAAAGCAGCAGATTCAACCCAGCCACCAGCGCCAGATGCAGTACCATATGCATCACGGAGGTAATGTGGGACGGCCGGTTCTGGTGCGCTGCCATCACGGAGGCGAGAATGACCACGAAGGTGATCTTACAGAATTCTGCCGGCTGAATATCAAAGGGCAGGAAGGGGAAAGCAACCCATGACCAGTTGTTGGAGCCATGGTCCGTGGCCCAGGGGGAGCGCAGCAGGCTCAGCAGCACTGTGTTGAACACCACCAGCCATACCCGATGCTCGGAAATAAAGTCGGCATTGACCGACGACACGATCACATAAAGGAAAATTCCCAGCACCACGGCCGCCACCTGAATGACCACATAGCGCAGCGCGCCATCGTAGTTTTTGGTACTGGCCACCATCAGGCAGCCGAAGGCGGAGGTAATCACGCAAAGCAGCAGCAGCACAAGGTCGCCCTTGCGCCAGAAGCTCTTCAGTTCCAGAAAAAATTGCCGCATGGTGTGCCTCCTGTGCCGGGTTTTCGGGACTATTGTACCATTTCCCCACGGGAAAGTAAACAACTTTTCTGTGAACAACGGAAAAATGGAAAAAAGTTATTGACCTGATTGCGTTTTTCGGTTATAATACCACAGAATGCCCCCGAATGGGGTGTCTGATATTGTTTTGCTGCGGTCAATGCATTTGACTGTCGAGCATATAGAAGATCTTAATATGTAGGAGGTGTATCACATGAAGCGTACCTATCAGCCCAGCCGTCGCCACAGATCCAAGGTTCACGGTTTCCGCCAGAGAATGGCCACGTCCAACGGCCGCAAGGTTCTGGCTCGCCGCCGCGCCAAGGGCCGTCAGGTTCTGTCCGCCTGATCGCTGTGGCAAGCAGCACCCGTACTGGGTGAAACGGGAGTTGTGTGCGGGGCGGTGAGCGCCCCGCTCCCTTTTTCCGGAAACGCACAGGAGGCTCCATGAAGTATTCCACCAGCCTGAAGCTCAATCATATCTTCCGCCGACTGTATTCCACCGGCGGCTATGCCAACGCCTGTCTGGTTCTCTATGCCCGGCGCAACCGGGTGGGGCAGAACCGGGTTGGCATCACCACTGGCAAGAAGCTGGGACACGCCGTGGTCCGCAACCGGGCCCGCCGCCGCCTGCGGGAGGTCTACCGCCTGCACGAGGAACAGTTCCAGTGTGGCTGGGATATCGTTGTGGTCGCCCGGCACCGCTGCCTGAGCGTGTCTTTTCCGCAGCTGTGCGAGGCCTACCTTTCTCTGGCCCGGAAGGCCGGGATCCTCCGCCCCCAGAAGGAGCAGCCATGAAAAAGCTCCTTCTGTACCTGATCCGCTTCTATCAGAAGCATATTTCCCCCGCGTTTCCGCCCCGCTGCCGCTACTACCCCACCTGTTCGGCCTATGCCTATCAGGCCATCACCAAATACGGGGCCGTCAAGGGAGGCTTTCTGGCCCTGCGGCGATTTCTGCGCTGCAATCCCTTCTCCCGGCATGACTATTACGACCCCGTTCCATGACTTCCATAACAAGTAGGAGGAACGTCAATGCTACTGGCATTTCAGTTATCCGACATTGTGACCGTGCCCTTCGGTTGGCTTCTGGGCTTTTTGTATGAGCTTCTGGGCAACTATGGCGTGGCCATGATCGTCTTCGCCGTCATCGTGCAGCTGGTGCTTCTGCCCATCACCATGAAGAGCAAGAAGAGCATGATGAAAATGTCCCGCCTTCAGCCGAAAATGCAGGAGATCCAGCGCAAATACGCCAACGACCAGCAGAAGCAGAACGAAGCACTGCAGCAGCTGCAAAAGGAAGAGGGTGCCACCATGGGCTGCGGAGGCTGCCTGTGGAGTCTGGTGCCCATGCTGATCCTGCTTCCGCTGTATACCGTCATCCGCCAGCCCATCGTCTACATTCTGGGCGAGTCGCTGGAGACGGCAGAGAAAATCATCGAGACCGTCAAGGGTCTGGAGCCTGCCCTGTTTGGCAACGCCGGCTATGATCAGGTAGTCGCCGCGCAGGCCATCTCCAAGTACGCCTCCGAGATTGCCGCCGCGGTGCCCGGCCTCAGTGCCGAGACGCTGGCTGGTATCAATTTCGAGTTCCTTGGCGGCATCAACCTCGGTTCCATCCCCCAGTTTAATGTATTCAAATGGACGGTGTGGAACTGGCCCACCATCGGTGAGTTCCTGATTCCCGTTCTGTCCGCCGCCAGTCAGGTGGTGCAGATGCTGATCTCCCAGAAGACCAACAACTCCGTCATCACCGACGAAAAGGGCCTGCAGGACAAGGAAACCGCCAAGAATTCTCAGTCCGCCCAGCAGACCAAGATGATGCTGTGGATGATGCCCCTGATGAGCCTGTGGCTCGGCTTTTCCGTACCTGCCGGCCTGTCGCTGTACTGGCTTGTGGGCGGTGTGGTGCGCACGGTGGAAGATCAGCTCCTGACAAAGCATTACCGCAAGATCTACGATGCGGAGGATGCCATCCGTCTCCAGCGGGCCATGGAGCAGGAAGCCATCGAGGCAGAAAAAGAGCGCATCCGCGCCGAAAAGCGGGCTGCCAACCCCGATGGAATCACCGCGAACACCAGCAAGAAGAAATTGCAGCAGAAGCAGAAGGAAGCCGATGAGGCCGCCAAAGCCGCCGCTGCCCGGGAATACGCCGCCCGCAAGGGTCTGGTGGAAGAACCGAAGGAAGAGAAGCTGCCCCTGTCCGGTATTGCGGACCGGCCGAACTGCAAGGGGCGCGCATACGATCCGAACCGTTATCATTCTGCGGAGGAATAAACTGTATGGAAAAAACCCTGATCACTTCCGGCAAGAGCATTGATCTTGCCATGGAAACCGCTCTGGCCCAGCTGGGTCTGGAGCGGGATGACATTACCTATGAAGTGCTGTCGCTGCCCAAGGCCGGTTTTCTGGGCTTCGGCGCACAGCCTGCCAAAATTCTGGTGAAATATCAGGCCGCCGATCCCGTGGAGGAGGCCCCCGCGCCCCAGGCGCCCAAGTCTGCCCTCGGCTCCGCCTCCCGCTCCAAGCCGAAGACCGCTCCCGTCCGGAAGCCGGAGGAGCCCCGTCCGGAAGCACCCCGTCCCCAGCCCCAGCAGGAAGCCCCCCACGCCGAAAAGCCCGCCCCCCGGCAGGACAAGCCCCGGGCTGAAAAGCCCCGTCCCGTCCCCGCCGCGCCAAAGAGCTATCCCGTTGCCGCTCCCGGCTCCGTGGAAGAGAAGATCGAGACCTTCCTGAAGGGCCTGCTGGAGAACATGGGCTCCGCCGCCGTGCCCCATGCCGTTTGCGGAGAAGACAATACCTATCATGTGGAGCTGACCGGCGATGATCTGGGCTACCT
>CAZMBL010000095.1:0-6103 GCA_964564605.1 uncultured Oscillospiraceae bacterium
GCTTGATAACTTCCTTCTTGGGCAGCATGGCGAAGGTGCCGTCCTCTTCCATCTTTCTCAGCTGAGCCAGACGGTCGATACGGGTGCGCATGGTGCGGAAGTTGGTGAGCATACCGCCCAGCCAACGGGCGTTGACATAGTAACCACCGCAGCGGGCAGCCTCTTCCCGGATGGCATCCTGGGCCTGCTTCTTGGTGCCCACGAACAGGATGTTGCCACCGTTGGCAGAGGTCTCACGGACGAAGTTGTAAGCCTCTTCCAGCTTCTTCACGGTTTTCTGCAGGTCGATGATATAGATCCCGTTGCGCTCCGTGTAGATGTAGGGAGCCATTTTGGGGTTCCACCGACGGGTCTGGTGACCGAAATGCACACCGGCCTCCAGCAGTTGCTTCATAGATACGACAGCCATTTTTTTGAAATCTCCTTTTGTTTGTTCCTCCACCCCGATCATCTCGCGCAGCCCACCGCGAAAGCGGAACCTGAGGACGCGATCACCGGGTGTGTGGTGTGATAATGTGCATGGAAATGCCCATGCTGAACTATTATAGCGAAAGGATGCG
Source organism: uncultured Oscillospiraceae bacterium (assembly GCA_964564605.1). Classification (GTDB taxonomy): domain Bacteria; phylum Bacillota; class Clostridia; order Oscillospirales; family Oscillospiraceae; genus Faecousia. The sequence goes on from CAZMBL010000095.1 coordinate 561, forward strand.
CGTTTTTCAAGTATTATTTTCAGAAAATTTCGGATTTTTTTGTTTTTTCCATATGTTCCGGTGCCAGCGTTGCGCGGTATGGCGGCATCATCATTATGGGCGTTTTCAATATCCGTGATATACTGAAATTATGACTTTATTGTGCCCGGTTGGATCGTGAAAAGCCCAACTTGCAATAAATACTTTTGCAGGCTGCACCTACCGGCCAAGCCTGCATTTTTTAAGGAATCACGGGTTCAATGTGATAATTTCGTTGGCAAAATCATCACCAAACCAGTTGTTACTGTCGTAGGCCCTCATCTTGAACTCAATTTCTTCAACAGCTGTGATGCCGTTAGCTTCCAGTGTGGAATCAGACCACGATATGGAACAAAATGCACACTTTCTCGAGGAAACTGTGGTCGCAAAGAACGGATCGGCCATGAAGCCGTTTACGGACGCATCATCCACACTGAACATGACATCCTTATCTGTTTTATTGAGCAAGAAGAGAATGACCGTGTAGCCCCAGATGGGATCGTCTTTATATCCGGTTACAATAGCAGTAACGGAGTCGTTTTCGATGATCACATTATCGGTAGCCGTGGATTCCCGGACAAAGTTGGCAGCTTTGTCTTCACCATATGGATAGATATGGACGGTTTCCCTGGCCACCGGGTCGGACAGCCAGTCACTGCTGTCATATACACGGAATGTCATTTCAATATCCGTGTAATCACCCACACCATTGTCTTTCAGCGCACTGTCAGAGAAATGGATTTCACTATTCGATTTTTTGCCGGCTGCGACCTCTGTCGCAAAAAGCGGGTCGCACTGAACACCATTTATGGACGCGCATTCAATGGAATACATATAGGTCGTCTCAGCGGATTTGTTTTCAAGCTGAACCTTGAGCGTGTATCCCCACAGATTGTCCGGATCGATACCGGTGATTTTAATTGTGCACTCGTCATTTTCAACGGCAATGACTTCTGCAAAGGAAACCGCATTATCGTTGTGGCCCGGATTGGTCGCTTGACTGCTTCCGATGCTTTCGCTTTTTGAAGAACTGGGATGGTTGCTGTTTTCGGTTGAATTTGTGTTGTTGCTTTCTGCTACATCTCCGCTGCAGGCAGCAAGCGAGAAAAGCAGTGCAAATGCCAGAAGAAGTGCCGTTAGCCGTTTCATTGTTCTTTCCCTCCAAAAGAAAAAATGTGTGCAACCGAAGCTGCACACACCGAAAAACGCAACTCCGATTGTCGCCAAACAAATCTTAAACACAAAGGGAAAGCCCTATTGCCATTCAAGTGGAATTGCGTTTTTACCGCTTTCAATTGAATGGCAGACAAAAGGGTATACTACCCCTACAAAAATACAGGGCTTGCACGTTGGATGTGTTTATTAGATTTGTTTGACACTCGTAGTATACCACGAATTTTACGAAAAGGGAAGGGCATTTTCAGAAAAACATGGGAAACTTTTCAACAATTCGGCATTTTTACGGCATCCGGCCGAAGGGACGGCAGGGCTCCCGGGGGCGGCAACACTGCTCCGGCTGGACATCCACCAGCACGATATCCGGCCCGATCCGCCGGACGCAGCTCCACGGGATCACATAGTCTTCCTTGCGCCCCATCAGCCCCAGAACCCGGCACGGCCCGGGCACCACGATGGCGCAGACGTTCCCTTCCGGCACTTCCACCAGCACATCGCTGATAAACCCCAGCCGCCTGCCGTCCGACAGGCAGATCACCTCTTTGCACCGCAGCTCCGTAAATCTGCAAGACATGAAATCCCTCCTGTTCCTTTTTCTCAGACTATGCGCACCACACCCGCATCAGACCGGACAAAGAAAATTTTTCCGTGGATATCGGAAAACATCCGGCACCCGCAAGCGCCATCCGCGACGCCCGCCTGTCCGATGACCGACGTGTTGGATGATGGCCGTAGGGGGCAGCATCCTTGATGCCCCTTTGCTGCGTCCCCTGCCGCACCCATTGTCACCTCCGGTGACGCTTCCCTTCGGGAAGTACCTGTTCCGACCCGGCGGTGCGCCGGGCCACCTTCCCTTTGGGGAAGGTGCAGAGCGTTATCGAACATTGTGCAACCGGCCGATGTGCCTCAATCGGCCCCTACAAAGGGTTCATCAAAAAATACATGTCATTGCGAACCAGCGCGCACACTGGTGTGGCAATCCCCCCGTCCTTCCGGATTATTGGAAGAACGGGGGGATTGTACGTCTATCCGGGGGATTGCCACGTCGGCATCGCCGGTTCGCAATGACACATTGTTTTTTGCGTACCACCGCGGTAGCTCTGTTGTGGGATTACAGGTGTTTACAGTAGGCACAGCCCTGCTGGGTGAAGCCCATATTTGTCAGGTAGCGGACATGCTCGGGCACCTGGGTAGTCTGCCGGATGGTTTTTACGCCGCTCCGGGCCAGATGCTCATACAGGTACTTTCCCACGGAACAATCCCGGTAAGCCGGTGTGGTGTAGTCCAGCTGTGCCTCCAGCACGCCGTCTTCCCGCAGTGTACCCAGCAGCAGCCCGGCCGGGACGGCGCCGGTGTAGACCACAAAGGCTTCCAGTCCCGCCGTGTCTGCCTGAAAATCCGGGAAATAGCGGCGGATATCCTCCTGATACACCCGCAGGAAATGGGCGATGCTGCCATCGGCCGCAGCCGTGCGCACCATATCAAAAGCGGTTTTGCGGCGGAAGATATGGAACAGGTGATAAAGATTGATGGCCACCAGACTGGCATTCATCAGGGCAATGGGGTAGGTGTGGGTGTACAGGGCATAGATCATGGAGATCAGCGAGCCAATGGAGTTGAGCACCCGCAGCCGCACCACCGAGGACATCAGCAGCGAGGCCACCACCAGCGCCGAGCCACAGTAGCCGAAAATTTCCATTACGGTATCGAGCATATGCCCTCCTTATTTGGTGCCGAAGATCCGGTCGCCCGCGTCTCCGAGGCCGGGCACGATGTAAGCGTGGTCATTGAGCCGCTCATCCACGGCCGCCAGATACATTTCCACATCGGGGTGGGCCTGCTGCACCGCCTGCACGCCCTCGGGGCAGCCAATCACATTCATCATGATGATGTTGCGGCAGCCGTGCTTTTTCAGAAAATCGATAGCCGCAATGGCGCTGCCGCCGGTGGCCAGCATGGGATCGACCACAAAAACCTGCCGGCTTTCGATATCCTCCGGCAGCTTGCAGTAGTATTCCACGGGCTGATGGGTCTCCGGGTCACGGTACAGGCCGATATGGCCGATCTTGGCCGAGGGGATCAGATCCACCATCGCGTCCACCATACCAAGGCCTGCCCGCAGGATGGGCACGATCGCCAGCTTCTTTCCGGCCAGCATCCGGCAGGTCGCCACCGCCACGGGGGTCTGCACCTGTACCTCTTCCGTGGGCAGGTTGCGGGTCGCCTCGTAACACATGAGGCCGGAGATTTCTCCGATCATTTCCCGGAATTCCTTAACACCGGTATCTTTGCTCCGCAGGATCGCCAGCTTATGCTGGATCAGAGGGTGATCGAGTACATGAACAGTTGCCATTTTTCAATTCTCCTTTGCATTTCTTTCCATTTTTTCTCGCTCCGCCTGACTCAGGCGGAGATAATTTGGCACAAGTTCGGCGGCATTGCCGCTTTTTCCAGCACGGATCTGTTCCAGCGCGGCCAGTGCCACACCGGCTGCGCGCTGGTGGAGCCGATGCTCCGGGGGCAAAATCAGATTGTCCACCGTGCCATGCAGCGCCCCATAGGTCAGCACGCTGCCGTCCCCCACCAGATAAATCGGCCCATCGAGTCGGGCCAGCTCCGGCTCCAGCTCCGAAAGGGCGACGGCCCTGTCCGGGCAGAGGGGGGTCAGCTGGCCCTGCCGGGCCTGAAACAGACCGTTATACACCTGATTTCGCCGGGCATCCATCACGGCGCAGACGGTTCCGTCGTAAATGCCCATGCCTCTGGCCATGGCCTCCAGAGTGGATACCCCGTAGCAGGGAAGTTCCCCACCCCAGGCAAGCCCTTTCGCCGCCGCAACGCCGATGCGAACCCCCGTAAAGGAGCCGGGCCCCGCCGCAACGGCCACCGCCGTCAGCTCCTGCGCCCGACGGCCGCACTGGCGCAGCAGATCCTCCGCCATGGCCAGCAGGGTCTGGCTGTGGGTCAATCCCATGTTCTGATAGGTCTCCGCCAGCAGCTTTTCGCCGTCATGGAGGGCCACACCGGCGGCTTTGGCAGAGGTTTCAAAGGCTAAAATCAGCAAGCTGATCGCCCCCTTCTATGGTAATGCGCCGGGCGGTATCCCCCAGCGGCTCGATGGTGACGGTGACGGGATTTTCCATCGCATCCTCCACGTTTTCGCTCCACTCCACGGCGCAGACACCGCCCCGCTCCAGATAATCCTCCCAGCCGATGTCCCACAAATCTTCGGAGGAACGCAGGCGGTACATATCGAAATGGAACAGCGGCAGCCGCCCGCCGGGATATTCGTTGACAATGGTATAAGTCGGGCTTGTGACCGGTTCCGTGCAGCCAAGCCCGGCCGCGATGCCCCGGGTGATGGCCGTCTTGCCCGCTCCGAGTCCCCCCCGGAAGGCCAGCAGCGTCCCGGGCCGCAGGCACCTGCCCAGCGCTGCACCGACCGCTTCCGTCTCAGCGGGGGAATTGGTGATAAATTCCATATAATTCCTTTCCAAGAGCCTTTCCAAGAGAAGCACAGTCTGTCGAAAAGCCCAGAATAATCATGTTATTGCAAGATAAGCTCTCAAACAGGTGTGGCAATCTTCTGAAATCCTTCTGTCATTGCGAGGAGGCGCAGCCGACGTGGCAATCCCACGGTTAGACGTACAATCCTCGTTTTCCGACAACCCGGAAGGAGGGGGAGATTGCCACACCAGTGGCGCGGACTGGTTCGCAATGACACCTCTTTTTTACAACAGTGTGCGCACTTTCTTCGCAATGACGCGGTTTTCTGACACACTAAGCCTTTCTGCCGGAAGGCAATTTAGCCGCTGTTTTTCAGCTTTTCAGCCTGATCCGCTGTGGCGAGGGCGTTGATGATCTCATCCAAGTCCCCGTCCATGACCGCGTCGATTTTGTAAAGGGTCAGCCCCACCCGGTGATCCGTGACCCGGCCCTGTGGGAAATTGTAGGTGCGGATGCGCTCGTTGCGCATCCCGGTGCCCACCTGACTGCGGCGCAGGCCGGTCTGCTGATCCTCCAGCCGGGTCTGTTCCATTTCATAGAGCTTGGAGGCCAGCATTTTCATGCATTTTTCCCGGTTTTGCAGCTGGCTGCGCTCCTCCTGGCAGGCCACCACGATCCCCGTGGGGCGATGAATCAGCCGCACCGCGGAGGAAGTCTTGTTCACATGCTGGCCACCGGCCCCGCTGGCCCGGTAGACCTGCATTTCCACATCGGCGCTGTTCAGCTGTACGTCCACCTCCTCCATTTCCGGCAGAACGGCCACCGTAGCCGTGGAGGTGTGAACACGGCCGCCGGACTCCGTCTCCGGCACCCGCTGCACCCGGTGTACACCGGACTCATAC
>CAZMBL010000096.1:0-253 GCA_964564605.1 uncultured Oscillospiraceae bacterium
GGGGGTATAGTAACCCATCATGGCATGGCTGCGCACGATGAAGTCCTTCAGGGTCTTATTCAGGGCGTGACCCATGTGAATATAGCCGTTGGAGAAGGGAGGGCCGTCGTGCACCACGAAGGGCGGCAGCTCCCGGTTCTTTTCCAGCATGGCGTTGTACAGATCCATTTCCTGCCACGCGGCCAGCATACCCGGCTCCCGGGCGGGAAGGCCCGCTTTCATGGGGAAGTCGGTTTTTGGGGTGATGATGGTG
>CAZMBL010000096.1:263-6046 GCA_964564605.1 uncultured Oscillospiraceae bacterium
CATTGGATGTAACCTCCGTTTGTGTGTTTGGAAACCTCCGATGAAATCGGCAAGGCTCACTGCCCGGCTACAGACGATTTGTTCGGAAGCTCCTTTGAAAATAAAGCGCCTTTGTCCCTGTTAGCAAGAGACAAAGGCGCATGACCTCTGCGGTACCACTCTCGTTCCGCCCCGGTGGGGCGGCACTCGCATGCGCGATATCGGGCGCACCCGGCGCACTCTACACACCCCGGGGGGCTTCGGTGCGCGGCTCGGAGGGGATATGGGCGTTGGCGCCTGCTGCCTTGCACCGACCGGCAGCTCTCTGAAGGCGTGGAAAACGTCCACCTGTCCTCGTCACAGCGGGAAATTATTTGTTCAGCGGGTCGTAGTTGCGGCCAAACTGAAGATTGGCAAATTTGGTGGTGGTGTCGGAATTGGGATGCATGGGCTCGGCTTTGGGAGCTTCCTCCGTGGGTGCGCCGATCTGCTCTTCCAGTGTCCGGGAGATCTCGTCTGCCACGGCGCCGGACTTGGCCTCCACCTTGTCGTAGTCAAAGGCGGAACGGGTCTGGGCGGGGCGATTGCCGGCCTTGATATGCTCCAGCGTGTCGATGCAGCTGCGCAGCTGGAAGGTCAGATCGTCGATCTTGGAAACGGCCAGATGCCGGGCATCCTCCACCCGCTGCTCTTCAGCGGCAATCATGGCATCGGCGTTTTTGGCATTCTCCGCCGCGGCCTGACTGGCATCGGCCAGCAGCCGGGCGCATTTTTCCTGCGCCTCACGCACCATGCCGTCACAGTTCTGGCGGGTTTCCTCCAGCGCGGTTTTCATGGAAGCCTCGTTTTTGCGGTATTCCTCCAGCTTGCTGACCAGAACCCGCATCTTGCTCTTGAGCAGGGCATTTTCCTTGTACAGTGTAATATAATCCTCGGTCAGAGGCTCCAGAAATTCGTCCACGGCCTGCATGTCATAGCCGCCGAAGGTTTGCTTCCCGAAAGAGATCTGCTCGATTTGCTGCGGTGTGATCATAATGATACCTCTTTTTCTGATTATCTGAAATGAAGGCTACTCAGGCGTAGGTCTCTGCTTCGGACTGCAGTGTCTCCAGATCGCCCATAACCTCCATATTGTGGGGGCAGAACAGATAGGTAGCCAGGGCAATTTTATTGACGGTACCGTCCAGCGCATAGGCACAGCCGGACAGGAAATCGATGACACGGCGGGAAATGGCCTTGTCCACATTTTCCAGATTGACGATCACGGCCTTCTTGTCCCGCAGGTCATCGGCGGCCTTGGTGGCATCGTTGAAGCTGGTGGGGCGGAACAGCACCACGGCGGGGCGGTTGCCGTTCATATTGAGAACCTTGCCGCTGAAACTGCCGGCCTCCGGGGCGGCGGGCTCGGCGCTCTCCACCGGTGCGCTACGGCGGGAAGGACGGGGCGCGGGCGCAGGCTCTTCTTCGTAGCCGTCGGTGCCGTCCTCGTACTCATCATATTCGTCATCAGCGTAAGGCTGCGCAAACTTCTTCACATTGTCCCAAAAACTCATGGATGGTTCCTCCTAAAATATGTCACATCAGCTCTGATGCGTTTTGGAATAATCTCTGGCACCGAAAATGGCGGTGCCGACACGGATCATGGTGCTGCCGCAGGCAATGGCATCGGCGTAATCCCCGGACATGCCCATGGACAGAATATCCATAGATACATTATCGTATTTTTTTCTCATTATGTCAACAGCAAGGTTGCAAATTTCTTGAAAAAATTTGATGTTTTCTCCCGGATTTTTGCAGATCGGGGGGATCGCCATGAGCCCAAGCACCCGAATATTGGGAAAATCGGGCAATTTATCCAGCAGGGCAGGCAGCTGCTCCGGAAAAAAGCCGGTTTTGCTCTGCTCCCGGCCGATGTTGATTTCCAGCAGAATATCCTGCCGCAGCTGCTGCCGCATCGCTTCTGCGCTGATGGCCTGCAGCAGCCGCTCCGAATCTACGCTCTGGATCAGCTCCACCTTTCCCACCACATGGCGCACCTTGTTGGTTTGCAGGTGGCCGATAAAATGGACACGGGCCCCATCGTAGGCGTGCTGGCGCAGCTTTTCGGTCAGCTCCTGCACCCGGTTTTCCCCGCAGCAGGTGATACCCGCGGCGATGGCCTGCCGGACACGGTCGGCATCGTTCATTTTTGTGGCGGCGCAGAGGGTGATCTCCCGGCTGTCACGGCCTGCCGCCCGGGCGGCCTGCTCGATTTGCGCCCGGAGCAGGGCGACATTTTCGGCTATGGACATGGTAAACTCCTTTGATCGAATGATATTGCCGCAGGACAAACAGACAGGCGGCGGAGCAGCTCCGTCGCCTGTCGCATTATGCCGTGGGGGCCGCGGCCTTCAGAGACTTGATGGGGGCCAGTGTGGAGATGGCATGCTTGTAGATCATTTGCTGCTTGCCGTCTGTCACCAGAACCACCACAAAGCTGTCAAAGCCTGTGATGACCCCCCGGAGCTGGAAGCCGTTCATCAGAAACAGGGTGACCGGGATTCGATCCCTCCGCACCTCGTTGAGAATGGACTCCTGCAGATTGATTGCTTCTGACATATGTATACCTTCTTTCTGTGAATTTGGGATACACATATCTTAGCATGATTCAGTTGTCGAAATTGGTAATAAGCCGGCGAGCCTGGGCAAGAATTTCTTCCCCGGATTGATCGTCCCGGCGCACAAGCCAGTGCATGGCACCATTGCGGCGGAACCATGTCAGCTGCCGCTTGGCATACCGGCGGGAGGACTGGCGCACCAGATCCGCCGCCTGCTGCAAGGTGCAGCGGCCCTCCAGCACGTTCACAAATTCCTTGTAGCCGATGGCCTGCATGGCGGTGCAGTTTTCCGGGATGCCGGAGCCGAGCAGTGCTTCGATCTCTCCCATCAGCCCCTGCTCCAGCATGATGGTCACCCGCCGGTCAATGCGGCTGTAAAGAGTCTGGCGGCTTTCAAAATCCAGCCCCAGCCACAGGGGGGTGAACCGGGGGGGCATGGCCCGGGTGCGCCGGTCGTGGGCGGTAATGGTCTCGCCGGTTTCATAGTAAACCTCCAGTGCCCGGATCAGCCGCCTGCGGTCGTGGATGCGGGCGGCGGCCTCGGGGTCGATCTGCCGCAGCTCCTCCAGCAGGGCGTCGGTGCCCTCCCGGTCGGCCCGGGCTTCCAGCGTCTCCCGCACGCCGGTGGAGGGGAAGGGAGCAAAATCGCTGCCGCGAATCAGGCTGTCCATGTACAGCCCCGTGCCGCCGGCGATGATGACGGTCTTGCCCCGAGCCAGAATGTCCTCCACAATGGGTGTGGCCATGGCGCAGTAGCGGCTGACGGAGAAATCCTCCTCGGGCTCCGCCACATCGATCATGTGATGGATGATGCCCTGCTGCTCTTCCACAGTGGGCTTGGCGGTGCCGATATCCATCCGGCGATACACCTGCATGGAGTCGCAGGAGACCACTTCGCCGCGCAGCTGCTTCGCCAGCGCCACGGCCAGTGCCGTTTTGCCGGAGGCGGTGGGCCCGGCGATGCAGATGATGCTGTTCACAGAAGTCTCACGCCCCATTCGCCGTCATAGTTGCCGTCTTTAAGATAGTAGAAAAATTCGCTCAGATCGTCCGAGTCCATCACCTGCATTACCTGCGCCAGATCATCGGCAAGGCGGTGCTGTGCCAGCTCCCGGCGGGGCAGCCAGAAGACCTCCCCTTCATCGGAGCTGTGAAGCTCGCCGGAAAACCGGTTGGTTTTGTACAGCAGCACCACATAGCGTTCGCCCTGCCGGGTCTGAAACTGCTTGGTGCCGCAAAGCCGGGGCGTTTCAATGGTCAGGCCGGTTTCCTCGTATACCTCCCGGATGACCGCTTCCACAAAGGGTTCGCCCGGCTCCACATGGCCGCCGGGGAAGCAGATGCCGGGCCAGGAAGGATCCTTCCGGTCTTCCACCAGAATGTTGCCACGGTCATCGAAGATCATGCACAGGTTGGTAAAGATCGCCTGCTCGCTGCGTGCCATTTTGGTTCCTCCAATCAGGTTCGTTTGAATTGCTTTTCCAGCTGCTTTTTGCTTAGGGAAACGCAGATGGGGCGGCCGTGGGGGCAGTATTTCAGCTCTTCCCGGGCCATCACCTGCTGCACCAGCGCCAGCAGCTCCTGCTCGTCATTGACCCAGCCGGCTTTGATGGCCGCCTTGCAGGCAACGGTGTGCAAAATTTCATCGCGCACATTCTCCTTCTGCTCCCGGCGGCCTGCCAGCAGGTCGGCGGCGATGGCCTCCACCGCATCGCAGGCGGCATCGGTGGTCAGATCCATGGGGATCTGGCGCAGCAGCAGGGTGCTGTCCCCGAATTCCTCCAACCGGAATCCCAGCTCCTCCAGCATGGTCGCATTGGCCAGCAGCTCCGCCACGGCGGCGGGGGCCAGCCGGACGGAAAGGGGAGACAGGAGCATCTGGGCGGAAATTTTCTCCTGATTGGCCTTCAGCTTTTCAAAGAGAATGCGCTCATGGGCGGCATGCTTGTCGATGAGGAAGGCATCCTCTCCCTGCTGCACCAGAATGTAACTGTTGAAAAGCTCACCGACCATGCGCCACGGCGTTTCCTCCGGCATGGGCAGCACGGTCTGCTCCGGCTCCGCCGGGGGAGTGGGGATGGGACAAACAGGCACTGTCGTTTCTTCCGCCACCGGGGCAGGCATGGGGGCCGGGGAGAATACCTGCGGCGTGGCGATGGGCTGGCGCAGGGGCGCGGTGCCGGCGCGCCGGATGGCCTCTGCCGTGGCGGCCGCGGCCTGCGGCTGGGGGCGGGGGGCATCTTGCAGGGCACCGGCAAAGCTGCGGTAGGTCTGCGCATCCATGGTGCGGAAAAAGTTTTCCTGCTTTTGGGGCAGGGTGGTCTGCTGCGATGCGGGTGCTTTCTGCGGGGCGGCCGTGGGATGCTCTTCAAATCGGATCTGCGGCCGGTCAGCCGTCTTGTTCAGCGCACCCAGTACCCCGTAGTGAATGCAGTCGAAAACGGCCTGTTCCTGCAGAAATTTCACTTCCGTTTTCGCCGGATGGACGTTCACATCCACGGCGTTGGCCGGAAGATGCAGATGCAGCACGCAGGCGGGGAATTTTCCCACCATGATCCGGTTGCGGTAGGCTTCCTCCAGCGCGGCGATCATCTGCCGGGACTTTACCGGCCGGTCGTTGACAAAGAAGGTCTGCATGCTCCGGCTGGGGCGGGCATCCGTGGGCTTGGAAACGTAGCCCGTCAGATGATATTGCTCCCATTGGCTGTCCAGCCGGATCATCCGGGCACTGTCCCGGCCGTAGACACTGTACATGGCGGCCTGCAGATCCCCGGTGCCGGGGCTGCACAGCAGCTGTTTGCCGTCCCGCAGGAAGGTAATGGCCACCTGCGGATGGGCCAGCGCCTGCAGCTGCACGGCTCCGGCAACACGGCCACCCTCCACAGAGTCGGATTTCATGAATTTCATCCGGGCGGGAGTGTTGAAGAAAAGATCCCTTATGATGATGGTGGTGCCCACCGGGCAGCCGACTTCGGACTCCCGGGTGATGACACCAGCCTCCAGATGCAGCGAGGTGCCGCTGAGCCGGTCGGCGGGGCGTGTCATCAGATCAATGCGGCTGACGGAAGCAATTGCTGCCAGCGCCTCACCCCGGAAGCCCATGGTGCCGATGGCGGCCAGATCTTCTTCGGTACGCAGCTTGGAGGTGGCGTGACGCAGGAAAGCGGTGCGGGCATCCTCTGGGGCCATGCCGCAGCCGTCGTCCGT
>CAZMBL010000097.1:0-5988 GCA_964564605.1 uncultured Oscillospiraceae bacterium
AAGCGGATGCTCTAGCCAGCTGAGCTAATCGTCCAAGCGCTTGAGTATTATAGCGCAGGGGAGCGGGTTTGTCAAGCACTTTTTCTGATTTTATGGCTGAATTTACCGAATATTTTGCCTTTCGCTGCCGAAGGGCTGCTTTACTGCCCTTCAGGCTCTTTGGAAGATCGCGCGGAATTCCACCTGACCGTTCTGGCAACGGATATCCAGATGGCCGTGATGGGTGGTGACGATGGCTTTGGCAATGGCCAGGCCCAGCCCGTAATGCCCCTGTTGACTGGCCCGGGAGGCATCGCTGCGGTAAAACCGTTCAAACAGCCGCGCCTGCTGCTCCGGCGCAATGGGCTTCCCCGGGTTCGCCACACTGAGGATGACATTGGTTCTGCTCTGGCGCAGGCGGACGACAATGCAGCCCCCGCTTTCGCTGTGGGAAATGGCATTGTCGATGAGAATGGCCGTCAGCTGCCGCAGCTGATCGCCGTTTCCCTGCACAAACAGCTGCGGTGTGATCTCGCCGCTGATGCGCAGCCCCCGCTCATAGGCCACTGCCTCAAAGGGCAGCATTTCCCCCGTGACCAGACGGCTCAGCTCCTGCCGCTCCTGCTGCACTGTCGCCTGTTCCGCTCTGGCCAGCTCCAGAAGCTGCCCAACCAGCAGACGCATCCGCTCGTTTTCATACTGGATATTGGCAAGCCACTGATTCTCTCCCAGCTCCCGCTGCAGCAGCTCGGCATTGGCGTTTACCACGGAAATGGGGGTTTTCAACTCATGCCCGGCATCGGAAATGAACTGCTTCTGCTTGTGATAGCTTTCTTCCAGCGGCTGCACGATCCTGCGGGCCAGATACACGGCAAAAAAGAACAGCAGCACGATCGCCAGGCCGCCAAACACCAGCGTATAGCGAAACAGTGTCAGCATGCTGCCGTTCAGGATGGTATTATCCATAAACGCCACCAGCAGATATCCGCCCTTGTCCGCCCGGCAATAGATCAGATCGTTCCAGACCCCGCTGTCATGTCCCTGCCACACCACGGCCTGCGCCATACTTGCCAGCTCCTGCTCGGAATACACGGGATCATCCGGATTTTCCGTGGCCAGAATTGTCCCGTCATAGGATATTGCCACGGAATAGAAAGTGGAAAGCTTGAATTCCGGCCGCTCCGGGCCGTAGGGCTCGTCCCGGTCGTTGGGCGGCGGGCCGATGGGACGCTGTTCATCGAACTGGGAAAGAGTATAGCGGGTCACATGCTCACGCAGCAGCTCCCGGTTCTGGCGGGTCATGGCCGCATAGCTGGAGACATAGATCATCGCCAGTGTCCCCACCCACAAAATCAGCAGCACGGACATAATGGCGGCAACGATTTTTCTGCGGGATCGCTTAAACATCGGCACACCTCAATTCATAACCGATTCCCCGCACTGCCTTGATCTCCGTGCGGGAACCGACAAAGTTCAGCTTTTTCCGGGTGAAGGACATATAGACCTCCACATTATTATACTCGGCCTCGCTGTCATAGCCCCAGATCTTCAGCGCCAGCTGTTCCCGGGTCAGGATGTGCCCGGCGTTGGCGATCAGATATTCCATGATGCGATACTCCTTCTCGCTGAGGCGGACATGCTGCGCAGTTTCCGTGCAGCGCAGAGTGGAGCTGCCGGTCTCCAGCGCGATATCCCCGAAGGAAAGAGAGCCGTCCACCGTGCTGATGCTGCGACGGCACAGCGCCCGCAGTCGGGCCAGCAGTTCCCGGGTCTGGAAGGGCTTGGTCAGATAATCATCCGCGCCGCTGTCCAGTCCCATCACCTTGTCATCCAGTTCCGCTCTGGCCGTCAGCATCAAAATCGGGGTGCGCACCCCGGACTGCCGTGTCCGGCGGGCGATTTCGAAGCCATCCAGCCCCGGCAGCATCACATCCACGATGGCCAGATCATAAATGCCGCTTTGCAGTGCGTCCAGCCCCTCCGGCCCGGCCGCGCAGTGATCGACCTCGTACTTTTCCAGCCGAAGCAGCTGGCAAAGGGCCTGTGCCATTCTTGTCTCATCCTCGATCAGCAGAATTTTCAAGGGTACCGCCTCCGTTTCTTTCGGATACCAGTATAGCGCAAAAGGTTGAAGCAGGATTGAACCCGCCGGTGCAAAACGGCCCGCCCCGCTATACCGCAGGGCGGGCACTGTGGTAAAAAGACGTGGTTACACGGTTCCGGTCACGGTGACGGTAACGGTGCCGGGGGCGGCCATCCATGTGCCGTCCGTGTTCTGGGTGAAGGTGGCCGCAGGCACCAGCAGCTGCCCCGGCAGGGATGCAAACATCCCCGTGGCCGCGTCATAGGTGTAGTTGGTTCCGGCCGTCCATGCCGTGCCGTCCGCCGTGACGGTCAGGTTCCGCAGCCGGGGATCGAAGGTGTCCCGCAGCACCAGCTGATCGGCGGCGGTGGCCGCCAGCGCGCCGCTGTTGCGGATGACGAAGGTATAGGTCAGCTGGCCGTTCTCCTGCACCATCACGGGAGACAGGGCCTTGGCAATCTGCATATTCAGACCGACCTCGTTGGCAACCGTTGCCTGCGCCGTTACCGGGGTCAGGATGCCGGGGCCCGTGACTGTGACGGTGTTGGTGACGGTGGCCTCCTGTCCCAGCGGGGCATAGGCCGTGGCCCGGGTCTCATAGATGATCTGGGTGCTGCCGCCGGCCGGGGCGGACAGACCCGACACCGTCATGGGCGACCCGGCGGTGACGGTGGGGGCCGCCTGCTGTACGCCGTTTACATAATACCGCACTGTTCCGTTCACATAGGCCAGCGGATACACTGTTCCGCCGCCGAAGGCATAGCCGCCCAGATCGTCCGTCAATGTCAGGCCGGTCATGGCCGCCGTGCCGCTGTTGACCAGCGACACCACATAGGTCACGCGCCCTCCGGCGGCATATACCTCCCGCACCGCCGTCTTGGTGGCGGAAAGGGTCTCCACCAGCTCTCCCACCACGGTGTTGGACTGGGTGGTGCCGCCGGTGTAGGACAGGGTGGCATAGTTGGTAAATCTTGCCATAGCATACACTCCTTTGACATTTTTCGGGGTTTTCCCTGGTGCATTCTATGACACGATGCCAAAAGGTGTGATGGAGCATGGAAAATCAGATCTTATCGCAGCCGATCCGGTTGGCCGGAATCTGCCGGAGGGAGTAGTTCTGCTCCGTTTTGCCCACGATCAGACCGCAGCAGGGGACGAAATTCTCAGGCAAATGCAGCTTTTCCACCAGCTGTGTATTGGCGCTGAGGGCCATGGTCGCCCCCCAGATACAGCACTGCCCCAGACCCAGCTCCACGGCGGCCAGACTCATATTGTGTACCACGATGGCGGCATTGGAAAAGGTGATATTCTCCGCACCGGGCTGGGGTTCCCGTCCGGAAACCAGTATTAGGGTAGGTGCCTGATACAGTGGATGCAACGCGGGATTGCCGAACAAGGCGGCACCGGCAGCATCGATCTGCCGCAGGAGATCCGCATCCCGCACCACGGTCAGATGCACTGCGTCATAGAGTCCCCGGGCCACCGGCGCGGCGTTGGCCGCCAGCAAAATGGTATCCAGCTCCTGCTGCGTGGGCTGTTCGCCGGTATAGCTGCGCACGGATCTGCGGCTGAAAAGCGTATCGAGTGTTTGCATGACAAGTTCCTCCTTTTATCCTCTGCCGTCCAGTCTGTCCAGCAGATCCCAGACGCCCAGCATATACATGATACCCAGGGCCCGGTCATACAGCCCGTAGCCGGGGCGGACGGTGCCGGGGCCTTCGCCCCAGAGATGGCGGCCGTGATCCGGGCGGATATAGCCCTCAAAGCCGCAGTCATGATAGGCCCGGAGAATTTCCAGAATGCCCGTGTCCCCATCGCAGTCCCGGTGGGAGGCCTCGGAAAAATCGCCGTTGGGGAAATGGCGCACATTGCGGATGTGGGCAAAGGCGATCCGGTCGCAGTGGCGGCGGACGATGGCCGCCACATCGTTATCCGGATTGGCGTTGAGAGAGCCGGAGCACAGCGTCAGGCAGTTGCAGGGATGATCCACCATGCGCAGGAAGCGGTCGATGCTCTTCTCATCCACCAGCAGGCGGGGCAGACCGAAAATATCCCATGGGGGATCGTCCATATGGATGGCCATCTTCACGCCGCATTCCTCGCATGTGGGCATGAGCGCTTCGAGAAAATAGCGCAGATTTTCCCACAGCTTTTCGTGGTCGATGCCGGCGTAATCCTGAAACAGCTGATCCAGCCGGGCCATCCGCTCCGGCTCCCAGCCGGGGAAGGACATGTGGTATTTTTCCGTAAATTCCAGAATATAATCGGCCATGGCCCGGTAGTTATCCTGAATCATGCCCTTTTCATAGAACAGCGCCGTGGAGCCATCCCCCACCTCGTGGAACAAATTGGAGCGTGTCCAGTCGAAGATCGGCATGAAATTGTAGCAGATCACCTTCACCCCGAATTTGGACAGGTTGCGGATGCACTGGCGATAGTTTTCGATCAGGGCATCCCGGGTAGGCTTGCCGATCTTGATATCGTCGTGGACATTGACCGACTCCACCACATCGCCGTTGAAGCCGTACCGGCGCAGCTGCTCCATGACCGGCGCGATTTCCTCCTCGTGCCAGATCTCCCCGGGCATTTTGTGATGCAGCGCCCAGACGATGGTGCTGACACCGGGAATTTGCCGGATATCCGACAGGCTGATCCGGTCGTTGCCCTCTCCGTACCAGCGAAATCCCATTTGCATTGGCATAAGTGATCCTCCATTCGTTTTTCTTTGATTATATCATACCCCGCCGGGTTTGCGCAATGTGCGATTGCTGCCGTTCGGTAGAAAAATGCTGCGCATTTTTGTGCGAATTGGCACTTTCCGGCGCGAATTTACTTGTATTTTCCGGAATGATGTGCTAGAATGTCGATATTCCCGGAAAGAGAGAAGGAACACTGCTTTATGGACAACACAAAACGCAAATGGGGCGACCGCAAGGATGCCATCTGGCTCAAGGATATCCCCGCCATGAACCGCATTATGCCCGCCCTGATGCCCAACCGGGCCGATAATGAGGCACATATCACCGTGGACATCGATCTGCGGCCGATTAACGAATATCTGGCCCGGCTGAACGAGGGCCGCACGGAGGATAAGTACACCTTCTTCCACATCATCAGCGCCGCCATCGGCAAGGCGTTCGTGCTGCGGCCGAAGATGAACCGGTTCGTTTGCAACAACCGACTCTACCAGCGGCGCAACATCTCCATTGCCTTCACCGTCAAAAAGCGCTTTGACGACCATGCGGAAGAGGCGCTGGCCTTCTTTGAATATGACCCCAAGGAGACCCTGCAATCCTACCACGAAAAGATCATGAAGGTGATCCACCAGACCAAGAGCTACGATGAAAAGGACAAAGATCCCTCCACCGGTGCCATGGACGTGGTGTGCAAGCTGCCCCAGTGGCTGATCACCGCCATTGTCAAGTGCATGCTCTGGCTGGACAAGCACGGCTGGGCCCCGCAGGCGCTGATCGATTCCGACCCCAACCATGCCGCCATTTTCCTGAGCAATCTCGGCTCCATCGGTCTGCCGGGCGGCTATCACCATCTGGTCAACTGGGGCACCAACTCCTGCTTTGTCGTAACCGGCAAGAAGTACATGAAAATGGACTATGCTCCCGATGGAACCCCGGATCTGCACGAGGTGCTGCCCCTGGGCATCACGCTGGATGAGCGCATTGCCGATGGCTACTACTATTCCGGCACGGTTGCGCTGGTGGTGGAGCTGCTGAAGCACCCGCAGCTGCTGGAGCTTCCGGCTGACACGCCGGTGGAATACTCCATCCGCCGGTAATTTTCTGCCGAATTATTTCAAAATACGAAAAAAGGGTATTGACTTTTCCCCGAATTCTGCTATAATACCACTTGTTCCGCGGGTGTAGCTCATCTGGTAGAGCGCCACCTTGCCAAGGTGGAGGTAGCGAGTT
>CAZMBL010000098.1:0-5637 GCA_964564605.1 uncultured Oscillospiraceae bacterium
ACCTTTATGGGCTATGCCGGTGACCGGGTCACCGCCTGGCTCCACCCGGAGCAGGATCCGGCGGACACGGGCTACCAGATTTTGCAGTCGCTGTATGCCATCGGTTCCGGCGGCGTGTTTGGGCTGGGGCTCGGCAGAAGCAGACAGAAGTATCTGTATCTGCCTTTTCAGCATAACGATTATATTTTCGCCATTGTCTGCGAGGAGCTGGGGCTTCTTGGCGCGGTGGCTATCATGGCGCTGTTTGCCGTGACGTTGCTGCGGGGCTACTGGATCGCCCTGCAGGGCCGGGATCGGTTCTCTACCGTGCTTTGTGCCGGGCTGGTGAGCCTGATTGCGGTGCAGACGGTGCTGAATTTGTGCGTGGTCACCAATCTGCTGCCTTCAACAGGTATCGCCCTGCCCTTTTTCTCCTACGGCGGGACGGCGCTGGCCATGAACCTTGCGGAGATGGGCATTGTGTTGCGTGTCTCCCGTGACCGAAATCAACCAAAGATACAGGAGGTTCCCCTATGAACGTGATTTTTACCTGCGGCGGTACCGGCGGACATATCAATCCCGCCATCGCCGTTGCCAATCTTCTGAAACAGCGCCATCCGGATTGCAATATCCTTTTCATCGGCGCGAAGGGGCATATGGAGGAAAAGCTGGTGCCGCAGGCGGGCTATGAACTTCGGTGTCTGCCCGGCTCCGGCCTTTCCCGCAGCCTAAGCTGGGAGGGACTGCGCAGAAACGCTGCCGCCGCGCGTGATGCCCTGCGGGCCATCGGCGCCTGCAAGCGGATCATCCGGGATTTTCAGGCGGATGTTGTCATCGGCACCGGTGGCTATGCCAGCTTTCCGGCTCTGCGGGCGGCGCAGGCACTGGGAATTCCCACCTGTGTCCACGAGAGCAATGCGGTGCCCGGACTGACCACTAAAATGGTCGCCAACGGGGCACGGCGGGTGATGGTCTCCTTCCCGGAGAGCGCCCGTTATTACCGCCACCCGGATAAGGTGCAGGTGGTGGGAATGCCTGTGCGGCGGGAGTTTTTCATGACGGAAAAGGAGCAGGCCCGCCGCCAGCTGGGGCTGGATGAGCGGCCACTGGTGGTCTCCGCCTTCGGAAGCCTTGGGGCGAAGCAGATGAATTACACCGTGGCCGATATGCTCCGGCTGGAGCAGCAGGACGGCTTTCCCTTCCAACACATCCATGCCACCGGTTCCTACGGCTGGGCCTGGATGCCGGAGCATGTGGCTTCGCTGGGGGTGGAGCCGGAGCAGGGGAAGGGAATCGATATGCGGGAGTATATCTACAATATGCCCACGGTCATGGCGGCGGCGGATATCGTCATCGGCCGGGCCGGAGCCTCCACCTGCAATGAGATCGGTGCCTCCGGTACACCCAGCATTCTCATTCCTTCCCCCAATGTGACCAACAACCATCAGGAGAAGAATGCCCGCATTCTGGAAGGCCGTGGTGCTGCCATCGTCATCACCGAGGAACAGTGTACCGGCAAGGTACTCTACAGCACGGTGCAGCAGCTTCTGGCGGATCACGACCGGCGCAAAGCCATGTCCGCCGCGGTGCACGGCATGGTGGTGCCGGACTCGGCGGAACAGATCTGCGATCTGCTGGAGCAGCTGGCCGCCGAACACAAACACTGAGGAGGCACTATGGCAAATCAGACTCAGAATTCCCCATCCCCCCGGAAACCGAACGTCTCCGCCTCCGGTGCAAAGGGCTTTCAGAGCAGGCGGCTGTATTTGCAGCTGCTGACACTCTTTGCCGTGGCGCTGGCGGTATGTCTGGGAATTTCCATTTTCTTCCGGGTGGACACCATTACCGTCAGCGGCGCGGAGCGCTACAGCGCGTGGACGGTGGCGCAGGCCAGCGGCATTCAGGACGGCGACAATCTGCTGTTTTTCGGCAGAGCGGGGGCCCAGGTGAAGATCCGGCAGGCACTGCCCTATGTGGAAAAGGTGCGCATCGGCATCCGGCTGCCGGGTACGGTGCTGATTGAAATCGAAGAGGTTCCGGTGGTCTACTCCATCCGGGATCTGGACGGCAGCTGGTGGCTCATTACATCGCAGGGCCGGGTGGTGGAGCAGGTCAACAGTGCTTCCGCCGTCAACTGCACCAGTATTGAGGGCGTCACGCTGGACAACCCCGTACAGGGGGAGCAGGCGGTGGCGTGGGAGCAGCCGCAGCAGACCGACCCGTCTGGCCAGAGCGTGATCACGGCCCGGAGAAGCGCCGATCTTTTGCAGGCGGCGCTGGAAATTGCCCGGCAGCTGGAGCGCTGTGAACTGATGGGGGAGGCGGCCAGCATCCATGTGGAGGATCTGCAGCAGCTGTATCTGTGGTACGGCAGCCGTTTTCAGGTCATGCTGGGCGACAGCTCGGAGATGGACAGCAAAATTGCCGCCATGAAATCCGCCGTGGAGCAGATGGGACAGTTCCAGAGTGGCATCCTGGAGGTGCTGCTGAACGAGGGAAAATGGAAAGTTGTGTACCGTCAGCAGTAATTTTTCAAAAAAGTTTGGCGAAATATAAGAATTTCCTATTGACCAAATGGAATTTTCAAGCTAGAATATATGCGTAAATCGTAAATTGGCAGGAGTGTATACCACTCGCTGCGAAGTATACACAGGAGGAGTA
Organism: uncultured Oscillospiraceae bacterium; assembly: GCA_964564605.1. Lineage (GTDB taxonomy): Bacteria > Bacillota > Clostridia > Oscillospirales > Oscillospiraceae > Faecousia. The sequence continues at coordinate 2,641 of CAZMBL010000098.1, forward strand.
GCAATATGTCTGATTTCTATCAGGATCGCGTTGTAAAAATTAAGGTGATTGGTGTCGGCGGTGCCGGTAACAATGTCATCAACAGAATGATCGAATCCGGCGTGGACGGTGTGGATTTCGTGGTTGTCAACACCGATAAGCAGGATCTGAACAAGTCCATCTGCAAAAATAAAATTCAGATCGGCGAAAAGCTGACCGGCGGCATGGGCGCGGGTTCCAAGCCCGAGATCGGCCAGAAGTCCGCGGAAGAGTCCCGGGCTGCCATTTCCAAGATTCTGGAAGGTGTGGACATGGTCTTCATCACCGCCGGTATGGGCGGCGGCACCGGCACCGGCGCGGCTCCCATTGTGGCGGATCTGGCGCACGAGGCCGGCATCCTCACCGTTGGCGTGGTCACCAAGCCCTTCAAGTTCGAGGGCGCGAACCGTATGCGGCAGGCCGAGGCCGGTATCGCCGCGCTGCACGACAAGGTGGACTCTCTGGTGGTCATCCCCAATGACCGGCTGAAATATGTCACCGATCAGAAGATCACCTTTGCCAACGCTTTCGGTATTGCCGACGATGTGCTCAAGCAGGCTGTGACCTCCATTTCCGAACTGGTCGGTTTCTCTGACCGGGTCATCATCAACCTGGACTTTGCCGACGTTTCCGCCGTCATGAAGGATGCCGGTCGTGCCCACATGGGTGTCGGTGTCGCCTCCGGCCGGGAGAAGGCGGAGCAGGCCGCCCTGGCCGCCATTTCCAGCCCCCTGCTGGAAACTGCCATCACCGGTGCCACCGGCGTGCTGGTCAATGTGACCGGCTCCTCCGAGCTGACGCTGGATGATGTGGAGACCGCTGCCGGAATCGTGCAGGAGAACGCCAACCCCGATGCCAACATCATCTTCGGCGCCACCTCCTCCGATGAGTTCGAGGATCAGATGCGGGTCACCGTCATTGCCACCGGCTTCGAGAAGAAGCAGGAAGAGGCCAAGCCTGCCACCGGCGCGGCTAAGACTTCCGATGTCAGCGACGTGGACGAGATCTTCAACCTGTTCCGCCGCTGATTTGCGGTCGCTGAATAATCCGGTTAACTGAACGGACAGCCCAGGCTCCGGCCTGGGCTGTTTTGATGGGAGAATTGCCATGAATGCCTATCACGCCCTTGCCCAGAGCTATGACCGCCTGACCGGCGATGTGGACTATGGGGCGATTGTCGATTTTTATGATGAAATCCTCAAAAGAGAAAAGCTGCGCCCGGCCACCGCGGTAGACCTTGCCTGCGGCACCGGCTCTGTGGCGCTGCTGCTGGCACAACGGGGAATGCGGGTGACGGCGGTCGATCTGTCGGAGGAAATGCTCACCCAGGCGAGCCGGAAGGCTCAGAGACAGGACTGGCCCGTTACCTTTGTCCGGCAGGATATGGCTGCCCTGCGCCTGCCCTGCGGGGTGGATCTGGCGGTGTGCGCCCTGGACAGTCTGGACTATATCACAGAGCCGGCCGCCTGTGAGAAGGCGATCCGTCGGGTGTACCGGGCCTTAAATCCCGGCGGCATCTTCATTTTTGACGTGAACACCCCGGAAAAGCTGCGCGCCATGGACGGTCAGATTTTTCTGGACGAGGACGATGATGTGTACTGCATCTGGCGTGGAGAGTTCGATGAAGCGAGCAACATCTGCTCCTACGGCATGGATCTTTTCCAGCGGCAGGGCAATGTGTGGCACCGCTCCTTCGAAGAGCACCGGGAATACGCCTATTCGCAGGTGCAGCTGACGGCATATCTGAAAGCTGCTGGCTTTACGAATATCAAGGTCTATGCCGACCGGAAATTTGAAGATCCCGGGGCAGGGGAACAGCGGATCTTTTTCAAGGCCCGCAAGGGAAGTGTCAGACAAAAGCGGACTTCCACAGCGGCAGAGAAAGCAGAAAGGGACAGAATATTATGAACGACTATCTTGTTCGGGCAATGAGTATGGATGGCTTTGTAAAAATGGTGGCCATCCGCTCCACGGAGCTTGTGCGCCGTGCAGCGCAGATTCATCACACCACACCCAACGCCACTGCCGCTCTCGGCCGGTGCCTGACGGCGGCCTCCATGATGGGCAATATGCAGAAGGTGGATGACGGCTCCATGACCCTGCAGGTTCGGGGCGGCGGCCCCATTGGCACCATTACTGTGGTGTCGGATGCCACGGGCAATGTCCGTGGCTGTGTGACGGAACCGCGGCTCCCGCTGGTGGAAAAATATCCCGGCAAGCTGGATGTGGGCGCGTCCGTAGGAACGGCGGGTACCCTGACCGTCATTCGGGATCTGGGGATGAAAGAGCCGTATATTGGATCTGTGCAGCTGGTTTCCGGAGAAATCGGGGATGACGTGACCGCTTATTTTGCCCAGTCTGAGCAGACGCCGACGGCCTGCGCGCTGGGCGTGCTGGTGGATCGGGATCTGAGCGTGAAGGTGGCAGGCGGCTATATTTTGCAGCTGCTTCCCGGCGCACCGGATGAGGTGATCGACCGGCTGGAGTCCGGCATTCAGCGTGCCGGCGCGGTAAGCGCCATGCTGGAAGCCGGCCTGACACCGGAGGATATTCTCGGGCAGGTCTGCGGCGAGCTGGGCGTAGCCCTTCTGGAGACCACGCCGGTCACCTATAAGTGCTACTGCTCCCGTGACAGGGTCACATCCGCTCTGATCAGCCTTGGCCGGGAGGAATTGAGCCAGATCGCCCGGGAGGAAAAGACGTTCCCGGTTGAGTGCCAATTCTGTGACACGGTCTATTCCTTCACACCGGAGGATATCGCACAATTGCTGGAAAAAATTTGATTTTCGCCGGTTTCCGGGCGAAAACACCGGAAACTGGCATCTGTAAATTCTTTGAAAAAAATCAAAAAAATGCTTGACAAAACCGCCTCCTCTGTGTATAATAAGTCACGTCGCTGAGATGTGAAGCGCATCGGCGGCAAATCGGGAGCATAGCTCAGCTGGGAGAGCACATGCCTTACAAGCATGGGGTCACAGG
>CAZMBL010000099.1:0-5554 GCA_964564605.1 uncultured Oscillospiraceae bacterium
CGCCTCCACCATTGCCTTGAACTTTTCCACAAGTGCTGCGATGCCCTCTTCGCCCAGCGTGGGGTTGATGATGTAGAGCACCTCATACTTACCGGTGATCTTAGCCATGTTGATTGCACCTCCTTTTGGACTTTTGGCCCCCGGCGCCGCCGGGAGCAAGGATATGTCCGCATTCGCAGACCTGACCATTTTAGCGGAAAACAGAAAGCTTGTCAAGTGATTTTTTGGCTTTTTTCCCTTTTCTGTTGACGAAGTCCCACAATTGGGCTATAATCACAGAAAAAAAGCAGGTAAAGGAGCTTTCCCATATGCGTGGAATTCCATCACTGATCACAGATATTCGGAAAAAGGTGTTTACCGAGGTTGCCCGCATGGCCTATGCCGGCGGCGATTACACCAGTGCGGAGGATCTTCCCTACCGCATCGTACCGGGCGATCAGCCGCTGCATCGGGAGTCGATTTTTCTGGAGCGGGCCATCGCCGGTGAGCGGGTGCGGCTGGCCATGGGTCTTGGTATCCGTCCGGTGCAATCCCGGCACCTGATGACCGAGGGCATGGACGCAGCCGCCATCGCCCAGCAGTATTACGAGCCGCCGCTGGTCAACATCATCCCCTACGCCTGCCACGCCTGCCCCACGAAGCAGTACCGGGTGACGGAAAGCTGCCAGAACTGTCTGGCCGCCTCCTGCCAGAAGGTTTGCCCCAAGGATGCCGTCTCCTTTGTCAACGGTAAGAGCCACATTAACCCGGACAAGTGCATCCGCTGCGGCAAATGCGCCAAAGCCTGCCCGTACAACGCCATCATCCATATGGAGCGCCCCTGCGCCGCCGCCTGCGGCATGGATGCCATCGTCACGGACGAGCATGGCCGGGCCGTCATCGATCAGAGCAAATGCGTGGCCTGCGGCCAGTGTCTGGTGTCCTGCCCCTTTGGCGCGATTGTGGACAAGGGACAGATTTTTCAGGTGATTCGCTCCATGCAGCAGGGCGACCGGGTGATCGCCATTGTGGCCCCCGCCTTCGTGGGGCAGTTCGGCAAGCACTCCACCCCGGATAAATTCGTCACCGCCATGAAGATGCTGGGTTTTTCCCGGGTGACAGAGGTGGCGGTGGGAGCCGACCTTTGCACCATTGAGGAAGCGAAGGATTTTCTGGAAAATGTCCCGGCCAATCAAAATTACATGGCCACCTCCTGCTGCCCCGCGTGGCACAGCATGATCGAAAAGCTGTTCCCCGGTGAAATGAGCAAAATCTCCATGACTCTGACCCCCATGGTCTACACCGCCCGGCTGATGAAAAAGCAGTATCCCGGCTGCAAGGTGGTGTTCGTTGGCCCCTGTGCCGCCAAAAAGCTGGAGGCCATCCGGGTCGACATCCGCTCGGATGTGGATTTCGTGCTGACCTTCGAGGAATTACAGGGCATGTTTGAGGCCAGACAGATCGATTTTGCTGCCATTGACGGCACCCCGGTGCTCAATGAGGGCACGGCGGCCGGCCGTGGCTTCGCCGTCTCCGGGGGCGTGGCCGGGGCGGTGGAAAAGCTGATCCGCGAAACGGATCCCGATGCCGAGGTCAAAACCGCCCGGGCGGAGGGGCTGCGGGACTGCCGGAAAATGATGCTGCTGGCCAAGGCCGGAAAGTACGATGGATATCTGCTGGAGGGCATGGCCTGCCCCGGCGGGTGCGTAGCCGGTGCGGGCACACTGCTGCCGGTGGAGCTGGCGGCCAACGTGGTCTGCCGCTATCAGAAGGAGGCCGATGCCGCCTCCCCGCTGGAAAGTGCCTACCGGGAAATTTCCGGTGAACTGGACTGACCGCACCGCAGGGCGCATATACTGGCAGCGAAACACGGGCAAGGATTTTACAAAATCGACATATTCGCCCCTTGTCAAACGGGGGGATTCGTGGTAGAATACCTTAGAATTCCGACACATATTCGCGGCGCTGCCGCACTTTATGAGGAGAGCAACCATGAAAACCAGGAAAGACTGGCCCACACCGGAAAAGGTTGGCGGGCAAAGCGTTCCAAAGAAGAATAAAATGAAGAAAAAGCATCGTGGCGCGCAGATTCTGCTGGTCATTCTGATGGTAATTTTGCTGTTGCTGATGGTGGTGGTGGCCGCCGCCTACGCCTACTATCTGAGAATCGTGGGCAATCTGCAGCCGGATGAAACCCGTGACCCCAATGCGACCCTCAGCTCTTCGGAGATGGCGGATCTCGGCGGTGACCCGCTGGACAGCCAGATTGGCAGTCAGCTTGCAGGCCTTCCCACCGTGGTGCCTACCATTCCCACCATCCCCTCCACCATGCCGCCGGAGTATACGGAGCATGTGACCAACATTCTGCTCATCGGCACGGACGAGCGCACCCAGAGCTTCTCCAACAAGGCCCGGGGCGACAGCTGTATGCTGCTGTCGATCAACACCTCCGGCAGCGCGCCGGTGGTATCGCTGGTCAGCTTCGAGCGTGGCATGGGTATGCCGATTCTGTCCGGGCAGTACGCTGGGCAGTGGGACTGGCTGACCCACCTGTTCCGCTACGGCGGCGCGGAAATGATGATACAGTCCATCGAGACCTGCTTCAACATCAAAATTGACCACTATGTCCGGGTGAACTTCGCCACCTTTACCGCCGGAATTGACGCGCTGGGCGGTGTGGATGTGAAATTCTCCAGCAAGGAAGCGGAGTATTTCAACCAGTATTCCGATATGAACGCCGTTGTCGGCACCAACCATCTCAACGGTGAAAACGCCCTGCGCTTTGCCCGGCTGCGCTCCATTGACAGCGACTGGCAGCGCATCGAGCGGCAGAGAAAGGTCATTGCCGCTGCCATCAACAAGCTCAAAACCAAAAATCTGGCGGAGCTGGACGCGCTGATCACCACCTGCACCAAGCTGGTGCGCACGGATATGACTCAGGATGCCATTACCAAGCTGCTGTTGGAGGTCGTGCCGGGGCTGACCAATGTGACGGTTCAGCAGATGACCATTCCTCAGAAAGGAACCTACGGCAGCCAGAAGGTCATGGGCGGACGAAACGCCTTCGCACCGGACTTTGGAGAGAATACCCGTCTGCTCCACAACATGATCTACGGTCTTTCCAACTGATCCTCTGATCTTCCGCCGGTCCGCAGAATGCTCTGCGGGCCGGTATTTTCTCCACTGCCATTACATGCCGCATCCGCGGCGCACCGGAGGGACATATGCCAACGGAACATGACGAACTGAACAGGCGTGTCGCCCAGCGGGCAGCCTATGCCAAGCGCCGCAAAAAGCAGCAACGCCGGCGCACCATCCGCACCCTTGTGGCCATGTGCGCAGTGCTGGCCATGTGTGCCGTTGTGGTGGGTGTGCTGTTCCATCGGGGCCGGCAGGAGCCGGAGCAGCCCGCCATCTCCACGCCCCCCGCCACCACCGTACCGGAGCCGACCGCGTCGCAGGAGCCCCAGACCGTGATCCGCCTGACCTTCGGCGGCGATGTGAACATCACCGACCAGTCCGTGGCGGCCGGGGCGCAGGCAGGGGCCTACCGCTACACGGAGGTATTTCAGGATGTGGTGCCGGTGCTGGCCGACTCCGATCTGACCGTGCTGAATTTCGAGGGCAATCTCTACGGCGCACCCTACGGCAGCGATACCGCTTCCGCGCCACGGGCGCTGGTGGAGGCGCTGAAGGCCGCTGGGGTGGACATGCTGCAGCTGGCCAATTCCTATACCATTCACAACGGCATCATTGGTATGAAGCAGACCATGGATGCCGTGCGCAGTGCCGGTCTGGAACCGCTGGGTGTCTACGCCAGCAACGAACAGGCGCAGGCCGCCGGGGGCTACACCATGGTCAATATCCATGGCATCCGGGTGGCGCTGGTGGCTTTCACCAAGGGCATGGGCAGTCTGGGGCTGCCGGCCGGCAGTGAGCAATGCGTCAATGTGCTCTATGAAGACTACGCCAGCTCCTACCAGAAAATCAACACCACCGGCATTACCACCGTGCTGGAGGCTGTGGCCCAGCAGAAGCCGGATGTGACTATCGCTCTGCTCCACTGGGGCAGCGAATACAACGACATTCCCAGCGACAGTCAGAAGCAGATCGTGGAGCTGATGCAGTCTCTGGGGGTCAACGCCATCATCGGCACCCATCCGCACTATGTACAGCAGGTGCTTTTCGATGCCGACCGGGGCAGTGTGCTGGCCTATTCTCTGGGAGATTTTTACGGCAGCGGTGAAAAGAACGGCACTTACTATTCCGCCCTGCTGCACCTGGAGGTTACCCGGGACAATACCACCGGCCAGACAAAAATTACCGCCTGTGATGCCACCCCCGTCTATCTGCTGACACCGGAGCGGGACGAGGAACCCATGCGTCTGGTGCGCATGGATGCCGCCATCGCAGGCTACGAGGATGACCATATCCACAAAGTCAGCCAGACGGCCTACGAAAATCTTCTCTATGCCCGCAAACGCGTCCTGTCCCGCCTGGAAACCGGAAGCTGAAATAATCCGGTTCTATATCAATCGTTGAGGTAGGGCCAAAATGAGGGAAAATGGAATGCGCTGAAGCGAGAGCTTCAGCGCATTCCATTTATGCACTACAGAAGAGAATTCTTTTTCTGAAGTTGGAGAAGTTTTGAAGTATAATCCAATATGCGCACAGAGAGTCCTTTTCCGTATTCCTGCTTTGGTGCATCGATGGGAACGGCCTGTTGTCCGCCGGGGTGCATATCCCTGTTCGTGGATACGGATCATTATCTGTTCAAAATCGGATTGTTTGTTCGTTCAAGAAGATAATCAACGGAAACATTATGAAAATCCGCAAGCTTGATCAGCGTAGCGGTGGGAATATCAATATCTCCGCGTTCATAATTACTGTAAACCCGCTGACTACAGCAGAGAATTGTGCCCATTTTGACTTGTGTCAGATCCTTGTCTTCTCTTAAATCACGGATTCTGTGATAGTATGGCATACGGAAACTCCTTTTCGAATTATGCCACTATTATAAATAGAAAAAAATTCGCTATTGACTTTTAGCGAAAAAACCGCTAAAATATATACGCAGGCAAAAAACTCCAATTGTCGGCAACTATATTGAAAGTAATGGTTTTATGAAAAAGCAACTGATCAAAGCGCTGTCCCTGTTACTGGTTTGCGTATGCGTCATTGGCCTTAGTACGCCCGCAGCCGCCGCGTCCACTGTGTCCTCCAAGTCGTATACAGGAAGTTCCCGTGGAGGAACAAGCAGCTACATCTATGTAAAAACAAATAGCAAGAGTGCAACGAAATCCGTCAAGCTGACTTGCAACAAAGGCATACTGCTATCGCACTACCTGATGACGAACATATCTGCCAAGATGAATAGTATAGTTTATGATAGTTTATGCCCCGGAGTCACTCCGGGGCTTCTGCTATTTTAGGTTATGTATGCGAAAGTCAATCCCAATCAGACATCAAATCCAAGTGCCTGATAAATCATTTCATCGCATGGGAGACAGCAGACGGTTTGATTCGCCGAACACGTCGGCATACTGAATTTGATAAATTGGTACACGCACCATTT
>CAZMBL010000100.1:0-5453 GCA_964564605.1 uncultured Oscillospiraceae bacterium
TCACCGAAGGTGACAATGGGTAGTACCACAATCATCCGGCAGCTCGGTCGTCGGATGGGCGGGGCGTCGTGGGCGCCGCCCCCTACGGCTGTATTCCAACAACTCAATAGAAAGTCAGGGGTGCGAATAGAGGAGGGTCAGGTTGCCGGACAGGTACATGGGGCCGTAGTTGGCGCAGAGCAGCAGGTGGTCGCCCTGCCGGACGGGGGTGCCGTCCAGCAGGCCGCTGCCGGAGAGAACGCTGAGATTGACAAAAGGCTGCTGCCAGCACAGCTGTGCCTGCCCATTCAGCTGCGCGCGGTACACGCTGTAATACGGGCAGGTCACCAGATGGGTGATCTCCATATCGCCGGTGTGGGTGGTCTCGGGCTGCACGGCGGCCGGACGGAAGGGCGCGGTGGTGACGGCCAGACTTTTTTCGATATGCAGCGTCCGGGGACGGCCGTTTTCCAGCCGGTCATAATCGTAGAACCGGTAGGTCACATCGCTGGACTGCTGCGTCTCCAGAATCAGGGTGCCGCCCCGGATGGCATGCAGGCACCCCGGCTCGATCTGGAAAAAATCACCGGGGTGGATGGGAACCTGCCGCAGCAGCTCCGTCCAGCGGCCCTGCTGCACCATCCGCGCCAGCTCTTCCCGGTCGGCGGCGTTATGGCCGATGATGATGGAGGCCCCCGGCTCACAGTCGAGGACATACCAGCACTCGGTTTTGCCCAGGGCACCGTTTTCGTGGACACGGGCGTAGTCGTCATCGGGATGCACCTGAATGCTCAGATCCTGCCGGGCATCGATGATTTTGACCAGCAGGGGAAAGCAATCCCCGGGCAGATTGCCGAACAGCTCCCGGTGGGTCTGCCAGAGCCGGCCCAGCGTCTGCCCGGCGAAGGGGCCGTCCTGCACCACACTCTGGCCGCCGCTGTGGCCGGAAATGGCCCAGCACTCACCGGTGTGATCGTCGGGAATGTCGTAGCCGAACACCTGCCGCATCCGGTCACCGCCCCAGAGTTTATGCTGAAAAACGGGTTTCAGGCGAAGAATTTCTTTCATAACGCTTCCTCCTCCATGGCCAGCCGCAGGCAGCCGAGAATGCCCTGATTATCCTGCAGGGAACAGGGAACAATGTACTGCTCCGGATTGGCCAGCTGCGCCGTTTGCAGGTAGCCGCCCAGCTGCCGCACCACCTCCTGCCGGATCATGGGGATCAGCTGGGGCTGATGCATCACACCGCCGCCAAGCACGATCCGCTTGGGGGACAAAATCAGGATATAGCTGCACAGGGCCTGAGCAATATAGTAGGCCTCCAGCTCCCAGACCTTCGGCTCATCGGCCAGCAGGGCACCCTTTTTGCCCCAGCGGGCCTCCAGCGCCGGGCCGGCGGCCAGTCCTTCCAGACACTGCTCGTGGAAGGGGCACACGCCCCGGGGCATGGGATCCTCCGGATGGCGGCGCAGGAACAGGTGCCCGCCCTCGGGATGGAGCATACCGTGATACGGCCGCCCGTCAATGATCACACCAACACCCACGCCGGTGCCCACGGTCACATAAATGCTTTCGCCCAGAGAACGGGTACAGCCGTAGGTGGCCTCGCCCAGAGCGGCGGCGTTCACATCGGTGTCAAAGCCGACGGGGATTTCCAGCGCCTGCTGAAATTCCTGCACAATGGGGTAGTTCTGCCACGCCAGCTTGGGGGTGGTGGTGATGTGGCCATAGTCCGGGCTGGAGCGATCCAGACAGATGGGGCCGAAGCAGCCGATGCCCAGCGCCCGGATGGGGTAGCCGCGGAAAAATTCCAGCATGGCCGGCATGGTTTTCTCGGGCGTTTCCGTGGGGATGCTGGTGCGGTGCAGAATCTGACCGTCCTCCGAGCAGATGGCACAGACCATTTTGGTGCCGCCCGCTTCCAGCGCGCCGTAAAGCTTCATAGTGTTTCCTCCTGTTTTCGGATTGAAAAATGTGGGGGGTTCTTTTAGTTCATAGTAGCAAATTCGACCCGCAAAATCAAGCCCCGCCCTTGCATTTGCCCCCGGTTTTCGATATAGTATTAGGGAAGAAAAGGGCCAGGCAATCCGGCCCGGCCTGTTTACAAATGGAAGGAGCAGCCATTATGAACGAACAGCAGCTTTTGCAGCAGATCGACCGTGTCATTGCCGCCGGGCCCTATGAGCCGACATGGGAGTCTCTGGCGCAGGCCCCGGTTCCGGCCTGGTTCCGGCAGCGCCGGCTGGGCATTTTCATCCACTGGGGGCTGTACAGCGTCAGCGCCAACTCCAACGAGTGGTATTCGCGCAATATGTACATCGCCGGCAACCCCGCCTATGAGCATCACATCCGCACCTACGGCCCCCAGAACCGGTTCGGTTACAAGGATTTCATCCCCCTGTTCCGGGCGGAAAAATTCGACGCGGAGGAATGGGTGAGTCTGTTCCACCGGGCGGGCGCAGGATATATCATGCCGGTGGCGGAGCATCACGACGGTTTCCAGATGTATGACAGCGATCTGTCCCGCTGGAACTGCGTCCGCATGGGCCCGCAGAAGGATCTGCTGGGGCAGTGGCGGCAGGCGGCGCAGGCGCAGGGGCTGGAATTTTGCACCTCCTCCCATCGGGCGGAACACTGGTTTTTCATGAGCCACGGGCGGGAATTCGACTCGGACATCCACGAGCCCATGGAAAAGGGCGATTTTTACTGGCCCGCCATGCCGGAGCCGGATCATTACGACAAATTCAGCCAGCCCGCCCCCAGTGAAGAATTCCTCAACGACTGGATGGCCCGCACGGCGGAGCTGATTTTGCGCTATCAGCCGAAGCTGCTGTATTTTGACTGGTGGATTCTGCACAGTGCCTTCGGCCCCTGCCTGAAAAAGCTGGCGGCCTTCTATTATAACTGCGGCCGGCAGTGGGGGCAGGATGTGATGATCTGCTACAAAAACGATGCCATGATGTTCGGCACCGGCATCGTGGAGGTGGAACGGGGCAGTCTGAGCGCCCCCCAGCCCTACCCATGGCAGACCGATACGGCCGTGGCCCGCAACTCCTGGTGCTACACCGACTCGCTGGATTACAAGAGTGCGGAGGAAATCCTCTGCCAGCTGGTGGATATCGTCAGTAAGGGGGGAAATCTGCTGCTGAACGTGGGGCCGAAGGCCGACGGCAGCGTGCCCGACGGCGACCGGGCCATTCTGGAGGCCATGGCCGCATGGATGCAGGTCAACGGCGAGGCCATCAACGGCAGCAAATGCTACCGCGTTTTTGCCGAAGGCCCCACCCGCACCGGCTCCGGCCAGTTTCAGGACGGCAAGCCCACCCTCTACACCCCCCAGGACTTCCGCTTCACCGCCGGACACGGCGCGATCTACGCCATCTGCCTCAAGTGTCCGGAGGACGGCTGCTTCACCGTGCGCTCTCTGGCGGCGCAGGCGGATCACGATCAGCCGGTGTTTCAGGGCATCATTGACGATGTGACCGTGCTGGGCTATGACGGCCCCTGCCGGTGGCAGCAGGAGGATGACGCACTGCGCGTGTCGGCACCGGGACTCAAGAGCGATTATCCCGTGACGCTACGGGTGCGGCTGCGCTGACAGTTTTTTCCGGTTCGACGCAAAAAAAGATTGACAAGCGGTATAGATGGTGCTATACTGATTTTCGGTACAAAAGTACCGAATAACATGCACAGTGAGCCATTTCAACGGCAGCTGTGTAAATCCTGTAAGGGCCGATCCACACAAAACGGTAGGCACTGCAATCATACAAGGAGAGAATAAACTATGGCATTCAAAACAGACATCGAGATCGCACAGGAAACCCAGATGCAGCACATCAGCGAAGTCGCAAAGACCGCGGGTGTGGACGCAAAGTATCTGGAACAGTACGGCAACTACAAGGCAAAGGTTGACTACAACATCCTCAAGGATCTGGCGGACAAGCCCAACGGCAAGCTGGTTCTGGTGACGGCAATCAACCCCACGCCCGCAGGTGAAGGCAAGACCACGACAACCGTCGGTCTGGCCGACGGTATGCGCCGTATCGGCAAGAACGTTATGGTCGCTCTGCGTGAGCCTTCCCTCGGCCCCGTGTTCGGCGTTAAGGGCGGCGCGGCCGGCGGCGGCTACGCACAGGTCGTCCCCATGGAGGATATCAACCTGCACTTCACCGGTGACTTCCACGCCATCGGCGCGGCGAACAACCTGCTGGCTGCGATGCTCGACAACCATATTTATCAGGGCAATGCTCTGGGTATCGACCCCCGCCAGATCACTTGGCGTCGCTGCGTCGATATGAACGACCGTCAGTTGCGTAACGTCGTGGACGGTCTGGGCGGCAAGGTCAACGGTACCCCCCGTGAGGACGGCTACGACATCACCGTCGCGTCCGAGATCATGGCGGTTCTGTGCTTGGCAGCCGACATCACCGACCTGAAAGAGCGTCTGGCTCGTCTGGTCGTCGGCTATACATACGCCGGTAAGCCCGTCACCGCGGGCGACCTGAACGCACAGGGCGCAATGGCCGCACTGCTGAAAGATGCGCTGAAGCCCAATCTGGTTCAGACGCTGGAGCACACCCCCGCATTCGTACACGGCGGCCCGTTCGCGAACATCGCCCACGGCTGTAACTCCGTCACCGCAACGAAGATCGCCCTGAAGCTGGGCGACTACGCCATCACCGAGGCCGGCTTCGGCGCGGATCTGGGTGCAGAGAAGTTCCTCGACATCAAGTGCCGCATGGCGGGTCTGAAGCCCTCCTGCGTGGTTCTGGTTGCAACCGCTCGCGCGCTGAAGTACAACGGCGGCGTGCCCAAGGCCGAGACCGGCAACGAAAATCTGGAGGCGCTGGAGAAGGGCCTGCCCAACCTGCTGCAGCACGTTGAGAACATCACCAAGGTCTACAAGCTGCCCTGCGTAGTGGCCATCAACCGCTTCCCCACCGATACCGAGGCGGAGCTGAAGCTGATCGAGACCAAGTGCCGTGAGCTGGGCGTCAACGTGGCTCTGTCCGAAGTCTGGGGCAAAGGCGGCGAAGGCGGCATCGAGCTGGCCAAGGAAGTCGTCCGCCTGTGCGAGCAGGACAATGACTTCACCTTCTCCTATGAGCTGGATATGACCATCAAGGAGAAGATCGAGGCCATCGCCCAGAAGATCTACCATGCCGATGGCGTGACCTTCACCGCCAATGCCGAGAAGCAGATCAAGACTCTGACCGAGCTGGGCTACGATAAGATGCCCATCTGCATGGCCAAGACCCAGTATTCCTTCACCGATGACCAGACCAAGCTGGGTGCGCCCCGTGGCTTCAATATCACCGTGCGCAACGTCAAGGTTTCCGCCGGTGCCGGCTTCCTGGTGGCCCTGACCGGTGAGATCATGACCATGCCCGGCCTGCCCAAGGTTCCTGCCGCTGAGCGGATCGATGTGGACGAGACCGGCAAGATCTCCGGCCTGTTCTGATCTACCCCTACAT
>CAZMBL010000101.1:0-5277 GCA_964564605.1 uncultured Oscillospiraceae bacterium
ATTGATATTTGGAGGAAGCATAGCAAATTATGGAGTTAACCGTCGGAGCAGTATTAGAGGGAAAAGTCAAATCCATCACCAACTTTGGGGCATTTGTCACCCTGCCGGATAACAAGACCGGTATGGTACATATTTCCGAGGTGGCCAATACCTATGTCAGCGACATCCACACCCACCTGACCGAAGGGCAGGAGGTCAAAGTGATGGTCATCGGGCTGGAAAACGGGAAAATCAACCTGTCCATCAAGCGCCTGCAGCCAAAAGAGCCCCGCCGGGACAACCGGGAGCATCGGGACAGCCGCCCGCAGCAGACAACCCGCCCCGCACCGGTGCAGCCTGCTGCGCCCAAGACGGCGGATCAGGCGTTCGAGGAAAAGCTCAAGCAGTTCATGGCCGAGTCCGACAGCAAAATTTCCTCCATGAAGCAGTATAACGAATACCGCCCTCGCCCCAGAAGAAAATAAAACCCAAAACCGGAGCTGCCCCAAGGCAACTCCGGTTTCCTGTTTGTCCGACCGGCCATCGTAGGGGGTGGCGCCCACGACGCCCCTTTGTCATGTCCCCTGCTGCACCCATTGTCACCTTCGGCGACGCTTCCCTCCGGGAAGCACCTCTTCCGGCCCGGCCTTCGCCGGGCCACCTGCCCCAAAGGGAAAGGCAGAGCGCTCAAAAAACATATGGCATTGCGAAATAAGTGCGCACACTGGTGTGGCCGATAGATGTGTCATTGCGAACTAGTCCGCGCCACTGGTGTGGCAATCCCCCGGTTTTTTTGCCAATTTTCGTGTTGGTGCGTGGGATTATCCTAAATATTGTATTTTCTCCCGTTATTTTGCAACAACATCTTGTGTTTCGACAGCATTCGCATGGTGTTTGTGTTATGATGCGGATGTGGTTACGGGGTGCAGGCGAATGACGGCGGCTGTCGCGTCGTCCGCTCCATTGCCCCGGCCTGCTTCCAGAATTGCTGCCGCCAGCTCCCCCGGCGACAGCGCCCCAAGGTGCTGCACGGTGGCCAAGGCTTCCTCTCCCGCCACGCCATCGCTGAGCAGCACCAGCGTCTCCCCCCTGCGCAGGGACAGCCGCTCCACCGTTTCACGGGCATGGGTCACATCCAGCCCCGGAGGTGTTCCGGCTGTCCCAACCTGTTCCGCTCCGGCCGGCAGCAGCAGCCAGGAGGGGGCCGCGCCCCATTTGTAGATCATGGTTTTCCCGCTGGACAGGTCGATTTTTGCCAGATCAATGCTGACCGCCCCCGGCATTCCCCGCAGCGCGCAGAGGCTGTTGATCCCCCTCAGGGCATATTCCGCCGGATATCCCGCCGTCAGCAGGCGGCGAAGCATGTCCACACAGCGCACGGCCTCCCGGGCCGCCGCCTCGCCGGTGCCCATTCCGTCACACAGCAGCAGGTAGTATTGCAGCTGCGGGCCGGCAAACCAGCCGCACCGGTCGCCGTTTTGGCTCTCCCGCCCGGCGGAGCAGACCGCAATTTCCGGCTCAAAGCGCTGCTTCTCCTGCTCGGCCCGCCGGGGCAAAAGATCCGCCAGATCCTGCAAATACTCCGTCAGAAACCGGTACTGCTGCAGCAGGGCACTGTGGTATTCCCGGCGGCGATCCCGGTCGGCCCGGAGCATCCGGTACTGATCCTGACAGCGGCGCAGCTCCACCAGCAGTCTGCCCCGCTTTTTGCAGCGCAAATTCAGATCCTCCACCGTCAGCAGCGGCCGATGCAGCAGCTGGGACGGCAGACACCGGGCCTGCTCAGTCTGATCGCACTCCCGGCGGCAGGGGCAGGTGCCGCAGGCCCGTTCCGCGGCCTTGACGATCAGCGCCTGCTCGTCCAGCGGCGGCTCGGGCACCTCCCGCAGCAGCTGCTCCGATTGGGACAGCACCTGCGCCGCCATTTCCAGCCGCACCTGCGCCACCCCGGTCGGCCCCCGCCGGGGGATGGGCGCAGCCCGGCCCGGCAGCAGGAGGCCCGCCACGCTCCCCAGCGCCAGCGCCCCAAGATGCTGAAGCTCCCACGTTTCGCACAGGCCCATCACCAGCAGGAACGCCACCGCCGGCGCCGCCGCAACAGACCATTTAGGGATACCCGGGATCAGCCGCAGCAAAAATGCCAGACACAGCACCGCCGCCATAGGCACCCGGCTGATCTGGGCCAGATCCAGCGCAAGCCCCGCCAGCACCACCGCCGGGAAGGGCAGCAGCACCGAAATGGCACCCGCCGCCACCACCCCCAGATCCAAAACGGGCAGCGGGGCCAGCTGCGCCAGCGCCAGCACGGCCACCGCCGCAGCCCCCCAGCGTGCAACGGCATCCCCCTGCCGTGCCCGACTCAGCAGCCATGTGCTGCCAAAGGCCACCCCGATGCGCAGCAGATACATCCCAAGATCGGTGATGTCCCGGAACCACGCCTGAAACAGCAGCCCCGTCACCGCCGTGGCCAGTGCCGTCAGGGCGGGCATCAGTGCCGGAAACTGCCGGATAAACCGCCGCTGTCCCAGCGCGGCGGACATGGCGAGGCCCGCCGCCGTCCACACGATTCCCTGCAGCCCCGCCTGCGCCCAGAATAACCGGTAGCCCGCCGCAGCTCCCAGCGCCGCAGGGACGGACATCCACCCGCCGGGGCCGCTGCACAGTACCCCCAGCACCAGCGGCTGCGCCTGATGGCGAAGGCTGGCAGCGCTCAGGCAGAAGCCGGACAGAAAGCTCATCGCAATTCGCGCAGGCAGCCGCAGCCGCGTCTGTCGCGTCAGGCGGCGCAGGAGCCGTCCGACACGCCGGAAATAAGAACTGATTGTGATCATCATATGTACACGCCCTTCCCCACGAAAATGGTGCTTTTATGGTAGCACGAAGCGGGGAATTTTCCTGTCGAAACCCGACGCAGAGGAAAAGATGATGTACGGAAAATGAATGACAAAGGAAAAGACAAAGTATCATCGCCCGGTTTCCCTGCAAAATGCGTTGCCGGAGCGGGTGCAGGCGGGCCGATGTGCCTCAATCGGCCACTACGGAAACTCAAAAAATCGAATGTCATTGCGAACCAGTGCGCACACTGGTGTGGCAACCCCCCTGTTCTTCTGGAATGTCGGAAAAACGGGGGGATTGTGCGTCTAACCGGGGGATTGCCACGTCGGCTGCGCCTCCTCGCAATGACCGCCTGATTCGGTGTGGCAATCCCCCCGTACTTCCGGCCGGCCAAAGACCGCCTTCCCGGGGGGAAGGGACGGCGGGGCGATGTTTTTTGCGGTGGGAAATTTTATTTTGGGGGATTGACAATGATTTATGTGCGATATATAATAAAACCATCGTTGCAGAACGGATGTTGTAGAACGCTCGTTGTGATAAAAGGAGTGCTTCTATGAAAGCGCTGGCAAGTGATTGGTATAAGAAAATATGGACACTTAGTATTCAGGATATGTCGTGGGTTGAGGACACAGAACGCCAGGTGGATTTTCTGATCGATAAACTGGAAATGCACGGAAATGAAAAGGTGCTGGATCTGGCCTGCGGATTTGGACGACATGCATGTATTGGACTGTTATGCGGATTTTTGCGGTGCACCTGCATCGGATCATCACATTCAGCTGATGGTATGTTTCCAAAAACAATGAAGTGTTGAAACGGAGGAGAATACAAACATGAAAAATACATGGCGTAAGCTGCTGATGATCGCGTCCGCCGCCCTTGGGGTGGCCGGGCTGATTTTCCTGTGCCTTGCCATATTTGGCTATGAAAAGGCCTGGACACTGCCGGCGGCGCTGGGCTGCAACGCTCTGGCGCTGCTGTATCAGACCATTTTCGGGTTGCGGAACAAATGAAATATGAAAGTTTTAGACGCATGGTTGATGCGCCTTGAAAATGCAGAAAGTATAAAAATCGTATGGAGGAAAAACATGGCACAATTTACATATATCACCCTGAAACAGCGGCCGGAATTGAAGAAACAGGCCGCCCAGTGGTTTCAGCAGAAATGGGGCATACCCCAGGAGGCCTATCTGGAATGCATGGACGCTTATTTGAGCGGCCAAACCCAATACGGCTGGTATCTCTGTCTGGACGAAGATAAAATTGTCGGCGGTATGGGCGTGATCGAGAACGACTTTCATAACCGGAAAGACCTGACGCCAAACGTATGCGCCGTCTATACGGAAGCGGACTATCGCTGCAGGGGTATTGCGGGACGACTGCTGGATATGACCGTCGAGGATTTGCGCAGCCACGGGATTTCCCCGGCCTACCTGCTGACAGACCATGTGGGCTTTTATGAGCGCTATGGTTGGGAGTTCCTGTGCCCGGTGCAGGGGGACGGCGAAGACGAGCTGTCCAGAATGTATATTCACAGGTAATTGATAAAAACGAAAACAGGAGGAAAAGAACAGATGATACGCTGCATTGTTTGCGCTCCATGCAAGGCCGAATAAGGCGGGCCGCGTGGAGTAACGATCGCCTTCGGCTTTGCTTTCCCATATTTTCATAAATATTGAAGGAGTAAAGCCAATATGAAAAAAATATCTGACATTCAGCAAATACGCAGCTTTTTTCTGCTGTGGTTCACCCAAATGATTTCTGGCCTCGGCAGTGGCATGACCGCCTATGCCCTCGTGATCTGGTCGTACACGCAATCGGGCCGGGCCTTGCAGACGGCCCTGCTCATGGTCTGTTCCTATGCGCCCTATGTTATTTGCAGCATTTTTGCCGGGGCCCTCAGCGACCGCTGGAACAAAAAGAAAACCATGCTGGTGTGCGACACGCTGGCCGCACTCAGCACACTGGCCGTTCTGTATCTGCTGAAAACCGGAAGCCTGAAAATCTGGCACCTGTATGTTGTCAACGCTGTTTCGGGATTGATGAACACGGTTCAGCAGCCGGCTTCCGAGGTGGCGACCACGGCGCTGCTGCCCAAACGGTTTTATCAGAAGGTAGGCGGATTACGGTATCTTTCCAATTCCATCAATTCCATTTTAACCCCCATCATTACCACCGCTGTCACAGGACTTTGGGGAATTGACACCGTTATTGCCATCGACCTTGTGAGTTTCCTGATTGCGTTTGTCGTTCTGCTTTGTTTTATCCCGATTCCTGAAATCAAAACGGAAAAGCAAAAGGAAAGCGTTCTCAAAAGCACGGTTGCGGGAGTCCGCTGGCTCAGGCAAAACAGCGGTATTTTTCACCTGATGCTGTTCCTTGCGGCCATCAATCTGGTGGCATCCATATATAACGCTGCCTTTCCTGCCATGATGCTGTCAAAGGCATCGGAAAGCGCTATGG
>CAZMBL010000102.1:0-5224 GCA_964564605.1 uncultured Oscillospiraceae bacterium
AAGGCCGGGCCGGAAGAGGTGCTTCCCGGAGGGAAGCGTCACCGAAGGTGACAATTGGGCACCCGCCGTTTTTGAACCGGAGACTTTGTCAGACGGCGGTGGCAGTGATGTCCAGATGGCCGTGGACGGAGGCAATTTCGATAATTCCATCGGCGTAGACCTGCTGCGTCACATCCTCGCCGCCCATGCAGACCGTTACGGCAGTGATGGCCGATGCACCGTTGATCGGTGTCAGAACCGCCCGGAAATAGCTGCATCCGGCGATGCTGAGGAAAGGCGGATTGATGTTGACATTGGTCATGTGGCAGTTAATGTCGCACACGGCGGGCACGCCGGCCACACCCACCACGGTGATGGTGGTATGGAAGCCGCCGAAGGTGATCATCACCATGTTTTCCCCGTCCTCGATGGTGCCGGAGATGGCGTATTTCGGCAGTATCTGGGTGGAGCCGTCGGAATAGTGGCCGGTGACGGTGACACCGCTCAGATACTCCACCGATGTCCCGGCGGGCACCTCCCGGCCGGTGTAGGTCGCGGTGATCCCCGTCAGCACCACTGTGGCCTCGGCCGTCACGGTGATAATCACGTCCCCCGTCACGGCACTGATGCCGATCCGCTGGGCACCGACAGCGGTGTAGCAGGCGCTTTGGGTGATGTCCGTCCCGCCCATGGAGACGGTGACGGTGCGGATCTCATAGCCCTCCTCCGGCGTCAGGGCCGCATCGAAACTGCTGCCCTCCTGCACCGTGGCGGGGCCATCGCAGGTGACATGCTCTCCGGACACGGTCACATGGTATGTCAGTTTTTCCACCACGATCACGTCTACCGTAGCGGTTTTTCCCTGATAGCCGATGGTCAGAGTGTTGCGGCCCAGCTCCAGCTTGCCGGTGATGGAGTAGCCGTCTGCCACCGGAGCCCTGCTACCATCGGAATAGTGGCCGGTGACGGTTAGCCCCGTCAGCTGCGCCAGCGTGGAGCCAAGGCGGACTTCGCCGGAATATGTCGCGGAAATACCGCACAGCACCAGTCTGGCCGGGCCCCACGCCTGCTCCAGCGCATCCAGCGCCGGGGTAACATCCCGGCAATAGGTGATGTTTTGCAGCAGGGTCATAAGATACTGCATCTGCTCCCGCTCCGGCACCCCCAGCTGGGCGGGTGTGACACATTCCAGCGCTGCCACACGCCCGGCCCCGTCCACCCGAGTCACCCGCAGCAGACTGCCCACTGCTGCCGTATCCTCCGGCTGGGGCAGGAAGGCCGTGATGGAGCAGCTGCCCTCCGGCTCACCCACAAGCTCCGGCCCGGGCTCCACATCGATCAGCACCGGGAAGGTACTCAGCCGGTTGCCCCCCTGCAGCAGCACCACACGCAGCAGGATTTCTCCCGGCACGGCCAGCACCTGTGGGGCCAGTGTCAGCAGCAGCCGGTTTCCCTGCGACTGCCATGCGCCTACGCCGTCCGGCAGGGTGTCGTATTCGCCGCCGGTGCCGTCGGCCCTGCGGTAGCGCAGCAGCACCGCTGCATCGGTGGGAATGAGCCACGGCCGCCCGTCCTCCAGCAGGGAAATGGCAAGGCACCGGCCACCGTCTCCCCGCACCGCGCTGAGCCGGGGTGTCACCCCACGCCGGGCCAGATCCATGGTCAAAGATGTGGTCAAATTCATGGTAAAATCCTCCTTTTTTGTGGAACGCTATCCATAAACAGCGCTCAACAGGAAAAAAGTTGCACCGGAATGTGCAACCGGATGAGAATTTCCCCTGATGTTTTCTCCCGGCCGTCGTAGGGGGCGGCATTCCTGACGCCCCTTGTCATGTCCCCTGCCGCACCCATTGTCACCTTCGGTGACGCTTCCCTTCGGGAAGCACCTCTTCCGACCCGGCCTTCGCCGGGCCACCTTCCCCAAAGGGGAAGGCAGAGGGCTCAAAAGACATATGTCATTGCGAACCAGTCCGCGCCACTGGTGTGGCAATCCCCCCGTCCTTCCGGGTTATCGGAAAAACGGGGGGATTTTACGTCTAACCGGGGGATTGCCACGTCGGCTACGCTTCCTCGCAATGACACATTTTTATTCAGCGCAGATGCTCCGAAGCGGAAAAGCTGTAGGGGAGTAGCTGGGACAGGGGCACGGCATCGTAGCCATGCTCATGAATCAGGTACACCATGAAATCATCGCCGCAGAATTCCCGCATGACCTGCCGGCACACGCCGCAGGGGGGGAACGCACCGGTAATCACGCCGTCCCGTCCGCCGCAGATGGCGATGGCCGCAAAATCCCGGTGTCCATCGTAGACTGCCTTGAAAATCGCGGTGCGCTCGGCGCAGATGGTGGGACTGTAGGCGGCGTTTTCAATGTTGCAGCCCTGATAGACGCTGCCATCGGCGCACAGCAGTGCCGCACCGACCTTAACGCCGGAATAAGGGCTGTAAGAATGGGTCATGGCCTCTTTGGCCAGTGCCACAAGCTTATCGGGAGTCAAGTTTCATTTCTCCTTTTTGGGAAAATTTGCACAACGGTGTGCGGCGTTCTTCTACTCAGAGGATCTCCTTGGCGAAGCTCCGGCCGGGGGTCTGATGGGGAACGTTTAGCAGCTGGGCGATGGTGGCGGCGATGTCGGCAAAGCTGGTGCGGGTGCCCAGATCCACAGCCTTGACCGCCGGGCCGAGTACCAGAAGCGGTACATATTCCCGGGTATGGTCGGTGGTGGCGGCGTAGCCGGGGTCGCAGCCGTGGTCGGCGGTGATCATCACAAGGTCCTCCGGCCCCAGCTTCTCCAGCAGGGACGGCAGCCAGGCATCAAACTCCGTCAATGCGTTGGCGTAGCCGTCAATATCCCGGCGGTGACCGAACAGCATGTCGAAATCCACCAGATTGACGAAGCACAGCCCGTCAAAATCCCGGTCGGCATAGTGCAGGGTATGGGTCATGCCATCGGCGTTGGAGCGGTTGTAGACATGCTCCGTGTCCCCACGGCCGGCGAAGATATCGTGGATTTTGCCCACGGCGATGGTGTCCTTCCCGGCATCCTTCAAAGCGTCCAGCAGAGTCTGTCCGGGTGGCTCCAGAGAAAAATCGTGGCGGTTGGCGGTGCGGCGGAAGCCATGCTCCGGATCCCCAACGAAGGGGCGGGCAATGACACGGCCCACGCCATGGCGGCCCCGCAGCAGTTCCCGGGCAATACGGCAGTATTCGTACAGCTGCTCCGGCGGCACCACATCCTCATGGGCCGCAATCTGGAAGACGGAGTCAGCAGAGGTATAGACGATCAGATCCCCCGTGCGCATATGCTCCGCACCGAAGCGGTCAATGACCTCGGTGCCGGACCATGGGGCATTTGCCAGCACGCCACGCCCGGTGGCGGCACGGAAGGGGGCGAGGATTTCCTCCGGGAAGCCCTCCGGATAAGTCGGCAGCGGCCGGGGGGACACAAGTCCCGCGATTTCCCAGTGGCCGATGGTGGTATCCTTGCCCATGGAAGCCTCCTGCAGCCGGGCATAAGCGCCGGTGGGAGTGTCGGCTTTGGGCAGGCAGGAAACGCCGCAGATATTGCCAAGTCCTGCCGCGATCATATGGGGCACGGCCAGCCGGGAAGAGGTGGCGCAGGAGGCCAGAGTGTTGACATTGACGTCCCCGAAATCGGCGGCATCGGGCATCTGGCCGATACCGAAGGAGTCGAGCACGATCAGAAAAATACGTTTCACAGGCTTATTCCTTTCCCTTGCCGCCGCTCAGCGGTTTTCCATGGCAACGGCGGTGTCCAGCGCCACCTTCATCATGGTGGTGAAGGCGTTCTGGCGCTCATCGGCAGTGGTTTCCTCGCCGGTGAGGATATGGTCGGAAATGGTGCAGATGCACAGGCCACGCTTGCCGTACCGGGCGGCGTTCATATACAGGGCGGCCGCCTCCATTTCCAGTGCCATGACGCCCATCTTCTTCTGGTTGTACAGGGTATCGAGTCCGGCGGGAACCTCGGCATGGTCGCCGTAGAACACATCGGAGGAATTGACGTTGCCCACATGGTAGGGGGTGCCGCAGTTTTTTGCGGCCTCCACAGCGGCGCTGAGCAGGGTAAAGTCCGCAATGGGGGCAAAGGTGCCGGGGAAATGGAACTGGTGGGCGAAATTGGAATCGGTGCAGGCCCCCTGGGCAATGACCAGATCATACAGGTGGATATTCTCCTGAATGGAACCGGCGGAGCCCACACGGATGATATTTTCCACCCCGTAGTAATTGAACAGCTCGTGGGAATAGATGCCGATGGCGGGCATACCCATGCCGGAGGCCATGACGGAGACCTTCACGCCCTTATACCAGCCGGTGAAGCCGTTGACACCCCGCACGCCGTTGACCAGCACGGGGGTTTCCAGAAAGTTTTCCGCGATAAATTTTGCCCGCAGGGGGTCGCCGGGCATCAGCACGGTTTTGCCAAAGCCGATTTCATTGGCCACATTGATGTGGGGGGTAGCTACAAAGTCAGACATAAGAAACTCCTTAAAAATGATAAATGATAATGGTACGCCGGGTTGGAAGCATTACCGAGGGGGGCGGTGAGGCGGGTGAGAGAAGAGGAGCTTTGCTTTGCAAAGCTTTTGGATAATAGCGGGGAGAATTTTACTTCTATCTGTAGGGTTGCCGCAGAACGCCCCGCTGTCATTGCCGCACGCTGCCGCAGGGGAGGCATCCCTTTGTCCGCATTTCGGATGTCCTGCAATGGCCGGGGGTGACGTTGGGAAAATGCCTCAATAGGTGCCGTCGTTTTCCAGACCCTTGGCGATCTTTACAATGCGGGAGGTGCCGAGGCGGGAGGCACCCAGCTCGATGAATTTCTCCGCATCCTCCAGACTGGAGATGCCGCCGGCGGCCTTGATTTTGACATGAGGGGCAACGTGGGCGGCGAACAGCTGCACATCGTGGAAGGTGGCACCGGCCTTGGAGAAACCGGTGGAGGTCTTGATATAATCTGCGCCGGAGTCGGACACGCACTTGCACAGGGCGATCTTCTCCTCATCGGTCAGCAGGCAGGTCTCGATGATCACCTTCAGCAGGCGGCCCTTGCAGGCGGCCTTGATGGCGGTGATTTCCGCGGTGATATCCGCCCAGCGGCCTTCCTTCGCCCAGCCGATGTTGATCACCATGTCCACCTCGTCCGCGCCGTTGTCCACAGCATCGGTGGCCATGAAGCACTTGGCAGCAGTGGTGGCGTAGCCATTGGGGAAGCCGATGACG
>CAZMBL010000103.1:0-5176 GCA_964564605.1 uncultured Oscillospiraceae bacterium
CTCCATGCGCCAGGCCGTCCACTCCTCCAGAATTTCGCCCACGCCCATCACTCTGGGCATTCCGGCGATGAGGATGTTGAAATTGCAGGAGAAGCTGTCCTGCAGCGGCGTCAGGCGGTAGAGCTTCTGCATCAGCTTTTCCGGATCCACGCCCCGCTTGAGATCGATGGTCAGCTTCAAGCCGCCCAGATCCGTTTCATCGCGCATGTCGTTGATCTCTTTGATCTTGCCGTTTTTGATCAACTCCGCCACTTTGTCCATAATGACTTCCGTGGCCGTGGAATAGGGTATTTCGTAAATCTCGATCAAACTGCCCTCTTTGACATAGCGCCACTTTGCCCGCAGGCGGAAGCTGCCCCGTCCGGTGGAATAGATCTCCCGGGTTGCCGCGTCATCATACAGCAGCTGCGCGCCGGTGGAAAAATCCGGGCCGGGGAGAGTCTCCAGAATGTCATGGTTGGGGTTGTCCATCAGAGCGATGGCGGTATCGCAGACTTCTTTGAGATTGAACGAGCAGATATTCGATGCCATGCCCACGGCGATGCCCTGATTGGCCGACACCAGCACATTGGGGAAGGTGGTCGGCAGCAAGGCAGGCTCTTTCATGGTGGCATCGTAGTTATCCACCATATCCACGGTATCGCAGTCGATATCCTTGAAGATCTCCGCGGCGAAGCTGTCCAGCTTGGCCTCCGTATAACGGGCGGCGGCATAAGCCATATCCCGGGAGTAGACCTTGCCGAAGTTTCCCTTGGAGTCCACAAAGGGATGCAGCAGTGTCTCATTACCCCGGGCCAGACGCACCATGGTCTCATAAATGGCGGCATCACCGTGGGGGTTCAGGCGCATGGTCTGGCCGACAATGTTGGCCGATTTGGTGCGTGCGCCGCTCAGCAGGCCCATTTTGTACATGGTGTACAACAGCTTGCGATGGGAGGGCTTGAAGCCGTCGATCTCCGGAATGGCCCGGGAGACGATGACCGACATGGCATAGGGCATGTAGTTGATCTCCAGCGTTTCGGAGATGGCCTGCTCCGTGGTGGAGCCGTGCAGACCCATAATACCATCGGTGTTGATTATCTTTTTATCCTGTTCAGGTTGTTTTTTCTTTGCCATGTTTGGCTCCTCACAATCAGGAAATATCCGCCAGTTCCAGATACCGGGCGCCGTTTTCCGCTATGAAATTTTTCCGCTCATTGAGCGCATCGCCCAGCAGCACATCGAAATAATGGGCTGTCCGCTCCGCCTCTTCGGGCATGATTTTGATCAGGCGGCGGGTTTCCGGGTTCATGGTGGTCATCCACATCATTTCCGGATCGTTTTCGCCCAAACCTTTGGAGCGCTGGATTGTGACCTTTTTTCCCTCCAGCTCCTTCAAAATCGTGACCTTTTCCTGCTCGTTGTAGGCAAACCATGTCTTATCCCGGCAGGTGATCTCAAACAGAGGCGACTCCGCGATATACACATAGCCGTCCCGGATCAGGGTGGGGCAAAGCCGGTAGAGCATGGTCAATATCAGGGTGCGGATCTGGAAACCGTCCACATCCGCATCGGTGCAGATGACCACTTTATTCCAGCGCAGGTTATCGATATCGAAAGAGGACAGATCCTTCGCCTTTTTTCCCTGAATTTCCACACCGCAGCCCAGAACCTTCATCAGATCGGTGATGATGGGGCTGGCAAAAATTTTGTTGTAATCCGCCTTCAGGCAGTTGAGGATCTTCCCTCGCACGGGCATGATACCCTGAAATTCCGCATCCCGGCTGAGCTTGACACTGCCCAACGCGGAGTCACCCTCCACGATGTACAGCTCCCGCCGGTTCACATCCTTGCTGCGGCAGTCCACAAATTTCTGCACCCGGTTGGCAATGTCCACCTTGGCCGACAGATTCTTTTTAATGTTGGTTCTGGTCTTTTCGGCGGACTCTCTGGCCCGCTTATTGATCAGGATCTGCTCTGCCGCCCGGTCGGCCTCCTGCTTGTTCTCGATAAACCAGACCTGCAGCTGCTCCTTGTAAAAGGCGGTCATGGCCTCCTGGGTAAATTTGGAATTGACGCTCTTTTTGGTCTGGTTTTCGAAGCAGCCGATGGTGGAAAAGCAGTTGCTCACCAACACCAGACTGTCCTGAATATCCTGAAAGATGATCTTGTTTTCCGTTTTGGTGTACTTATTGTTGTCCCGCAGGTACTTGTCGAAGGCGGCGGTGAAACCGGAGCGCACAGCCTTGTCGGGACTTCCGCCGTATTCCAGCCACGAAGAGTTGTGATAATATTCAATGTGGCTGACCTGCTTGGATAAACAGAAGGCCGTGGTGATTTTCAGCTTCATTTCCGGGCGGTTCTCCGCGTCCCGGCCGCGGCGTTCCGTCTCCCAGTAGACGGGCATGGTGAAGGCATTGTCTCCCACCATCTCCTCGATATACTGCCGGATGCCATCGGCATAGCAGTATTCCTCTTCCTCGAATTTGCGCCCGTCCTGAATGCGCAGGCGGAAGGTGACACCCTTATTGACCACGGCCTGCCGGCGCAGCACATCCCGGTAATATTCCACAGGGATGTTGATATCGGTAAAGACCTGCCTGTCCGGCTTCCAGTGGAAAACGGATCCTGTTTTGCGGCCACGGTCAGTCGGTTCTTTCTTCAGCCCGCCCTTGTTGCAGCCCTTTTCAAAGTGGAGATCATACCGGAAACCGTCCCGGCGGATGGTGGCATCGAAAAATTCGGAGGCGTACTGGGTGGCGCAGGAGCCAAGTCCGTTCAGGCCCAGAGAATACTCATAGTTTTCTCCGTTTTCACCGTACTTACCGCCGGCGTACATCTCGCAGAACACCAGCTCCCAGTTGTAGCGTTTTTCCTTTTCATTGTAATCGACGGGACAGCCGCGGCCGAAGTCCTCCACCTCCACGCTCAGATCCTCGTAGCGTGTGACGATGATGGTGTCGCCGTGGCCCTCTCTGGCCTCGTCGATGGCGTTGGAAAGGATCTCAAACACCGCGTGTTTGCAGCCTTCCAGATCGTCTGATCCGAAAATAACCGCCGGGCGCTTGCGGACGCGGTCCTCCCCCTTCAGCATGGAAATGCTGGAATTTCCGTATTGTTCCTGTCGTTTTGCAGCCATAAATACCTTCCTGCCATAGTTATCCAATATATATGTTATTATACCCGGATTTTTCCATAAAGTCAACCTCCCCGCCCATTGCCTTTCCCTTTGGGAAGCGTCACCGAAGGTGACAACGGGCAGTCGAAAGAACAGGGGGGATTGCCACACCAGTCTGCGGACTGGTTCGCAATGACACTCCTTTTTTACACAATTGCGCACCGGTTCGCAATGACATGCTATTTGTTACATATCCCGTAGGGGCCGATTGAGGCACATCGGCCCACTACACCCGGCTCCGGCAACGCACTCCGTAGGAGGTGGAACCATCCAGGGGAAACTTTTGGGCGATGCCTGATATGGGAAAAGCCCACGATTTTGGGCCGTGGGCTTTGGTGTTTATTCCGAAAATCAGTCTTTCTTCTTGCGCAGGGCTGCCAGTCCAGCGCAGGAGGCGCGCAGAGCGGCCATGATCAGGGCGAAGGGGTCGCCGCTGGCGGGCACATCCGCTCCCGCGACTTCACCGCCGCAAATATCGCAATTGTGATCGCCGTCCTCGTCCACACACTCGGAGACGGGCTTGCCGCAGTATTCGCAGTCAGGGGAACCCTCGGCCGCCTCGTGTTCACCCATGGGTTTGTGGCAGGCATCGCATTCGTGGTCGCAATCGCTGTCTTCGTGGGCACAGAGGTGATTGCAGACGGACATGTTTTTCGCCCGCATTGCAATGGGAAAAAGCAGAAATTAATCAAAGTTTTTCTCAAAACGGCAGAAGCCACAAAAGCCTCTGCCGCAATATCATATAATGTATCGCTCACCGGTAAGCCGGCTCCCGTTTGTCCCAGAACTGGCGGAAGGCTGTTGGCAGCGCATGCTCTGCATCGATCTGCTGCGCCGTCCGCCATGTGAAGGGGCCATCGGGCTGCACCGTCTCCAGATAGTAGCAGCGCATGTGCCATGTGATATGGGTGAAAACGTGATCCGCATCCGTCTGGCGCAGCACCTGCCGCACCCGCAGGCCCATATTCTGGGCCTGCGCCACCGCCTGCTCCGGCTCCAGCTTCCCCGGCACCTCCGGAAACTGCCACAGCCCGGCCAGAAGCCCCTGCTCCTGCCGCAGCAGCAGAGCATACCGGCCATCGCAGTGGAAGAGAAAAACCGTCTTCTCCTCTTCCCTGCGTGGCCGCTTCGGCCGGCGAACCGGCAGCTGCCGCTGTACGCCCCGCGCCCGTGCCAGGCAGATCCCGGCGCAGGGGCAGCGCTCGCAGTCCGGCGTGCCGCCGGGCAGGCACACCGTGGCTCCCAGCTCCATCAGTGCCTGAGTAAAATCTCCCGCCTCGGGCGGGTAAATCTGTGCAAGCCGCCGCGCCGCTTCCCGCTTGCAGGCCGGGGTGTCGATGGGGGTATCATCCGCCGTCAGCCGGGCCAGCACCCGCAGCACATTGCCGTCCACCGCGGGGGTGGGCGTGTTGAAGCAGATGGAGCAGACGGCCCCGGCGGTGTAATCACCGATGCCGGGCAAAGCCCGCACCTGCTGGTAGTTTTCAGGGAAACGGCCGCCGTGCTGCTGTATGATGACAAGCGCGGCTTTTTTCAGGTTGCGCACCCGACTGTAATAGCCCAGTCCCTCCCAGAGCTTGAACAGCAGCTCCTCCGGTGCCTGCGCCAGCGCCGCGATGTCCGGCAGCCGGGTCAGAAAACGGGTATAGTATCCCCGCACCGCTTCCACCCGGGTCTGCTGCAGCATGATCTCCGAAAGCCAGACATGGTACGGCTGCCGATCCTCCCGCCACGGAAGCTGCCGCCGGTTTTCGGTATACCACGGCAAAAGCAGCTGCGGCAGTTGCCGCAAAAGGCTGTCCATAAGCGTCCCCCCTCTTCTGCGGACATTGTACGAAAAAGCCCTCCGGCTGTCAAGAAAACATTTTTTCAGAAAAACGAAAAAAGTACTTGCATTTTCTTTTGCGGTGTGCTAATATACTCAGGCACGCAAAAAGCGTATGCGCCGGTAGCTCAGTTGGATAGAGTGACTGACTACGAATCAGTAGGTCGGGGGTTCGAGTCCCTTCCGGCGTACCA
>CAZMBL010000104.1:0-5089 GCA_964564605.1 uncultured Oscillospiraceae bacterium
GCGCTTGGTTCGGGTCCAAGAGGCCTCGGGTTCGAATCCCGACACTCCGACCATGGGTAAATCCTTATTGGATTTACCCATTTTTATTTTTGAATGTTGCACGATCAGATGCAGCATTTTTCTTATTTCTCTCTACTTGCAATGGAGAAGAATCGAATGTACAATAAACGATGTACGGTTGTGCTGCTCGTTTAAAAATCCGCAGTTTCACCGCAATGGGTAAAATGGGTACATAAACCGGCCGGAATAATTCTTTTTCTTGCGTGCCTTCAGTTGGGCGGTTGTTGGTTTGCATGGGATAACGCTCCGATCCTGCCTCATCATGAAAAGTGCCATTGCAGATTGGAAGCAATTGATTATCTGGTCATCCCAATGACCAGCACTTTGATGGCGACGGTGATGGAAAATGTGACGAGGATTCTTGCGGATATGATATATCCGAGTAAAAACAATTATGAAAAAGATAATGTCAACACTTTTGCTATTCTCGCTCTTCTTTTCGTTTACTGCTTGCAGCAATAGCACCGAACCGAAGGAAATATCCTGCGAGGATATTATAAAGGCATACGAGGATGCGGGATACTATGTAGCCCACGGAGAGCATCGGGAAGAAACGGATAGCGCATATCTTTGCTATATTCGAGCCAGCGTAATCGAAGGGCCGTACAGCGATTATATCTACTTCATAACTTGCTTCACAGAGGAACAAGCCGAAGAAGCAGCCAAAACAGATAAATACAATTTGGCAGTATGGTTGTATGCCACTGTAAGCGGTGAAAGTAGATGGCTCAAAACAGGAACTTACGGAAAAATTGAATACAGTTACTACAATCCCAAGTTAATAAAGCCCTTCAACGAGCTTATTAAATAAAAAAGCAAACATATCAAAGACTATTCCAGGGCCGTGGGAGAATCCATTATGGTGCCCGGAAGAACCGGGGCCACACCGGTTCGATATGGCACTTCCCCTCTGCGGACATGCCATGATTGCGAAAATTAACAGAATGTTGCTATCTTTTTCTCTCGCCTCATGCTATAATAAGTCAAAAGAGGAGGGACGAATATGAAAAATGTCTTAATTGGAACCATTGCGGTTCTGGCTGTGGTGCTATTGATTGGCTGCGGTGTGATCATCAGCCAAAATGGCGATGACGTACCTTCCGGCCCCAAAAACGGCTGGGTTGAGCAGGACGGCGGACGTTTATATTTTATGGACGGACAGCCCGCCTCGGGTTGGCAGGAGCTGGAGGACGGAATCTACTACTTCTCCCCTTCCGGCGCGCCCCTCATCGGCTGGCAGGATCTATCCGGTCAAACTCTCTATTTCGGCACTACCGGTGCGCTGTACTCCGGCTGGCTGGAGGAAAACGGCAGTTTCTTTTACCTGTCCGCCGGTGAAAAGCAGTACGGCTGGCTGGATCTCGGTAACGACCGCTACTATTTGGACGAAACCGGCGCGCGCTACACCGGTTGGCAGAATTTGGAGGGAAAAACCCTCTATTTCGGCGCCACCGGTGCGCTCCACTCCGGCTGGCTGGAGGAAAACGGCAGCCTCTTTTATCTGTCCGCCGGTGAAAAGCAGTACGGCTGGCTGGATCTCGGTAACGGCCGCTACTATTTGGACGAAACCGGCGCGCGCCACACCGGCTGGCTAACACTCGATGGCAGCCGATATTTCTTTCTGGAGGACGGCACCATGGGGCGCGGGCAGGTGTTTGTGGAAGAGCTGGATCCCCGGTATTTTCAGGCAGACGGGAAGGAAATCCAGCTTGTGAATCCCTGGAACGCCATTCCGGATGATTATACGGTGGAACTGGTAAACTATTCCCAGCGCTACCAGATCGCGGCAGAGTGTCTGGAACCACTGCGGCAGATGCTGGCAGACTGCAAAGCGGCGGGAAATACCGCGATCGTTTCCTCAGCCTACCGGACGCAGGAATATCAGCAGGGTCTTTTCGATCGAAAAATTCAGTATTATATCTCCCGTGGATACACCCGGGAGGAAGCGGAGGTGGTAGCCGCAACGGTGGTGGCCTACCCCGGCACCAGTGAACATCAGCTTGGCCTCGCGGTGGATCTAGTGGACATCACCTACCAGCTGCTGGACGAAGCGCAGGAACAAACTGCTGCCCAGCGATGGCTGATGGAAAATTCCTGGCGATACGGCTTCACCCTGCGCTACCCCAACGGCAAAAGTGAGCTGACCGGTATCATCTATGAGCCGTGGCACTATCGCTATGTGGGCATCGAGCTGGCGCGGGAGCTGTACGAAAAGGATCTGTGTCTGGAAGAATACCTGCAGGCTCTGACCGGTGTTTGACATTTCAGATCTTAAGAAACCTCTGAATAAATACCGCATGTATTTCCGGTTTTTGAAACGACCGTAAGTTTCCTGATATCCAAAAAAGCATCCGGGCAGATGACCATGCCCGGATGCTTTTTCTTTTGTATGACTCCCGACCATCGTCACTGTCTGCGGGCCAGGGTGTAATCGTCCCCCTGCCGGTAATAGGAACAGCGCCCGTTGGGCGTGGAAAAGAAACGGTAGACCTCATCCTCGTCCAGATCCATCATGCAGAAATATTCGTCCTGCTCCTCGTCATAGTCAAAATACCAGCAGGTATCGCACTGGCTGTCCATGGTCATTCCTCCAAAATCACGGTTTCCAGGCGGCCGCCATCCCAGATCATGCAGCTGTGCGTGCCATCCTTCGGGATGGAGACGGAGCCGGGATTGACGCAACGGACACCGCCGCGCAATTCATCCATCTTCACATGGGTGTGGCCGGACAGAAACAGGGTGCCCGTCTGCAGCGGCGGCAGCGCATCCGGCGATGCATGGTGCCCATGGGTCAGATACATACTTACACCGTCAAACAATAGCTGGGCATAATCTGCCATGCAGGGAAAGGGCAGCACCATCTGATCCACCTCCGCCTCGCAATTGCCCCGCACAGCGATGATCCGCTCGGCGCAGGTGCTGAGCATGGCGATCACCCGCTTCGGGTTATAGTCCCGGGGCAGATCGTTGCGTGGGCCATGGTACAAAAGGTCGCCCAGAAGCAGCAGTTTTTCCGGTTGCTCCCGTTCCATAACCTCCATCAGTCTGCCACACCAGTAGGCGGAACCGTGAAGATCCGATGCGATCAGAAGCTTCATATCTTTTCTCCTTCCAGATACCCGGCAATGTCAAAGGGGCGCAGGGGTTCATCCCGGCGCAGGTAAAGGGGGTGATGGGGATGGCCCTTCTTCGTGATGGCACCGGCGCAGACCCATGTGGCCCCATGCTCCTGCCCGAGGCGCACCATATCGCCCACACAATCGGAAAGATACCCACGCTTTTCAATAATGGCCCCCCAGGCTGCCCAGATCACCGGCTTTTCCGATATGGACAGAGCATAGGCAAAGGCTTTCATATTTTCCCGATGCAGCACAGGGTTGCACTGCAGCTCCATATCATCCGGCGATGTTGCCCGCTGTGCATAGACATTGAACATGATAAAGCTGTCAAATCCATTGCCAATGGCAATGCGCTGAACGGATTTGAGGGTATTGTCCAGATGTTCCGGCTCTGCCGTAGAAGGGTTTATCCCAACGCAGATCAGCGGCTTTTTTCCACGGGTGCCAAGAATGTAACGGTACTCCGTGTAGCGGCTTGGGACATAGAGCCATCGGGAACTATCATAATCATCATTGGGTTTGTTGGCAATTTCCAGCGCCTGCTCAAAGCTGACAAGCTCCAGCTGATCGGTGGTAACGGACGGAATGTGCATCACTCGCCCTCCACAGTTGGAAACCAGAGGCTGTTATCCGGGTCATGAAAAGCACAGCCTTCGGGATCGATCCCCTTCTGCCGGCACCAGCCGGAAAATGCCCTGTCCAGGAAGGGATAGACGCCTTCCATGCCGGACTGTACAGCCACAGACTTTCCATCGGACAGGTACAGCTCGATCATCACGGTCTTTCCGCTGGCAAACAGCTGCTGGGAACGGATATCGCGGAAGGCATACTCCCGGCTTTTGTGGCCCAGTGTAGTCAACACAAAACTCTCATCATCATAAAAAATGCCGAAGGTCATATAATAAACGATCAGCCAGACACCCAGCGCGATCACCACAATGGCGCCAACCGTCAGCACCATATCACCCGCCCCGGCAAAAAGAGCCGCCACACCCAGAACGAGCAGCAAAATGCCAATGGCGGCATATTTTTTACTGTGACGGACGGAAAGGCCGGTTTTATGCTGGTTTTTCGCCCGGAACAATCGGGTGAATCCTTTGTCAACCAGAAAACAAAGGCCGAAAACCACAGCTGCGATCAAAACTGTCGTCATAAAATCTCACCTCAAATCAGGCCCACAGCACCGTATCGACGGGGATGTCAAATTCCTCCGTCTCCAGCTGGGGCAGTATCTGAAAATCATAGCAAAGGGCCAGTGTCGGATGATGGGGTTCCCGGGCAAGGAAACGATCATAAAAACCACCGCCGTAGCCTATCCGATGACCCTGCGGGTCAAAGGCCAGACCGGGCATCAGCACCAGGGCCGTTTCATCGTCAGCGATCGGGCCATCGGCAAGGGGCTCCGGTATTCCGGCATAACCTTTTTCCACAGCAGACAGATCTTCCATCCATATAAAGCGCATTTCATCGCCATAGCACTTGGGCACGGCCACCCGCTTTCCGTCACGCAAAGCCAGTTCCAGCATGGGTACTGTTCGCACCTCCTGATTATAAGGAAGGTAACCATAAATACTGGTTGCGTTTCGGTATGCCTCCGATTGGGCAAACTGTATAGCAAGAAGTCTGCTCTTTTCCTCGATCTGCTCCGGCAGCATCGCCCGTTTCTGCTGGCGGATCTGGCCGCGCAGCTGCGTCTTATCCATGGGTGTGACCTCCTGATTGCTTTTTCTTCATTTTAGCAGAAACACCGCACAATTGCAAGCATATGAGCCATATTTCAGCTGCGTGATACGTTCTAATAGCACAATCTGTGCTTGAGGAAAAGGAAAACCACCAGAGGACTCTGGTGGTTTTATGTGTTGGCATTACCTATTTTCACGGCCAGTCACCCGGCAACTATCGTCGGCGTA
>CAZMBL010000105.1:0-4921 GCA_964564605.1 uncultured Oscillospiraceae bacterium
CCATTATACCATATCTGGAGCCTATATGGTAGTGCGGATTAAATCAGAGGTTCCTATATTATCAGTACCCAGATCCGTTCCGGTGCCAGCGCCTACTATTTCACCTATGTGATCGGGGATCTGGAGCAGATGTCCGGCATCTCCGGTGCTTCTGTGATTGGCATGTTCCCGGGAATGATTCTGGCCCCGCTGCTGGCATCGAAATTCGGGAAAAAGGCGGTTTACACCGCAGGACTGATGGTGGCCGCCATTGGCCCGGCCATCTGCATTTTTGCCCCGAAATCACTGGGGGTACTGTATGCGGGCAATATTCTGTTCAGCTTTGGCAGCGGCGTTTCCACACCTCTGATGTATGGTGTGCAGGCGGACAATACCATGTATATCCAGTATACCACCGGCAAGCGTGCCGAAGCGGCGATTGCCTCGCTGAATTCCTTCATCACCAAGATCGGGCAGGGGGTGGCCGGAGCCATTCCCGGCTACATTCTGGCGGCCGTGGGCTTCGTGGGCGGCGCGGCTGTGCAGCCCGATGGTGTGGATGCAGGCCTGATTGCCTGTGTTTCGGGCATTCCGGCCGTTTTGTGCCTGCTCAGCGCCCTGATTTTCGGGCTGGGATATCATCTGAGCAAGCAGGAAGTGGATCACATGGCCGCCGCGCTGCAGGAGCAGGAGGGTCAAACATGCTGACGCTGGGGCATTTGCGGTGTATGAACGCAGCGCACCCCATGGGAATTGACGTTCCGCCGTACTTTTCATGGGAGCTTCGCAGCGAGCGGCAGGATACCGTCCAGATCGCTTACGCGCTTCGTGTATTCTGCGAAGATACGCCGATCTGGGACAGCGGTATCGTTCAAAGTCCGCAGGATGCCTATGTCCCCTACGGCGGGCCGGCGCTGCAGGGGCGCAGGGTCTACACATGGTGTGTTACGGTGTGGGACAATCATGGCGGCGAAGCAGCTGCCGAAGGAATCTTTGAGACGGGGATTCTGGAGCAGTCCGAATGGCAGGCCAAATGGGTTGCATCCCCATTTCCGGTTGGAAAACGGGGCAAAAAAGCATGGACAGCAACCGCCGGCGGTGCTGTTTTGCCGGAATTTCACGCTGACCGGCGAGGTGCGCAGCGCCAGACTCTATGCCACCTGCCATGGCATTTACCACGCCTATGTCAACGGGGAAAATGTGGACACCGGCGCATTCGCACCGGAATTTACCGCATATCGGGATTTCCTGATGTACCAGAGCTATGATGTGACGCAGCAGCTGCGGCCCGGCGAAAACAACATCTG
Organism: uncultured Oscillospiraceae bacterium; assembly: GCA_964564605.1. GTDB lineage: Bacteria > Bacillota > Clostridia > Oscillospirales > Oscillospiraceae > Faecousia. The sequence continues at coordinate 1,287 of CAZMBL010000105.1, forward strand.
CCTGTATGTGGGAGACGGATGGCTGCTGGGTGCCAATACACAGCAGCCGGATTTTCCCAGAAAGCGGCACGCTGTTTTCTTCCAGCTGATGCTCACCCTTACCGATGGACGGGAAGAAATCATCGCCTCCGATGAAACAGTGCAAGCCAGCAACTGCGGCCCGGTGCGTTATTCCGATTTGTTTCAGGGCGAATGCTATGACGCGCGGCAGCACAGCATAGAGCTGCTGCGCACCGCCCGCTGGCGGCACGGTGTCGTCAAAACGGAATCGCTGCATAATCTCTGTGCGCAGTTAGGAGAGGGCGTAGGGGTCGTGCGGCGCTTTCCGGTGCGGGAGCTGATCCATTCTCCTCGGGGGGAATGGATTCTGGATTTCGGCCAGAATATGGCCGGCCGCCTGCGCATGAAGCTGGATTATCCGGCAGGAACCGAAGTGCATCTGGCCCACTGCGAGGTGCTGGATCCGGACGGGAATTATTACAGCCGTGTGGGCGTGGGTGAGCAGATCCTGCAAACCGATGTGGTGATCTGCGATGGCCGGGAATTTGTCTACGAACCGCTTTTTACCTTCCATGGCTTCCGCTATGTCCGGGTCAGCGGCATCGGGCAGCCGGATCCTGCCTGTTTCGAGGCGATCGCGCTGTCCACGGACAAGGAAAATCTCGGCACATTCCAATGCTCCAACGAAAAGCTCAACCGCCTGGTTGAAAATACCCGCTGGTCGCAGTATTCCAACATGCTATCCATTCCGACCGATTGCCCCCAGCGGGAAAAGGCCGGCTGGACCGGGGATGTTGGAGTTTATGCCACAACTGCTCTGCTGAGCGAGGATGTGACCATGATGTATACCCGCTGGCTGCGCAGTCTGGCCCTGCAGCAGAACCGGGCCGGGCATGTACCCTATGTGGTGCCGAAAACGCAGACATATCTGCTGGCGGAACGGCTGCTTTCCGCACTTGGGGGGCAGCCCCGGGATGTGTCCAGTGCCGGTTGGGGCGATGCCTGCATTCTGACACCGTGGGCGATGTATCAGGTCACAGGGAACACCTTCATTCTCCGCCGGCAGTACCCCTGCATGAAAAAATGGGTAGACTCCGTTCTGGAACGGGCGCGAAAAAAGAAGCCTCGTGGCTGCAAGCGCCCCGCAGAGCTTGAGCAATACCTGTGGGACACCGGTTTTCATTACGGCGAGTGGCTCATTCCCAGCCAGTCCACCGACAGCGACGTGTGGAAGCTGGTATCCGCCACGAAAATATCCGCAGCCTATGTCGCTCCGATCTACGGATGGATTTCCACAGATCTGCTGGCCAGAATCGCCGGTATTCTGGGAAATACGGAAGATGAAAAGCTATACCGGGAAAAGGCCGGGGCCATCCGAAACGCCATCATGACCGGCCTGCTGAATGAGCAGGGTGACCCGCCGGCTGATCTGATGGGTGCTTATGCCATGTTCCTGTATTATGATCTGGTGCCGAAGGCACATGCGGAAAAATTCAAGGAGAAACTGGTGCAAAGCGTGGTCAGCAATGACTACCGGCTGGACACCGGCTTCCTGACAACGCCAATTTTGCTCGACACCCTGTGCAGAATCGGGCGGATGGATCTGGCGTATCAGCTGCTGTATCAGCGGCAGTGCCCCTCGTGGCTGTTTGAAGTTGACATGGGTGCCACCACCATGTGGGAGACATGGTACGCCTACACGCCGGACGGACAACCGGCTGACCTGTCCTTTAACCACTATGCCTTCGGCTGTGTGGCGGACTGGATCTATCGCACCATTGGCGGCATTCGTGCCGAGGCACCGGGCTTTTCCAAAGTTCTCATCCGGCCGGAACCGGACGAGAGCCTGCTGTGGGCTCAGCGCTCCTATCACTGCGTCCATGGCGAGATCCGGACCCACTGGGAAAAGAAGGACGGAAGCTTCACGCTGACCGTCACCATCCCCTGCAACAGCGCAGCCAGAGTCATCCTGCCGGACGGCAGCACCCACACGGTCGGCAGCGGCACCTACACCTGCCCCCTGCGGTAAGAACCGGCTGCCCGGAGCCGGGTGCAAGCGGGCCGATGTGCCTCAATCGGCCCCTACAGAGCGCTCAAAAACACATGCCATTGCGAACCAGTCCGCAGAGTGGCGTGGCAATCCCCCGGTTTTCCGAATTGTGTGTCGGAAAACCGGGGGATTTTGCGTCTGTTCGGGAACTTGACAGGATGCGGTGCGCGCAGTGCGCCGTTTTTCACCTTCTTTTCACCGGCAGCTTCTGGATCAGGCCGATCAGCTGGCCGGACAGGATCACCGTCAACAGAGAATAGCCGATGCGCCGCAGGGGAATATAGCTCAGCGACAGCAGCAGCACCACAAGGTCGCTGATCAGGTACAGCCGCTCGATGGGAATGTGGGTCAGGCGGTTCAGACTCATGGCCAGCGCGTCATCGCCGGAGGTCGCACCCCCAACCCGCACGCACAGCCCTGCGCCGATACCAATAAACATTGCCCCCGCCACCGCGGCCAGCAGCGGCATCTGGGCGATCTGGGGCCACAGAGGCGGAAACTGCTCGCAGATGGCGTAGGTGATGGAATAGCCCGCCGTCGCAACCAGCGAATAGCCGATGAAGCGCTTGCCCATTGTCCGCCAGCCGAGGGCATAACACGCGCCGTTGAGAATCACGCTGGAAATGGCCGGCGAAAGCTCCAGCCAATGCTCCAGCAGCAGGATCAGGCCGAAAATGCCGCCCTCCGTCACCCCCGCCAGTGCGTGGATATTGTACATGCCGAAGGCCTGAAATGCCGCGGCGAAGAATGCAAGCAGACAGCTTGCGATGGTTTGCCGTGTCATGGAATGCTCCTTTTTGGGATTTTGCGGAGCCGGGAATGAAAAGGCAACCATGCCGCGCCCTGATCTCCGGAGCCATTATAGCACAGGCAAAACAAAATGGCAATCCCGCCGGACGAATTCCCCGGCGTCCCCCAGACCGCAGGAACATACACCACACAGCATCGCTTGCCTAAGGAAACCCCTGCTGAAATCGGCAAGCGCCGATGGCGAAGGATTATGTCAAAGGCTACATCTCCCGTTTTTGAAACTGCACGGATGGTGCCTTTTTCCACCGCAGACGAGTTACCCTACGCCTCCAGCGCCCCCCGCAGCTTCTCCAGCGCCCGCTTCTCAATGCGGGAGACATAGCTGCGGCTAATGCCGATCTGTTGGGCCACCTCCCGCTGCCGCAGGGGATTGCGGCCGTCCAGCCCGTAGCGCAGGGTCACAACGGTGCGCTCCTGCGGTGTCAGGCAGTCTCGCACCGCCCGGCGCAGCTGCACAGCAGACTCCCGCCCAGCCACCTGCTCCAGAAGATCCACATCCTCACTGACCACATCCATCAACGCCAACGGCGCCCCATCCGTCCCGGTTTCAATGTAATCCGACAGTGACACATCCTGACTGCTCTTTTTCTGACTGCGAAAGTACATCAGGATTTCATTCGCTATCCTCACCTAACGGACTTTCAGGTGTGTCAATGGGCGGCAAATCTGCCTCGCCATCCTCCGCAAAGAGGTAAACGTAGGCATTTTCCCCGTCCCAGACCACTTTTTTGACAATCGTCCGCAACAGCCGCCGTTTTTCTTCCAAAGTCGCCGT
>CAZMBL010000106.1:0-4877 GCA_964564605.1 uncultured Oscillospiraceae bacterium
ATGGTCTGGATCAGGCTGGTCTCACTGCGCAGGAACCCCTCCTTGTCCGCGTCCAGAACGGCTACCAGACTAACCTCCGGCAAGTCCAGACCCTCCCGCAGCAGGTTGATGCCCACCAGAACATCGAATTTCGCCATGCGAAGATCCCGCAGGATCTCCATGCGCTCCATAGCCCCGATATCCGAGTGCATATAGCGCACCCGAATACCAGCCTTTTGCAGATAAACAGTCAGATCCTCCGCCATTTTCTTGGTCAGGGTGGTCACCAGCACCCGTTCACTGCGGGCCGTGCGGGTGTTGATCTCCCCGATGAGGTCGTCGATCTGCCCGTCAATGGGGCGCACCTGCACCTGCGGATCCAGCAGCCCCGTGGGGCGGATCACTTGCTCCACAATCTGGCCGGATCGGGTTCGCTCATATTCCGCCGGCGTAGCGGAGACATAGATCACCTGATTGATTTTTTCGTCAAATTCATCGAAGGTCAGGGGGCGGTTATCATAGGCCGAAGGGAGCCGGAATCCGTAATTCACCAGCGCGTCCTTGCGGCTGCGGTCTCCGGCATACATGGCCCGGGTCTGGGGCAGGGTCACATGGCTTTCATCGATGAACATCAGAAAATCATTGGGGAAATAATCCAGCAGTGTGGTGGGCGGTGTGCCCGGTGCGCGCCCCTGAATGACCCGGGAATAGTTCTCAATGCCGTTGCAGAAGCCGATTTCCGTCATCATTTCCAGATCATAGGCGGTGCGCTGGGCAATGCGCTGGGCCTCAATCAGCTTGTTCTCCGCCCGGAAACGTTCCACCTGCGCATCGCACTCCAGCCGAATTTCTCCCATGGCCCGCCGCAGCTTTTCCTGCGATGCCACATAATGGCTGGCCGGATAAATGGCAACATGATCCACATACCGCTCAGTCAGGCCGGAAACGGCATTGATCTCCGAAATGCGATCCACTTCATCCCCGAAAAATTCAACCCGGATGGCCCGGCCAGACCAGTAGGCGGGATAGATTTCCAGCGTATCTCCCCGCAGGCGGAATTTATTTCTGGAAAAATCGATGTCATTGCGCTCGTAACGGATTTCCGTCAGCTTTTGCAGCACCGCATCCAGGGGATATTCATGCCCCACCCGCAGAGAAATGACCATGCTCCTGTAATCGATGGGGTCACCCAGACCATACAGACAGCTGACAGAGGATACCACGATCACGTCCCGCCGCTCAAACAGCGCCGCCGTGGCCGAATGGCGCAGGCGGTCGATCTCCTCATTGACGGAAGCATCCTTCTCAATATAGGTATCCGTGTGGGCAATATATGCCTCCGGCTGATAGTAATCGTAGTAGGAAATGAAATATTCCACCGCGTTGTTGGGAAAAAACTCCCGGAATTCCGAGCAGAGCTGAGCCGCCAGCGTCTTGTTGTGGGCCAGCACCAGCGTGGGGCGGTTCACCTTCTCGATCACGGAGGCCATGGTGAAGGTCTTGCCGGAACCGGTTACGCCCAGCAGTGTCTGCTCCCGCAGGCCCCAGTTGACCCCGCTCACCAGCTTCTCGATGGCCTCGGGCTGGTCGCCGGAGGGGCGATATTGGGATACAAGCTGAAACTTATCCATGGAAATAATCCTCCGAACGGTAAAAACCGGATTGTCCCAATGTCACAAAATCATCATCCGCCACAATAATATGGTCTACCAGCGTAATCTCCACCGCGGCCAGTGCCGTGGCCGTGCGCTGGGTGGACAGCACATCCTCATGGGAGGGAATGGCCAGACCGTTGGGGTGGTTGTGAGCCAGCACCACGGACACGGCCCGACTCAGCAGCGCCGTCTCCACAATGCGGCGAATGGGAATGCTGGCGGAATTGACGCTGCCCTCCCCCAGCTCCCGGCAGGACAGCACCTTGCACTTGGCATCGAGACACAGAAGAAACACTGTCTCGTTGGTTCTGCCATGAAAAAAAGGCAGCAGATACCGGCCGCAATCCGTCACGGAGCAGAGAATGCGGGTATTTTCGCTGCGGCGAACCTGATAGTACCGCCCGGCCGCCGTGATCAGCGGCAGCAGTGTGGCAGCGTTTTCTCCCACACCGGGCACCTGCATCAGCTCCGACGGCGGTGCCTCCATCACCTGATCCAGACTGCCGAAGCGCTCCATCAGAGCATGGGCAATGGGATTGGTGTCTACTCTGGGAATGGCATAGAACAGCAGCAGCTCCAGAACCTGATAATCTGTGAACCCGTCCAGACCGTTTTGCAGAAACTGCTGTTTCAAGCGCTGGCGATGACCGGAATGCATAGGATTTTTTCTCCTCTCCGATAGGATTTTTACTTGCATTTTGTCGAGAATTCTGTAGAATAGAAGTTAACAGCCGGGGCGGCGCCCCTGCACCGTTATTTTTTCAGATTTTGCACATGCTAGATGAAATGCCGAAAGATCCAATGTCCTTTCGGCGGTTCCCCAACCTCAGGAGGTGCGCCAATGGAAGAACTCAATACACTGCTGGAGCTGCTACACCGGCCTGCCTTTTTTGTGTGCGACGGGCTGATCACCCGGGTCAACCGGGATGCAGCCCGCTACATGCTGGAAGAAGGCACGCCCGTCAGCAGCCTCATCGATGCCGGGCAGGAAGAATACGGCAGCTTTGTGGACGGCTATATGTGCCTGACGCTGCTGATCGGACAGGAGCGTTTCCTCTGCTCCGTCTTCCCCCACACCGGCGGGCATATTTTCATGATCGAGCAGCAGACGCTGGAGCTGCATCTGCAATGCATGGCGCTGGTGGCGCAGCAGCTTCGCAGCCCTCTGACCGGCATTCTGGCCGCGGCAGACCGCCTGCTCCCCCGCACGGAGGAATTTCCCGCGCAGGAATATGCCAATCACATGAACCAGCGGCTGTATCAGCTTCTGCGCATGGTGGGCAACATGTCCGACGCGGCACACTACGCCAATCCCCTGCCGCTGACGGAATACGCGGACGTTCCGTCCCTGCTGGCCGAGGTGTTTGAGCAGGCCATCCCGCTGGCCGAAAGCTGCGGCTATCATCTGCAATATGACGGCATTCCCCACACCATCCACACGCTGGCCGAGCAGGAGCTGCTGGAGCGGGCAGTGCTGAACCTGCTCTCCAACGCCATCAAATTCTCCCCGGAGGGCAGCACCCTCCACGCCCGCCTCACCAAGCACGGGAATTTTCTCCGCTTCACCATGGAGGATCCCGGGTACGGAATGCGGGTAGACAGTCTCGGCAGCCCCTTCTGCCGGTATATGCGGGAGCCCTCGCTGGAGGATCCCCGCCACGGGCTGGGGCTGGGGCTTGTGATGGTGCAGCTGGCTGCAGCATACCACGGCGGTGCGGTGCTGATCGATCAGCCCCACGGCACCGGGACACGGGTCACCATGACCATTGCCATCCAGCATCACCGTGCCAACACCGTGCGCACGCCGGTTCTGCGCTTTGACTACACCGGCGAGCGCAATCACGCCCTGATCGAGCTGGCAGACGTTCTGCCCTCCCGCCTGTATACCAACGAAACCATCCGCTGAGTGTTTTTCCGCCGGGACGGCTTGCGCCGTCCCGTTTTTTTACGGCTGCTCCAGACAGGGCCTGAGATACCGGCCGGTGTAGCTGGCGGGCACCTGTGCCACTTCCTCCGGTGTACCGGTGGCGACCACATAGCCGCCGCCATCGCCCCCCTCGGGGCCCAGATCGATGATGTGATCCGCTGTTTTGATCACATCGAGATTGTGCTCAATCACCAGCACCGTGTTGCCGGCATCCACCAGCTGCTGCAAAACGTCGATCAGCTTGTGGACATCCGCCGTATGCAGGCCGGTGGTGGGTTCATCCAGAATATAGATGGTGCGCCCGGTGGACACCCGGGCCAGCTCCGTGGCCAGCTTGACACGCTGCGCCTCGCCGCCGGACAAGGTGGTGCTGGACTGGCCGAGCTTGACATAGCCCAGCCCCACATCCACCATGGTCTGTACCTTGCGGTAGATCTTGGGCAGGTTTTCAAAGAAGGGCAGAGCCTCCTCCGCCGTCATATCCAGTACTTGGGCAATATTCTTGCCCTTGAACAGCACCTCCAGCGTCTCCCGGTTGTAGCGCGCGCCCTTGCAGACCTCGCAGGGGACATAGACATCCGCCAGAAAATGCATTTCGATCTTCACCAGACCGTCGCCGCAGCAGGCTTCGCACCGGCCACCCTTGACATTGAAGGAGAACCGCCCGGGTCCGTAGCCACGCATTTTGGCATCCGCCGTAGCGGCGAACAAATCCCGGATATCATTGAACAGCCCCGTGTAGGTGGCCGGGTTGGAGCGGGGTGTGCGTCCGATGGGGCTCTGATCAATGTCAATGACCTTGTCCAGATGCTCCATGCCCTCCACGCACCGGCAGGCTCCGGGACGCACCCGGGCATGATTGAGCTTGCCCAGCAGGGTCTTATTCAGCACTTCGTTGACAAGGCTCGATTTTCCCGAGCCGGAAACACCGGTCACGCAGGTAAAGGTTCCCAGCGGAATGCTTACGTCAATGTTTTTCAGATTGTTCTGTGTGGCCCCACGGACGGTGAGGAACCGGCCATTGCCGCTGCGGCGATGCTCCGGCACCGGCACCTTCCGCGCACCGGACAGGTACTGCCCCGTCACGGACTGGGGACAGGCCAGAATATCCTCCAGCGTGCCCGATGCCACGACGGTGCCGCCGTGGCTGCCGGCCCCCGGCCCCACGTCCACGATATAATCCGCCGCCCGCATGGTATCCTCGTCATGCTCCACCACGATCAGGGTGTTGCCCAGATCCCGCAGGTGCTTCAAGGTACCAAGCAGCTTGTCGTTATCCCGCTGGTGCAGGCCGATGGAGGGCTCGTCCAGAATAT
>CAZMBL010000107.1:0-4767 GCA_964564605.1 uncultured Oscillospiraceae bacterium
CCAACGACTCCACGTGGGAGGGCAAGCGCCTGCGCATCAAGCAGCAGTATGTGCTGTCTTCCGCGTCGCTGCAGGATATGATGCGCATTTATAAGACGGTACACGGCAGCGATCTGAGCCATTTTGCGGATTATTACGCCGTGCAGCTCAACGATACCCACCCGGCCATGTCCATCCCGGAGCTGATCCGGCTGCTGATGAAGGAAGGCATGGATTTCGAGCAGAGCTTTGATATCGCCCGGCGCACCTTCTCCTACACCAATCACACCCTCATGAGCGAGGCGCTGGAGAAATGGGATCTGTCGCTGCTGGGCAGCGTGGTGCCCGAGATCGTGGAGATCATCCGCCGCATCGACGAAAAACTCCGGCGGGAGCATCCCGGTCTGTTCATCATCCGGGACAACACCGCCCATATGGCCAATCTGAGCATTTATGTGGGCAGCTATATCAATGGCGTGGCCCAGATCCACAGCCAGATCCTCAAGGACGACTGCTTTAAGGACTGGTACGCCGTTTTCCCCGAGCGTTTCCAGAACAAGACCAACGGCGTGACCCCCCGCCGCTGGATGGGCCTTTGCAATCCGGAGCTGACCCAGCTGATCAAGTACCGCATCGGCGGCGACTTTTTGAAGGATCTGGATCGTCTGGCCAAGCTCAAGCCCATGATCGACGATGATCTGGTGCGCCAGTTCAACGATGTCAAGCACCTGAAAAAGGAACAGCTTTGCCGTGTCATTCAGGAGAAGGAGGGCATCCGCCTGAATCCCGATTTCCTCTTCGATGTGCAGGTCAAGCGGCTGCATGAGTACAAGCGGCAGCTGATGAACGCCCTGAGCATCATGGATATCTACTTCCGCCTGAAGGACGGCAGCCTGCCGGATTTCTATCCCACCGTGTTCATTTTCGGCGCGAAATCCGCCCCGGGCTATGTCCGGGCCAAGGCCATCATCCGCTATATCAACCGTATTGCCCGGCTGGTCAACAATGATCCCGATGTGGCCGACAAGATGAAGGTGGTCTTCGTCCAGAACTACAATTGCTCCTATGCCGAGCATATTATCCCTGCCGCGGATATTTCCGAGCAGATCTCCCCCGCCGGCACGGAAGCTTCCGGCACCGGCAACATGAAGCTGATGCTCAACGGTGCCGTGACGCTGGGAACCATGGACGGTGCCAATGTGGAGATCGTGCAGGAGGCCGGTATCGAGAACGAGTATATCTTCGGCGCCACCGTGCAGGAGATCAACTCCGGCAAGGATGCCTATAACCCCCGCATCATCTACGACCGGGAGCCCCATGTCCGCCGCGCGCTCAATACGCTGGTGGATGGTACCGTGCCCACCGATGAGCAGCAGCGGGAGCTGTTTACCTCCATTCTGGATGGAGCCGGCTGGCACAGACCCGATTACCGCTATATCCTCTGGGATTATCTGACCTATATCGAGGCCAAGCTGCAGGCCAACCGGGACTATGCCGACCGTCTGGCCTTCGGCCGCAAGTGCCTGCTCAATATCGCCTCCGGTGCCAAATTCTCCTCTGACCGTACCATCCGTCAGTATGCCGAAGAGATCTGGCATGTGGAGCCGACCCAGTATTGATTTTTCAACCCGATGCCGGGCGTGCTGCCGATTTTCCGCGCAGCACGCCCGTTGTGCATGATGCTCATGCAAGGAGGTTAGCCATGATTCTTCGGGAGCCTGATTATTATGAAAAATTCCGATGCCTGGCCGCCGCCTGCCCGGACAGCTGCTGTCAGCTGTGGGAGGTGGAGCTGGATGAGGAGGCCACCGCGCGCTATGCCGCCCTGCCCGGCCCGCTGGGGCAGGATATCCGTGCCCATATGACACGGCAGGCAGACGGCAGTGTCTGGTTTTCGCTGGAGCAGGAGCGCTGTCCCATGTGGCGATCGGACGGACTGTGCCGCATTCAGGCTCGGCTGGGGCATGAGGCCCTGTGCCGGACTTGCCGGGAATTCCCCCGGCTTTGCCATGATTACGGGGATTTTCAGGAGCGGGGCCTGTCCCTGTCCTGCCCGGCGGCGGCGAAGCTGATTTTAGGCGGGCCCCACGGCTGGGTCACGCGGCAGCTGCCCGGGGGCGAGGCAGGCGATTATGACCCGGCGGATTTTTCCCTGCTGCTGGAAACAAGAGATGTTATGTTAACTTACCTTGCCGACCCGCAATATTCCGTCCCCGAGGCGCTGGCGTTGGGACTGCTGTATGGCTACCATGTCCAGACCCTGCTGGATGAAGGCGAGGCACCCCCCTTTGAGCCCCGGGCGCAGCTGGCCTTTGCCCGGCAGCTGGCGCGGCGATCCGACAGCGGCCAGCTGCGGAAATTCTATCTGGGGCTGGATGTGCTGACCCGGCAATGGGCCGACCGTCTGGCCGCGCCCCGGCCCGGCGAGGATTTCCCGGAGCAGCTGCGTTTTCTGGCTTCCTACGGTGTGGAGCGCTACTGGCTGCAGGCCGTCTCCGATCTGGATCTGGCCGGACGGGTGAAAATGGTGATGGCCGGCTGCGTGCTGGTCAATCTGCTGGGCGGTGATCCGGTGGAAACCGCGCAACTGTACGCCAAGGAAATCGAAAACAGCCCCGAAAACATTGACGCTATTCTGGATGCCGCCTACCAAAGCCCCATCCTGACCGACGACCGCCTCCTCGGCCACCTCCTGCTGCGCCGGGTTCGATAATGCACCGTAGGGGGCGGCGCCCTTGACGCCCCTTTGTCATGTCCTCTGCGGCATGAATTGTCACCTTCGGTGACGCTTCCCTTCGGGAAGCACCTCTTCCGACCCGGCTAAAAGCCTTCCCCGGGTGGGAAGACTTTTCAGTGGACAAATGTCTTTCATATTTCAAAAAATCTGTGATTTATACACAATAAAACATTAGAAAATGGTAGACAATTCGTCAATAATGCGCTATGATAGGGGTGAAGCCGGATTTTGCGGCAATCATGCACAAGGAGGTAAACTGACACCATGCTGGACGAAGCCTACTACCGAAAAACGGATGAGATCCTCGCCCGTTATGCTCCGGATGCCCGCTCGCTGATCCCTGTCATGCAGGATATTCAGGCGGCATATCGCTACCTGCCGGCAGAGCTTTTGAGCTATGTCGCGCAGCGTCTGGGGATCACGGAGTCCAAGGCCTATTCTGTCGCCACCTTCTATGAAAACTTCTCCTTTGAAGCCAAGGGCAAGTATGTCATCAAGGTCTGCGACGGCACGGCCTGCCATGTCCGCCGCTCCACCCCGGTGCTGGAGGCACTGTGGAAGGAGCTGGGCCTGAGCCGCAAAAAGCATACCACCGACGACATGCTTTTCACCGTGGAGACCGTCTCCTGTCTGGGAGCCTGCGGTCTGGCCCCCACCATGATGGTCAACGAGCAGGTGTACCCCTCCATGACCCCGGAGAAGGCCCTCGCGCTGATCGCACAGCTGAGAGGTGACTGCCAATGAAAACCTTTGACGAACTCAACGCAGCTCGGCAGGAGGCCTGCCGCAGCATGGAGCGCTGCGATTGCCGGATCCTTGTCTGCTCCGGCACCGGCTGCATCGCCACGGGCTCCAACCGGATTTACGAAATTCTGACCCAGCTGGTGGGCGATACCCCCGGTGTGGAGCTGGAATTCGCCCCCTGTGGCGGAAATCATGACCATCTGACCGCCGGCGTGAAAAAGACCGGCTGTCAGGGCTTCTGTGAGCTGGGGCCACTGGTGCGTGTCCAGATGGGCGGCCGGGTCATTCAGTATGTCCGGGTACAGCCGGACGATTGCGATGATATTGTGGAAAAAACCGTACTCCACGGCGAAATTCTGGAGCGTCTGCTCTATACAAGAGGCCAGAGCCGCTATGTCCAGCCCGACGAGATCCCCTTCATCGCCAAGCAGACCCGGATCGTGCTGGAAAACTGCGGCAAGGTGGATGCCGAGTCCCTGGATGAATATCTGGCCGCCGGCGGATTCCGGGCCTTGCAGAAGGCCATGACCCAAATGAGCCGGGAGGATGTCATCCGGGAGGTGGAGGACTCCGGACTCCGTGGCCGGGGCGGCGGCGGTTTCCCGACGGGAAAAAAGTGGCGGCAGGTTGCCCGCCAGAAGCAGACGGAGCGCTATGTGGTCTGCAACGGCGACGAGGGCGACCCCGGCGCGTTTATGGACGGCTCCGTGATGGAAGGAGACCCCTTCAAGCTGATCGAGGGCATGATGATTGCCGCCTATGCCGTGCAGGCGGAAAACGGCTATATCTATGTCCGGGCGGAATACCCCATGAGTGTGGCCCGGCTGAAAAACGCCATAGCCCAGCTGGAGAAGCGGGGTCTGCTGGGAGATCACATTCTGGGCACCGATTTTACCTTCCGGCTGCATATCAACCGGGGCGCGGGTGCCTTTGTCTGCGGCGAAGGGTCGGCTTTGACGGCTTCTATCGAAGGAAACCGGGGCATGCCCCGCACCAAGCCGCCCAGAACGGTGGAAAAGGGATTGTGGGAGAAGCCCACGGTTCTGAACAATGTGGAGACTTATGCAAATGTCCCCCGGATCATTCTCGACGGGGCCCAGTGGTTCCGCTCCATCGGAACCCCCGGCTCCCCCGGCTGCAAGACCTTCTCCCTGACCGGTGCCATTGAAAACACCGGCCTGATCGAGGTGCCCATGGGCACCACCCTGCGGCAGATCATCTTCGATATCGGCGGCGGGCTGAAAAACGGGGCGGAGTTCAAGGCGGTGCAGATCGGCGGCCCCTCCGGCGGCTGTCTGACCCGGGAG
>CAZMBL010000108.1:0-4562 GCA_964564605.1 uncultured Oscillospiraceae bacterium
GTTCCCCTATGCCATCCGTGTGGTGTCCGAGGTGCTGTCCTCTAACGGTTCCACCTCTCAGGGCTCCATCTGCGGCTCCACGCTGGCTCTGATGGATGCCGGTGTGCCCATCAAGCGGCCCGTGGCCGGCATTTCCTGCGGTCTGATCTCCGATCAGGAGACCGGCGCATGGCGCACCTTCACCGATATTCAGGGCGTGGAAGATTTCCACGGTGAAATGGACTTCAAGGTGGCCGGTACCACCGAAGGCATCACTGCCATCCAGATGGACCTGAAGAACAAGGGTCTGACCATGGAAATCATTGCCGACGCACTGGAGCGCTGCCGCAAGGCCCGTCTGGAAATTCTGGACGAAGTAATGCTCAAGGCCATCCCCGCCCCCCGCGCTGAGGTCAGCGAGTACGCGCCCAAGATGATCAGCCTGAAGATCCCCGTGGACAAGATCCGTGAGGTCATCGGCTCCGGCGGCAAGACCATCCAGAAGATCTGCGCCGACACCGGTGCCAAGGTGGATATCGAGGATGACGGCAGCGTGTTTATCTCCGCTGTGGACTCCGCCTGTGCCTACGAGGCCAAGAAGATGATCGATGACATCTGCTTCGTGCCCGAGGTGGGCAAGCTGTACTACGGCAAGGTCGTGCGCATCCTGCCCATTGGCGCTTTCGTTGAGATTGCCCCCGGCCACGACGGCATGGTTCACATCTCCAAGCTGGAGAACCGTCGTGTGGAAAAGGTGGAAGATGTGCTGAATCTGGGCGATATGACATGGGTGAAGTTCATGGGCTTCGACGAGAAGGGCCGTGCCAACTTCAGCCGCAAGGACGCCCTGAAGGAAATGGCCGAAAACGGCTGATGCCTTTCGCGAAGTTGCACTCTAAATTGCATGAAACAGCGCCCGGAATTTCTCCGGGCGCTGTCTTTTTCGGTATCCGTAGTACCTGTAAACAGACATCCTTGCGAAATAAGTGCGCGCACTGGCGTGGAAATGACCGCAGGGTCCGGTTCGGTACTCCCCCGGCCGGTTCCTCCCGGTCATTGTAGGGAGCGGCCTCCATAACGCCCCTCTTGCACCGAAAAAACGCACAATATTCCCAACATATCGCAGGGGGCGCCCATCGGTCATCCTGCGCGATGATTGTGTATGCCGCCCGGGTCAGCTGTTTTTCATGACCACGGTGCCAACGCAGTCGCCTACATGCTCGCAGGTATCCAGACAATTTTCCATCTTATCCAGAATTTCCCGCCATGATATCACCGCAAGCACATCCGGTTCACCTCGCAGAAGATCGTACTTCATTTGAAGATACATCCGGTCTCCTTCCTCCTCCAGATCGCTCAGGCGGATGACCAGCTCATGGAGCCGGGCGGGGCGCTTGAAGTTTTCAAATTCCTCCAGCATCTGCTTCATCACCGTGCAGGCCCGGCTGATCAGCCCGGCAAAGTCACGGATGGAATCGGGAATTGCGGTAATGTGGTTTACATAAATCGTTTGCAACACATCCTCCACGCAATCCGTCACATCATCGATGTTGTGGCTGAGCAGATCCAGATCCTCCCGGTCAACAGGCGTGACAAAGGCTCTGGCCAGTGCGGCGCTCATTTCATGCCGGTTTTCGTCCCCCTGATGCTCATAGCCGTGCATGGTTTCCAGCATGGCACCCATCCGGGACCCCTCAAATGATTCCAGACAGGTTACCAGATACGCCGCGCTGCGGCAGGAGCTTTCCGCCGCCCGGATCAGATTGCCGAAGAAAAACTTGTCCTGTTTGCTTGCCATAGGTTCATCCCCCTTATAAGAAAATCCACATGAATAATTTTGTCATGCCAAAGCCCACCAGCCCGCAGCCGGGAAATGTCAGCACCCATGTCAGCACCATTTCCCTGACCACGCTCAAATTGATCGCTTTGATCCTCCTGACCGCGCCTACGCCCATGATGGCCGTGGTCTTGGCGTGGGTGGTAGACACCGGCAGCGACAGTACGGAACACAGCAGCAGCGCGCTGGAAGCAGCCAGATCTGCCGAAAAGCCCTGATATTTTTCCAGTTTTACCATATCCATGCCCACGGATTTGATAATTTTCCTGCCGCCGATGGCGGTGCCCAGCCCCATGATCAGGGCACACAGCAGCATCATCCAGCCGGCAGGCTCCATATCGGCGGGAATCGGTTGTCCCCGGGACATGAAGCAGCACAAAATGATGATACCCATGAATTTCTGCCCGTCCTGCGCCCCGTGCATAAAGGCGGAGTAGGCTGCGCCGCAGATCTGGGCGTAGCGGAAGATCGGCTCCGTTTTGCGCCGCTCCACCCGGCGAAACAGCACCGTTACCAGCTTGCACACGCCCCAGCCGAGGCCGAAGCCCAGCGCCACGGAGATACCGATGCCGTAAAGCACCTTGACCCATTCCCCGCCGTTGACCCCCGCAAGACTGCCCCGCAGGGCGATGGCGGAACCGGTCAGGCCGGCGATCAGCGCATGGCTTTCACTGGTGGGAATACCGAAAACGAAGGCCGCAGTAGCCCATGTGACAATGGCGAACATGGCCGCACTCAGGGCAACAATCGCCTGATCCGGATCCGTGCCGAAGTCCACCATGCGGGTGATGGTCTGGGCCACCTTCGGGCTGAGCAGTGTCATGACATACACACCCAGAAAATTGCACACCGCCGCCATGATGATCGCGGCCCGTGCCGACATGCAGCGTGTCACCACACAGGTGGCAATGGCGTTGGGGGCATCCGTCCAGCCGTTGACCAGTATCACCCCTGCCGTCAGCACCACCGCCAGTGTCAGCAAAGGGTTTGCCTGAATATAACCCCAGAATTCCGATAATTGCATACGCACCCTCCCGAATCCGTTGGATTTGCCGCTGGGCATCATCAAAAGCGTATCACGGCCGGGGCGATTCGTCAATTTCAGATTTGGTAAAGGAACATCTGACGAAATCAGCAAGCACTGACCGCTTCGCAGTACGGTTCGAAAAATGTTGCATTTTGCCATTTTTTGTGCTACAATAGGAATGATAATGTGCTATTGAGTAATTCATTGATTGCTCGATTATTATAAATATTCTACATACAAACGGAGGAGTCTGTTATGAAGAAAATGCACATTTCCATTATTGTGCTGTGTTGCGCGCTGCTGCTGGTCGGCTGCCGCTGCGAGCATGAATGGATCGAAGCAAACTGTGAACAGAGCAAAACCTGTAGCCTGTGCGGCGAAACCGAAGGGACCCCGCTGGGGCATGTCTGGATGGCCGCAACCTGCGAACTGCCCCAGACCTGCCAGACCTGCGGTGCGACGGAAGGAGAAGCACTGAGCCACGATTGGGCCGAAGCCACCTGCACCGCCGCCAAAACCTGCAGCCGCTGCCACATCACCGAGGGTGAAGCCCTGGGACACAGCTGGAACGAAGCCACCACGGAAGCCCCCAAAACCTGCGCGGCCTGTGGCCTGACGGAGGGCGAGCGGATTGTGACCGATCCCCGCTTTACCACCGCCGCCTGTCAGGCCCTGTTCGGCAGCTGGACCTGCGAATACACCTCCAACGTAGGCAAGGAGCTGGGAATTTCCGTAGAGGGAGAAAGCCTGGAGTATTCCACCTTTGTCCGTTTTTCCTTCTCCAATGACGGAAAAATCGATATGCTTTTCAGTTTTGACAGCGAGGCCTTCCGCCATGTTGTGGAGATCGCCACCGCCGAGCTGACCTATGTGATGCTGGAGGGCGAGGGCATCAGCCGGGCCGATGCCGATGCCGCTTTGATGGCGGATTCGGGTATGACCGTGCCGGAATATGCCGCCACCTATGCCGCCAGTCTGGAAACGGAGAAGAAGGGCAGCGGTGTTTACTACGTTTCCGGCGATCTGCTCTGCATCGGAGACAGCTGGGACAACGAGATCGAAGAAACCTCCTTCAAACTGGAGGGTGACACCCTGACCATGCAGGTGGATTCCACAACGCTGACGCTGCACCGGGAAACCGCCGAAGGCTGACCCCACACAATTGCCAAACCGCGCCGATGAGAATCTTCATCGGCGCGGTTTTGTCAGATATGGGATCATCGCAGCATAAGTGCCACACAAAAAACGAAATGCCATTGCAAAGAAAGTGCGCACACTGGTGTGACAATCCCCCGGTTCTTCCTCCCGGCCATTTGGGGGAGCAGCGCCCAGCGGTATATCGGCATCGAGCCGCAACGAATTGAGCAAGCAATCCAAAACCATGCGCAGCTATCATGAGAAAAAAGCACAAGAAGGGCGTGTATGGCAAACTACGGATAGTATTATTTCGCTGCCGGCTGCTATTGGAAAAGGAATATCTGGAAGCCAATGCCGGGCGCAACCGCTATGTGAAGCGGAGCGAATTGGAAGATTTTCTGCCAGAACACGCTATGCCGGTATTCCCGAAAACCGTCCACGAAAGTCATTTCTTTTGGGGAGCATATTCTCATTTTCTTCATCAAAAACACCCCTTAAAATGCAAAAACAGGAAGCACATCTTGCCCGATTTCTCAGGTAGGATGTGCTTCCTTGCTTATATTTTGCGAAAAGTGGGGTTTG
>CAZMBL010000109.1:0-4475 GCA_964564605.1 uncultured Oscillospiraceae bacterium
CCGGAGACATTGGTGCCGCCCTGCTCGATGTGGGTATCGTAGCCATCGGGGAAGGCCCGGATAAACTCATCGGCGCAGGCCAGACGGCAGGCGTGCTCCAGCTGCTCATCCGTGGCATCGGGGTTGCCCCAGCGCAGGTTTTCCCGGATGGTGCCGGAGAACAGCACGTTTTTCTGCAAAACCATGGCCACATTATCCCGCAGAACCTGCAGGTCATAGTCCTTTACATCCACGCCGCCGACTTTTACCACACCCTCGGATGCATCATACAGCCGGGGAATCAGCTGCACCAGCGTGGATTTGCTGGAGCCGGTACTGCCCAGAATGCCCACGGTCGCCCCGGAGGGGATGTGCAGGTTTACCCCCTTCAGCGCGCGGTGCTTCGCCGTTTCGGAGTAACGGAAGGAGACGTTTTCAAAATCGATGGAGCCGTCGGCCACCTCGGTCACGGCATTCTCGGGGGAGCGCAGATCCGGTACCTCCGCCAGCACTTCGCAGCAGCGGCGCAGGGGAGTACGGCTCATGGTCAGCATGACGAAGACCATGCTCAGGCTCATCAGGGAGCTGAGAACCTGTGTGGTATAGGTAAACATGGAGCTGAGGTTGCCGGTGGTCAGACCGCTGAGGGGATTATTGCCGGAGGCAACCACCATCTGCGCGCCGGTCCAGGAGATGAAGATGATGCAGGTGTACACGCAGATCATCATCACGGGGCTGTTCAGCGACAGGATCTTCTCCGCCTTGGAGAAGGTGCGGTTGAGTTCGCCCGACACGCTCTTGAACTTTTCTTCCTCTTTATCCTGCCGGACAAAGGCTTTGACCACCCGGATGCCATGGACATTTTCCTGCACCACGTTGTTGAGACGGTCATTGAGCTTGAAGCCGCGGTCGAAAATCTTGAACACCGCAGGAATCAGGCACGCCAGCGCCACGATCAGCAGGGGCATCACCTTCAGATAGATGGAGCTGAGCTGGGTGGAGATGCTCAGGGCATTGACCAGTGCCAGAATCAGCATCATCGGGCAGCGGATGGCCATGCGGATGCTCATCTGGAAGGCCATTTGCAGCTGTGCCACATCGGAGGTCAGCCGAGTGACCAGCGATGCGCTGGAAAATTTGTCAATGTTGCGGAAGCTGAAATCCTGCACGCAGTAGTACATATCGTGGCGCAGGTTTTTGGCAAAACCTGTGGCTGCCTTGGACGCGAATACAGCCGAGGCCACGCCGAAGCCCAGACTCAGCAGGGCGCAGATCACAAGCTCCAGCGATTTGGAGGCCACCACCGCCATATCCTGCAGCTTCACGCCGTAATCGTACAGTGTGGCCATGACCCGGGGAATGCGAACCTCCATGGCCACCTCGCCAACCATACACAATGGGCTGAGCAGTGCCGCCCACCAGTATTCCCGGATGCACCGGGCCAGTCGTTTAATCATGTTTTTTCCTCCTTATGACAGGAACCACAGCCCATATTGGACATGGCCCGATCCAGCATTTGGGAAAAGGTTTCCTTTTCCGCCTCCGTAAAGCCCTCCACCAGCCGCTCCTCCGTGGCGCAGATCGTCTCGAACATACTCTCGTTGCAGTCATGTCCCCGGGGCAGCAGATAGATCCGCTTGCAGCGGCGATCCGCCTCGTCCGGCCGCAGCTCGATGAAGCCCTTCTTTTCCAGCCGACCCAGCAGTCCGGAAACGGTGGGATGGCTCAGATGAAATTTTTCTTCAATGTCTCTGGCGCAGGGCGCACCTTTGCTCCGTTCCAGAAAGCCGAGGATCCGCCCCTGGGCGGAAGTCAGCTCCTGTTGCGCCAGCGCGTTGGTGACGGTCTGGTCGACGCACCAGTGCAAAATTCGAAGCCGGTGCCCATAATGCCTTTGCATACGATCACCTCCCGAAATGTAGCAAGCTACGCAACATTCTAGCACATCCCTTTTTTATTTGCAAGAGGTTTGCCATATGTTTACAATTATTTCAAAATCCTGTTCCGGCGGCGATTTTCCTCTTGTTTCCCGGGTCAATCCGGTGTATAATGAATAGAAATGGCTGGAAAAGAGGGGTTTTATGCTTGCAATTCTATTTGCGGTGCTGTCGGCCGTGGCCGGTGCCTGGGCCGCGCTGGGCAGCGCGCTGTGGCCGCTGGCCTTTGTGGGGGCCTTCGTTGGAACCTATGTGGGGCTGATTGTGCTGCTATTTGTGATCATCTATCTGATGACCCTGCCGGTAAATCTGGGTATTCCCCAGCAGCGAGTGGATCGGGTGTATCGCCGCCTGACACTTTGGGTCATCGATTTTGTGGTGACACTGATGCGGGTGCGCATCACCACCCGCGGGCTGGAACAGACCCCCGATGGGCGGTTTCTGCTGGTGTGCAACCATCTCAACGATGTGGATCCCGCCGTCCTGATGAAATATTTCCCCGGGCAGGAGCTGGCTTTCATCTCCAAACGGGAAAATGAGCAGAAATTCATCCTCGGCAAGTTCATGCACCGCCTGCTGTGCCAGAGCATCAACCGGGAAAACGACCGGGAGGCTCTGCGCACCATTATAAACTGCGTGCGCATCCTCAAGGAGGATATCGCATCCGTAGGGGTGTTCCCGGAGGGCTGGGTCAGCCTCGACCGGAAGCTGCACCATTTCCGCCCCGGCATATTCAAAATCGCCCAGAAAACGGGGGTTCCCATTGTAGTGTGTACTCTGCGGGACACCTACACCGTGCTGCCCGCCATGCGCCGCCTGCGGCCAAGCCATGTGAAGCTGCATCTGGTGGGGGTAATACAGCCGCAGGAGTATCAGGGAAAGACCACCATCGACATTGCCCAACAGGTTTATCGCATGATGGCCGATGATCTGGGGCCGGAGCTGGTGCTCGATGACTGGGGCTCGGCGGGCGAATAAAGCTCTTTTGCCCCGCCAAGTGGGAAATAGCTTGATTTGTGCCGCAGGCACTGGTATAATGATTTACATTGCAGACAATTCCTGAATGGAGGATAGGAAATTATGAAAAACAGCGAAAAAACACTGGATATGATCGTCAACCTCTGCAAAAGCCGTGGCTATGTCTTCGCCGGTTCGGAGATCTACGGCGGTCTGGCCAACTCCTGGGACTTCGGCCCTCTCGGCGTGGAGTTCAAGAACAACGTTAAAAAGGCGTGGCTGAAAAAATTCGTGCAGGAATCGGATTATAATGTAGGGCTGGATGCCGCTATACTGATGAACCCCCAGACCTGGATCACCACCGGCCATGTGGGCAGCTTCTCCGATCCGCTGGTGGACTGCAAGGGCTGCGGCTCCCGGCAGCGGGCGGATCAGCTGATTTCCGCCAGCGAAAGCGGCAAGAGCGTCAATGTCGATGCCATGACCAACGATGAGATGAACGATTTCATCGCCACCCACGAGGATGTGGTCTGCCCCAACTGCGGCAAGCATCATTTTACCTCCATCCGCAACTTTAACCTGATGTTCCAGACGAAAATCGGTGTCACGGAGGACTCCTCCTCCACCGTCTATCTGCGGCCGGAGACGGCGCAGGGCATTTTCGTCAACTTCGCCAACATTCAGCGCACCACCCGCCGCAAGCTGCCCTTCGGTGTCTGTCAGGTGGGCAAGGCTTTCCGCAATGAGATCACCCCCGGTAACTTCATCTTCCGCATCCGGGAATTTGAGCAGATGGAGTGCGAGTTCTTCTGCCAGCCCGGCACCGATCTGGAGTGGTTTGCCTACTGGAAGGACTTCTGCAAAAACTGGCTGATTTCTCTGGGTATCAAGGAAGAGTCCCTGCGCCTGCGGGATCATGACCCGGCGGAGCTGGCTTTCTACTCCCGGGCCACCACCGATATCGAGTATCAGTTCCCCTTCGGCAGCGGCTGGGGCGAGCTGTGGGGCATTGCCGACCGCACCGATTACGATCTGGGCCGCCACCAGGAGGCCTCCGGCAAGAGTCTGGAATACTATGATCAGGAAAAGAACGAGCATTATATCCCCTATGTGATCGAGCCCAGTCTGGGTTGCGACCGGGTGGCGCTGGCTTTCCTGTGCGAAGCGTATGACGAAGAGCAGGTGGGCGTGGACAAGAAGGGTAACCCTGATATCCGCACCGTGCTGCGGCTGCATCCGGCGCTGGCTCCCTTCAAGGCCGCCGTGCTGCCCCTGTCGAAAAAGCTCAGCCCCAAGGCAGAGGAGATCTACCGGGAGCTGCGCAAGGACTTCATGGTGGATTTCGACGATTCCGGCTCCATCGGCAAGCGCTACCGCCGGGAAGACGAGATCGGCACCCCCCTGTGCATCACAGTGGATTTCCAGACCGTGGGAGACGAAACCACCGAAGCCGACAACTGTGTCACCGTCCGTGACCGTGACACCATGGAGCAGGTCAGGATCCCCATCTCCCAGCTCAAAGACTATATCCGCGAAAAATGTAATTTCTAAGGAACCTCTGATTTAATCCGCACTACCATATAGGCTCCAGATATGGTATAA
>CAZMBL010000110.1:0-4445 GCA_964564605.1 uncultured Oscillospiraceae bacterium
CTGCATCGGTGCCACCACGCTGGATGAATACCGCCAGTATATCGAAAAGGATGCCGCACTGGAGCGCCGTTTCCAGCCGGTACAGGTGGATGAGCCCACGGTGGAGGAGACCATCTCCATCCTGCGTGGACTGAAAGAGCGCTATGAAGTTTTCCATGGGGTAAAAATCGCGGACGCGGCGCTGATCGCCGCCGCAACCCTTTCCCATCGATATATCACCGACCGATTCCTGCCGGATAAGGCCATTGACCTTGTGGACGAAGCCTGTGCCCAGATCCGCACGGAGATGGACTCCAGCCCCGCCCAGCTCGATGCGGTGTCCCGCCGCATCATTCAGCTGGAGATCGAAGAGGCGGCCCTGAAAAAGGAAACGGATGACCTCTCCCGTGACCGTCTGGCCCAGCTGCAAAAGGAGCTGGCGGAGGAACGGGATCAGTATAACGCCATGAAGGCCCAGTGGGACAATGAAAAGGCATCCATTTCCCGGGTGCAGCAGCTGCGTGAACAGATGGAGCAGCTGCGGCGCCAGATCGAAACGGCCCAGCGGGAGTATGATCTGGAAAAGGCGGCGGAGCTGAAATACGGCCGGCTGCCAAAGCTGGAGCAGGCTCTGCAGCAGCAGGAGGAGGCTGCCCGCAGTGGGCAGAATGCCGGCCTGCTCCGGGATCGGGTGACGGAGCAGGAAATTGCCGCGATCGTGGAGCGGTGGACGGGCATACCTGTTTCCCGTCTGGTGCAAAGCGAGCGGGAGAAGCTGCTGCGGCTGGAAGATACCCTGCATCAGCGGGTCATTGGCCAGGATGAGGCGGTGCGGGCCGTGTCGGAGGCCATTCAGCGCAGCCGTGCAGGCATTCAGGATCCCAACCGCCCCATCGGTTCTTTCCTGTTCCTTGGCCCCACAGGCGTGGGCAAGACGGAACTTGCCAAGGCACTGGCCCAGACGCTGTTTGACGATGAGCAGAATATGGTGCGTATCGATATGTCGGAGTATATGGAGAAGTATTCCGTCTCCCGTCTGATCGGCGCGCCTCCCGGCTATGTCGGTTATGACGAGGGCGGCCAGCTGACGGAGGCCGTGCGGCGCAGACCCTACTGCGTGGTGCTATTTGACGAGGTGGAGAAGGCCCATCCGGATGTGTTTAATGTGCTGCTGCAGGTGCTGGACGATGGCCGCATCACGGATTCTCAGGGCAGAACCGTGGATTTCAAGAATACAATCATTATTCTGACCTCCAATCTAGGCTCTGAGTATCTGCTGGGCGGCATTCATGATGATGGCACCATCGACGAAAACGCCAAAGCGCAGGTTCATGCGCTGCTGCGCCGTTCCTTCCGGCCGGAGTTCCTCAACCGGCTCGATGAAATTGTGTTCTACAAGCCGTTGACCCGGCAGGATGTCACCCGGATCATTGATCTGATGATCGACCGGCTCAACAGTCGCCTGAACCAGCAGCAGATCCGCCTGGGGCTGACGGAGCAGGCCAAGGCCGCCATCGTGGATGCCGCCTATGATCCCCAGTTCGGCGCCAGACCGCTGCGCCGCTATTTGCAGCACACGGTGGAGACCATGCTCAGCCGGAAGCTGCTGGGCGGCGAGATCCGCTCCGGCCAGACCGTCACGGTGGATGCACAGCAGGGCCAGCTGTTCTTTGCCGGGACGCAGGAAGAATAAAAAACATCCCCCCGTTCTTCCAACAACCCGGAAGAACAGGGGGGGATTGCCACACCAGTGGCGCGGACTGGTTTACAATGTCACTTCTTAAAAATACCGGTACTTTTTCTGCTTGAGGATCAGAAAAAGTACGCTGAAAACCACCGCCATGACCTCTGCCACACCGATGGAGTACCACACGCCGTCAACATCCCAGATCATTGGCAGAAACACCACTGCTGCGACCTGAAACACCAGCGTGCGCAGGAAAGAGATCAGCGCAGAGGTCAGACCATCGTTGAGGGCTGTAAAAAAGCCGGAGGAGAAGATGGCATAGCCCATGAAGGGGAAGGACAGAGAGAAAATCCGGAATCCGCTTACCGTCAACTCCGTCAGTTCCGGGTCACTGCGCACAAACAGCAGCGCAAGGGGGCGGGCCAGCGCTTCCGCGCTGATGAGCATGGCACTGCCGAAAATTCCGATCATGATCAGGCTTCTTCGTAGCAGACCCTTGAGTTCATCGTGATTTTGCGCGCCGTAATGGAAGCTGACCACAGGGGTCACACCGATGGAATAGCCCAGAAACGCAGCGGAGAAAATCATGCTCACATACATCATCACGCCGTAAGCGGCCACGCCATTGTTTCCGGCGTAGGCCAGCAGCTGGTGGTTGTAGAGCATACCCACCACATTCATGGAAATATTGCTCATAAATTCGGAAGAGCCGTTGGTACAGGCCTGAAACAGCGCCCGGCCATCGTATGTCGTCCTGCCAAGGAGCAGAATGCTGCCGTTATCCCGCCCAAAATAGAACAGGGGAATGATACCGCCCACCACCTGGCTTAGGGCGGTGGCCAGCGCGGCACCGGCCAGCTTCCACTGCTGCGGCAGCAATATTACCAGCACGGCATCAAGCACCATGTTGGTCACACCTGCGGAAACCGTCACCATCAGCCCCAGCTTCGGCCGCTCCGCCGTGACAAAGAAGGACTGGAAATCAGCTGCAAAATGTTAAACGGCAGAGCGCACAGGATGATGCGTGCATACTGCACCGCGTGTTCCAGAATTATGCCTTCCGCACCCAGCAAAATCGCGATGGGGCGGATCAGCACAATACCCAGCACCGCAAAGAATACGCCCAGCCCGGCGGCAACGTAGACGAACAGGGAAAAATACCGGTTTGCCTGCTCCGTCTGCCGCTCTCCGATGGATTTGGCCACCAGCGCGGAGCCGCCGGAACCCAGCATCAGACCGATGGTGGACAGGATCATCAGAAACGGCATGATCAGATTGATGGCGGTGAAGGGGTCTGTGCCTGCAAAATTGGAGACAAACAGACCATCGACCACACCGTAGATCGATGCAAAAATCATCATGCTGATGGACGGCAGGGTGAACCGCAGCAGTGTACGGTAGTTAAAATGGTCAGATAACTGAATTGCTTTTTTCATGTTTTCTCCTGTTTCGGTTCCGCGACCTGTGCGCGAAGACCGTGAATGTACTTGTGTGTCAGCTGTGTCCGGAGTGAGAATTCCTCCTCCGTCCAGTCCTGCAATGTCCGGCATTCGGCATGGTAGAGCCCCTCGACGGTCTCGGCCATGCGGGATTGCCCGGTCTGGGTCAGACGGATGATTTTTGCCCGGCCACCGGCGGGATCCATCTCCAGTACACCCTCCTTTTCCAGCTGCCGCAGTGACGGCAGCCCCGGCTTCGCCATGGCGGCGACATTGACGGGGGCCGTTGCCAATGTGGTGCTGGATCCGATATTCATCTATGGTTTCCGCTGGGGCATGATGGGCGCGGCGGTGGCCACGATCAACAAAGGCACCTTCATATTCTTGCAGGCACTTGGCAAGGCGGCCTCCACGGCGGTGTCCCTGACCCGGGAGATCGTGTTCGGCGTGCTGCTGCCGGTGATCATGCCCATATTCATGGGACTGGACGGCTTGCTGTGGTCTTTCCCGGCAGCGGATACGCTGACCTTCCTGACACAATCTTTTTCATCTGCCGCACCCGCCGGGAACTGCGGCAAACGGAAGAAGAAAGAGCAGCGTGAAAAGAGTAAAGATCAAAGAATCGACGATTTTTCTGCGAAAACCGTCGATTCTTCTTGCGCCATAAATTGCAGATTTATTGAACAACAATTTCAATACCGAGGACTCCATATTTTTCAATATTCTCAGCACTATAATAAGCCAACATATCATTCGGATTTGCTATTTCATTTTCACGATATCCAATTGAAATCTTATCATGATGCTTATATAATTCATCAAAATCCTTATATCTATACAGATCGATAACGATGCATTCCATTATTTCGCCAGTCTTTGTATTCGTGAATTGAATAACGTCACCAATTGAAATCACCGAACGCTTTTCATCGCACAATCTCAGCTCAATTGTTTTTGCTTTATTTTTTATTGCGAGGAATGAGTCATTCCAAAGGTTCATTTTATGAGTCATTGTATCATCACTTTCTGCTCAATGAATTTCTGTTTACCGGTGCAAAATCTCACAATTTATGTAAAAATGAAATCACCTGCGGTGAAGAAATCCAGAGAAACTTGGATAAAATCTTCGGTGTTCCACCTTTGATGAAATTAAATCCGCCACTTATTAGCCTTGTGAAGCAGGATTTCATCGCATAGGGATTTCATCCGCATCAGTGGATTTATATCGACAAAGGCGGTTTTAGTTGAGAAAGGCTTAGGATTATCCCATCCTAAGCCTTTTTTGTGGTGGAGCCGAGGGGAATCGAACCCCTGTCCGAAAGCAACTTGGAAAGAACTTC
>CAZMBL010000111.1:0-4373 GCA_964564605.1 uncultured Oscillospiraceae bacterium
CCATGAAGCACTTGGCAGCAGTGGTGGCGTAGCCATTGGGGAAGCCGATGACGGTGCAGATGGCCAGCCGGTCACCCACATATTTCTTGGCCTGCCGCACAAAGGAGGCGGGAATGCAGACCGAAGCGGTGTGATATTTCATGCCGTCATCACAGATACCCCGGATATCTGCCCATGTGGCGGTCTGTGCCAGCAGGGTGTGGTCGCATTTGGAAAGAATTTCTGAAAGTTCCATATAAATATCTCCTGATAAAAATAATATACTGTATTTAATGGGCGCACTCAGCTTTGGGGCTGCCCGTGCAGGCGGATCTTCTTGTGATCCCGGATGCCGTGGATATAGCAGCGGTGGCACATGGCAATATAGCTGTCGTTGCCGCCCAGAACCACCTGCTCGCCCTGGGTGACGATGTAGCCGTCGCAAATTCGCGCGTTGATGGTGGCCTTGGCCCCGCAGTCACACATGGTTTTGATCTCCTCGATCACGTCCGCCAGCTCCATCAGCCGCCGGGAGCCGGGGAACAGCCGGGTCTGGAAATCGGTGCGCAGCCCGAAGCACAGCACCGGAATGGCACATTCATTGACGATGGTGCGCAGCTGCTCGATCTGCGCCTCGGTCATGAACTGGCACTCGTCCACAATCACCACATCGCAGCGGCCCAGCCGGGTTTCGGTAAAGCGGCGGAAAATATCGGTCTGGGGGGTCATGACCTCCACCTGCGCCTGCAGCCCGATGCGGCTGCGCAGCACCTGAGCCCCGTCCCGGGTGTCCGCGCTGGGCTTGATCAGCCAGACGTTCAGATCGTTCTCCTCATAATTGTATTTGGTGATCAGCGCCTGCGCCGTTTTGCTCGAGCCCATAGCGCCGTATTTGAAATAAAGCTTGGCCATTTTTCTCTCTCCTTCTTCGTGTACCAACAGTATAGCGGATTTTTTGCCTTTTCGCAAGAGGGAAGCGGCAATTTCCCCGGCCGCTTTCATGCGCTTTCCACAAACCATTGCGGGAATTTGGTTGACATAAAGGAAAATATGATGTAAGATAGGGACAATAAAATGGGAATTGTGTCGGATGGAGGAATGTGATCATGACCATGCCCAGCTTTGTCACGCTGAAGAAAAATCTCCGGCAGGATATGTCCGCCCTGCCCGGCATCCGGGTCGCCCTGCTGGGGGACTGCGCCACGCAGCACATCGCCACCGCCCTGCGGGGCTGGGGCTATGAGGCCGGCGTGCGCTACGAGGTGTTTGACGCGGACTATAACCAGATCGATGCCCAGACCATGGATCCGACCTCGGAACTGTATACCTTCGCTCCCGGATGGGTCATGCTGGCCAACTGCACCGACAAGCTCTATGAAGCCTACTGTGCCTACCCCGCCGGGGAGCGCAGCCGCTTTGCCGAGACCATGCGTGACCGGCTGGTGGTGGTCTGGCAGCGGATCATGGCCAACTGCGCTGCCCGGTTGCTGCAATTCAATTTCCCTGCGTGGGATGACCGGGTATTCGGTGATTTCGGGGCCCGCACCCCGGAAAGCTTCATCTATCAGCTGCGGCGGCTCAACTGTCTGCTGGCTGAAAGCTGCGCGGAGTACAAAAATGTCTTCCTGCTGGATATCGACGGGCTGCAAAGCCGTCTGGGGGAGGCCGCCGTTCGCGACAGCAAGATGTACTGCATCGCGAAAATGCCCTTCCGCACGGATTTTCTGCCATGGCTGGCCCGGCAGGCGACGGACACGGTGCTGTCTGCCGGCGGCACCTTCAAAAAATGTGTGGTGCTGGATCTGGACAATACCCTCTGGGGCGGTGTCATAGGAGACGATGGGCTCGATGGCATCCAGATCGGAGAGCTGGGGCTGGGGCACGCCTTTTCCGCCTTCCAGAGCTGGCTGCGGGAGCTGAAAAACCGGGGCATCATCCTGTGTGTCTGCTCCAAAAACAACGAACCGGCGGCGAAAGAGCCTTTCGAAAAGCATCCGGAAATGGTGCTGCGGCTGGAGGATATCTCCGTGTTCGTGGCCAACTGGGAGGATAAAGCCAGCAACATCCGCCACATCCGGGATGTGCTGAACATCGGCATGGACTCCATGGTGTTTCTCGATGACAATCCCTTCGAACGTGCCGCCGTGCGCAGCCTGATCCCGGAGATCACCGTGCCGGAGCTGCCGGAAAATCCGGAGGAATATGTGGACTTTTTGCGGCGGGAAAACCTGTTTGAGACGGCCTCCTTCTCCGAGGCAGACCGGGACCGCACCCGGCAGTACCGGGCGGAGGCCCAGCGGGTGAGTCTGCAGAGCCAGTGCGTGGATTATGATGCGTATCTGGAAAGTCTGGAGATGGTGGCCGTGGCCAGACCCTTCGACAGCTTCCACTTCCCCCGCATTGCCCAGCTGACCCAGCGCTCCAACCAGTTCAACCTGCGCACCGTGCGCTACACCGAGCAGGAAATTGCCGCCATCGCCGCGGATGATCGCTATCTGACCCTGTATTTCACCCTGCGGGACAAATTCGGGGAGCACGGCCTGATCAGCGCCGTCATTCTGGAGAAGCAGGCAGACCGGCTGTTTGTAAACACCTGGCTCATGAGCTGCCGGGTGCTCAAGCGCGGCATGGAGGAGTTCATTGTCAACAAAATGGTCTCCACCGCCCGGCAGGCCGGGTTTGCCATCGTGGAGGGGGAATATCTCAAAACCCCCAAGAACGCCATGGTGGCCCGCATCTATGAAAAACTGGGCTTCACCGCCCTGAGCGATACCCAATTTGTCACGGACACCGCGACCTTTATCCCCAATTCAACCCATATCAAGGAGGACACAAACCATGAATGAGATCTATGAACGCCTGAACGAGGTTTTCCGGGACGTTTTTGACGATGACAGCCTGTGCGTCAACCAGCGCACCACCGCCGCCGACATTGAGGACTGGGACTCCCTGTCCCACATCACCCTGATTGCCGCCGTGGAGGATGAGTTCCGCATGAAATTCTCCATGAAGGAAGTGGTGGAGATGAAAAACGTGGGCGAAATGGTGGCCCTGATCGCGGCACGCCGCAAAAAATAAAAGCTTCGCCCGCGCTGATTTTTGAGGTGCAATATGGTATTTTCTCATCTGATTTTTATTTACGCTTTCCTGCCAGTGCTGATGATCCTGTATTACAGCCGGCGCAGCAACAGCTGGCGCAGGGGTGTCCTGCTGGCCATGTCGCTGCTGTTTTACGCATGGGGCGAGCCGGTTTATATTCTGCTGATGCTCTTCTCCGCCCTGCTCAACTACGCTTTCGGCCTGTTCATCGGGGCCAGCGAGACAGACCGGGGTAAAAAGCTGGCCGTTACCCTTGGCGTGGTAATGAATCTGGCCATGCTGGGGGTGTTCAAGTACACCGGCTTTTTCATGCAGACCGTCAATGACCTGACGGGGCTGCACCTGCCCGTGCCGGAAATTTCCCTGCCGCTGGGCATCAGCTTCTATACCTTCCAGGCCATGACCTATGTGATCGATGTCTACCGGGGCTACTGCAAGCCTCAGGGGCGGTATTCGTGGGTGCTGCTGTACATCTGCCTGTTCCCCCAGCTGGTGGCGGGCCCCATCGTGCGCTACACGGATATTGAGGACTCTCTGGCGGAACGGCAGGTCTCTGCGGCCCAGATCAACCACGGCATCTACCGCTTCGCCATCGGCCTTGGCAAGAAGGTGGTGCTGTCCAACGCCTGTGCCCTGGCCTGTGAGAACCTGTTCGCCCTGACGGTGGGTGATGTTCCCTACCATACCGTGACCGGCAGCTGGTTGGGCATTCTGTTCTATGCCCTGCAGATCTATTTCGATTTTGGCGGCTATTCCGATATGGCCATCGGTCTGGGGCACATGTTCGGCTTCAACTTTGCCGAAAACTTCAATTATCCCTATATTTCCCGCAGTGTCACGGAATACTGGCGGCGCTGGCACATCACCATGAGCAGCTGGTTCCGGGATTACCTTTTCTATCCCGTGCTGCGCTCCCGGCCCATGACAAAGCTGGCCCGCAGCCTGAAAAAATCCGGCCACAAGGCCGCCTCGCGCAATGTGCCCACCGTTCTGGCGCTGCTGATCGTGTGGTTCTCCACCGGCCTGTGGCATGGCGCCAGCTGGAACTATGTGCTGTGGGGGCTTTACTATGGTGTGCTGCTGATTCTGGACAGGTTCATCCTGGAAAAGGCCATGAAGAAGCTCCCCGCTACGGCTTCTGCCGTTGTGGGGCACGTCAGCTTCATCATCCTGACCCTGATCGGCTACACCTTC
The DNA here is from genome assembly GCA_964564605.1 of uncultured Oscillospiraceae bacterium. Lineage (GTDB taxonomy): Bacteria > Bacillota > Clostridia > Oscillospirales > Oscillospiraceae > Faecousia. Next base: position 4,273 of record CAZMBL010000111.1, read on the forward strand.
TTCTACCATGAGCAGAATACCTTTGCCCAGCTGGGCTACATGTTCGGCATCGGCACCTCCGCATTCAGCCACAGTTTTGTCTCCTCGGTGTTTACCACCCA
>CAZMBL010000112.1:0-4265 GCA_964564605.1 uncultured Oscillospiraceae bacterium
AGCCGGGAAAGCGCAGGCAGGTGACACTCGGCTCCCTCTTTCAGGTTCATCATGACATAGCGGCTGGCGTTCCAGAGCTTATTGGCAAAATTCCGCATGGCCTCGCACCGCTCCACATAGAAACGCATGTCGTTTCCGGGAGAGTTGCCGGTGACCATGTTCATCCGCAGGGCATCACAGCCGTAGCGGTCGATCATTTCCAGCGGATCGATACCGTTGCCGAGGGATTTGGACATTTTCCTTCCCTGATTATCCCGGACAAGGCCGTGGATCAGCACCGTGTGGAAGGGCGGCTGTCCCATATGCTCACAGCCGGAGAAAATCATTCTGGCAACCCAGAAGAAAATGATATCATAGCCCGTGACCAGCACGCTGGTCGGATAGAATTTTTCCAGATCCGCCGTTTTATCCGGCCAGCCCAGTGTCTCAAAAGGCCACAGGGCCGAGGAGAACCATGTATCCAGCACATCTTCCTCCCGGGTGATGACGGCGCTGCCGCAGGCCTCACAGGCGCAGGGATCCTGCCGGGAAACGGTAATGTGGCCGCAATCGGCGCAGGTCCACGCAGGAATCTGATGGCCCCACCACAGCTGGCGGGAAATACACCAGTCACGGACGTTTTCCATCCAGTTCATATAGGTCTTGGAGAACCGGTCGGGAACGAATTTTGTCTGGCTGTCTTTCACCACTTCGATGGCTTTTTCGGCCAGCGGCTTCATTTTCACGAACCACTGGGCGGAAATGATGGGCTCCACATCATTGTGGCAGCGGTAGCAGGTGCCCACATTGTGGGAATAATCCTCCACCCGAACCAGATAGCCGCCCTTTTCCAGATCCTCCACGATTCGCTTTCTGGCCTCGTACCGGTCAAGCCCTTCGTACATACCACCGAGCGCGTTGACACGGCCATTGTCATCCAGCACCCGGATGACCTCCAGATTGTGCCGCAGACCGACCTCAAAGTCGTTGGGATCGTGGGCCGGGGTCATTTTGACACAGCCGGTACCGAACTCCATCTCCGCGTAATCATCCGCTACAATGGGGATCTGCTTGTTCACAAGGGGAAGTATGACCTTTTTTCCCACGATGGCGCGGTAGCGCTCGTCATTGGGATTGACGCACACGCCGCTGTCGCCCAGCATAGTCTCCGGCCGGGTGGTGGCCACGATCACCTCGCCGCTGCCATCGGCCAGCGGGTAACGGATGTGCCAGAGGTGGCCGGGCTTGTCCACATATTCCACCTCCGCGTCCGACAGAGCGGTGACGCAGTGGGGGCACCAGTTGATGATCCGGCTGCCCTTATAGATCAGGCCCTTTTCATACAGGGAGACGAAAACCTCCCGCACGGCTTTGGAGCAGCCTTCATCCATGGTAAAGCGGGCTCTGTCCCAATCGCAGGAAGCACCCAGCTTTTTCTGCTGCTGTACGATCCGGTCGCCGTACTTGTGCTTCCAGTCCCAGACTCGCTCCAGAAATTTTTCCCGGCCAAGATCATAGCGGGTCAGACCTTCCTTGACACGCAGCTCCTCTTCCACCTTGATCTGGGTGGCGATGCCGGCATGGTCCACGCCCGGCACCCAGAGGGCATCATAGCCCTGCATCCGCTTGAAGCGGATGAGGGTGTCCTGCAAAGTAGCGTCCATGGCGTGACCCATGTGCAGCTGCCCGGTCACGTTCGGAGGCGGCATGACGATGGTAAAGGGCTTCGCGCCGGGACGACCCTGCGGGCGGAAATAGCCCCCCTCTTCCCACATGCGGTAGATCTCGCTCTCCACCTGACTGGGGTCATAAATCTTCGGTAATTCCTTCATTTTTACGCTCCTTCCATGAAAAAACCCTGAGAGCAAACACTCTCAGGGCGAAAAATTCCGCGGTACCACCTGAATTCCCGGCGCAGCCGGGCACTTGAAAGCTGTAACGGGCAGACCCGCGCCTCCCTACTGCCGTTTCAGGAGACGAGCTCCGGGGCGACCATCCGAACCAATCCCATGCCCTCACACCAACCGGACACTCTCTGAAGGGAACCGGGAACGGAACCTCCCCATCTACGCATTCTACAGGAAAAGTACCACATTTTCAGCCAAATGTCAACTAAAATCTTTTCCCTTCGGTGCAGGCGGTAGCCTTCGAGATTCCATTCTCCCTTCAGCAACCACCAGATGATGCCCTCGTTGGTGGCTAGATGACTTCATCGTCACACACTCCGAAAAGGTGGTCGCTGAAAGATGTGCAGGAATGGCTCGGCCATGCGGATATCAAGATGACCGCAAACCTCTATTCCCATCTGGATGTGGAGCGTAAATCCAACATCGCCGCCTCCCTCTCCGACAAATTCGGCGCATAAGGTGGCAGATAGTTTTGCGAACATTCAATTCCCTGCGTTCAAAAATAAATAAAAAGCACTGAAATCCGAAGAAATCAGTGCTTTTTATGGTCCGAGTGTCGAGATTCGAACTCGAGGCCTCTTGAACCCCATTCAAGCGCGATACCAAACTTCGCCACACCCGGAAATGCTGTCCCTCAGGACGCTTGGATATATTAGCACACTATGCCGAAAAATGCAAGCACTATTTTTGAAAAATTCAAAAATTTTTTGGTACCGGAAATGATCCCATGTCACTGCACAACATTCTGACCACTGGTGCGGCAATCCCCTCGTCTTTTCGGATTGTCGAAAAAACGGGGGGATTGTACTTCTATCAGGGGATTGCCACAGTGGCTGCGCCGCTTCGCAATGACACATTTTTGCGTCTAAAAGAGAGATTTCCACGGCGGTGGCGGGTTTTTATTCGCCACGTTCGCTGTGGACGACCTTGCCGATATTCCACAGGTGAATTACCTGCTGTTCGGCCTGTTCCTGTTCCTGCGGAGTCTCGTACTCAACATAGACGGTATGGGCGCTGCAATCGGCGCATTCGACCTGCACACACCAGCCACCCTCATGGGTCAAAATTCCGGCGCCACGGCAAATGGGGCACTGCTCCAGTTCGTAATCTTTCATATGCTTCTCCTTATCTTATCGAAAAATCTGTTCCTGCGCGTCATACAGTTCTTCCCGCATGGCGCTTACATAGTCCGGCCGAAGCCGGGGCAGATACCGCTCCACCGCCTGCGCCAGCAGCATGGGGTTCAAAGACGGATTCTGGCAGCAGATACGGGCTCGGATCAAAATTTTCCCATCTTCTCCGGTGACACTGACCGCACGGATCATGGGGCGGATATCCTGCCGCACGGGGCCGGATTTACTCTTTTTATCCACAAAAAGCTCCCCGGCGCGCAGCAACGTCCCGATCTGCTCTGCTCCGCCGGATGGAATTCCGGCATCATAGTGCAGGCAAACCGTGCAATCGAGCAGTGAAAGATCCCGGATGCGGCGGCCATCATCATACACCTGCCGGGCGCGCACGCCATCGATCAGGGCATCGTTAAGTAGCTCTACCATCCGATCATAGGGCGGGCACTCCCCTTCCAGCTCAAAATCCAGCAGCTCACAGCGGCTTTCCATTCCCAGAGACAGGGGCAGTGCGATGGACACAATGGGGCGGGGATTAAAGCCCTGACTGTGCCGAAGCACCAGTCCCGCCCGCTGAAAGGCCCGCTGAAACAGCCGCATCAGATCCAGATGGGAAATATAGACGGCGTTCCCCGTCTTTTCAAACAACAATCTAGGCATCGCACTCTACCTCCCGCAGCAGTCCATTGGCACCGCATCCGGCGCAGCCGGCCCGGCAGTCCGGGGTGACCTGCCCGGCGTAGGCCCGCTTGCGCTCGCGCAGCAGGAAGCCCCGGCTGACACCCACATCCACACTGTCCCATGGCAGCAGCTGCTCCTCATCAAAGCCCCGGGTGGTATAATACGACACATCCACACCGCAGCGGGCGAAAGACTCCAGCCAGATATCATAGCGGAAATACTCATCCCACCCGTCCAGACGGGCACCGTGGCGGGCCGCATCCTCGATCACCGGGGCAAGCCGCCGGTCGCCCCGGGCAAATACCGCCTCCAGGCGGCTCAGCTCCGGCGCGTGATAATCGTATTCAATGGATTTGGAATAAAAATGGCTCTTGAGCAGCTTGCACCGGCGCAGATATTCCTCCTGGGTGATCTGCTTTTCCCACTGGAAGGGGGTGTGGGGCTTGGGAACAAAGTAGGCCGTGGCCACATGTACCCGCAGTCCCCGCTTTTTATTGGTGGCCACCGCTTTCCATGTCTGGATGACCTTGTAGACAAGCTCCGCAATGCCCAGCACATCCTCGTCCGTCTC
>CAZMBL010000113.1:0-4224 GCA_964564605.1 uncultured Oscillospiraceae bacterium
TTATAGCCCTGAATTTTGTAGATTCATTAGCCCTGACTCTGCCCAGTATCTGGAGTCTGAAAACGTCAATGGCTTGAACCTGTATGCATACTGTGGGAATGATCCGGTGAACTATCCGCCCGGCACTCGGCTAGTGCTTTTGTCCATGCACGCCCCATGCCGCCCTGTCGAGAGAGGGACTCGTGGAACGGTCGAAGTATGTTCCTGTGCCCGTATCGGTTCTTTCTGGATTATGTAATGGAGAACGGGCCGGTTGTACAGGGCAACTTCCTGTACCAAAAGTATTTTGAGAACCTGCTGATCGAAGCCGTATGGAAGCGCATCGGAAAGCAAAAGCAGGCCGAAGCCGGAAATACTTGTCCAGGATATTGGATCAGGAAACGCAGAAGATGAAGCCTTTCTTTACATTCTGGAAGAAAAACTATTCTCTTCACAGCCTGCCTTTGCGCGAAAAACAGGCAAAAGCAGATGCTCTCTGCAACGAAGCCATGCAATATCTTAATCAAACTGTCCGAAAAGAAAGAACGGCCATCCTATCCGATTGGTGTATTTACTGCGTCCATAGAGGCAATTGCATGGAATCTTTCCTGTGTGGAGAGGTTGGCACATCCACTTCCCGAAATGAACCCCGAATCAATCGTCCCATCCGGCCAAAGCCCCCGACCGAACCGCCCCGCATCCGGCGGGAAAGCAGGGCGTCGTGGATGTGGGAGGGGTTCCGGCTGAACCCATTGTTTCCGCAGCCACAGCGGTGGATGTTCCTGCGGCAGAGCCAACCGTTTGTGAAACTTCCGTTGCAGAGGCGCATGGGGATACCTCCAAATTTCCGGAATTGGGTTTCTTGGAACAGATATTCGGCAGATTCCGGAAATGGTGGATGGCAACGGATCGGAAATTCAGAACCTAAGAGCGCGCTGGCCGCAAGGCGGCCCCGCCGCTACCGGGAAAGCCGGTAGACAAAAACATACAAAAAGCTGCGCCTGTGCCTCAATCGAGAGCTACAGGCGCAGCTTTTCCGGAAACAGAGGTGATACCCCCACCGGCTGATCCGGCTCCTTTGGAGTTATCCTTCTGTCTGGATGAAATGGTAGACCAGTGTTTCGTAGTCGCCGGTGAGGAAGTCAGGGCAGATGCCGAAGCGCATCCAGCTGCTTCCGGCCATGGTTTTGCTCAGCTCCGGCACCTGGTATAGCTTGTCCTCACGCAGACCTCTGGGATAGAGGCGGATGGCAGGCTCGTTAAAATTCTCCTGAAATTTCATGGCGGTCAGTTTGGCCTTCTGCTTGTCCTTGGAGACCAAACAAACTGCAAAATAGTTACTGCCATCGGTGGGTATGCAGGTGCGGTACAGGTCGCCCTTGAGCACCAGATCCTCGTCGGCGCGGTAGGCTGCGATCTGGTCGGGGATCTGCTCGAACTCCTGATCGGAGATTTTGGAGATGTCGAACTCATAGCCGGTGGCACCCAGGTGGGCAATATGGCCCCGGGCGTGGAAGGGGGTAAGGTGCCGGGCGCGGCGGTTGGGGGAGGCGGTCACATGGCAGGACATGGTGGAGAGAGGATAGCACATGGAGGCGCCATACTGGATCTTGGCTCTGGCTGGAGCATCGGTCTGATCGCTGATCCACTGCTGAGGGAAATAGTACAGGATGCCTGGGTCGTACCGAGAGCCGCCGCTGGCGCAACCTTCAAACAGGACTGTGGGATTGGCTTCGATGATGCGGCTGAACAGGTCATACAGGCCCAAAATCTGCCGGTGCAGCACTTCCTTCTGCCGCTGGGGTGGCAGGGCGGTGGAGTAGCCATCGGTGATATCGCGGTTGCAGTCCCATTTGATGTAGTCGATCCGGTGGGTGCGGATAATATGGTTGATGGTATCTGCCAGATACTGGCGCACCTCCGGCCGGGTCAGATCCAGCACCAGCTGGTTTCGCCCCTCTACCGGGCATTCGTCAGGGGTGCGGATGACCCAATCCGGGTGGGCACGGTACAGGTCGCTGTCCCGGTTGACCATTTCCGGCTCGAACCACAGGCCAAAGCGCATGCCGTGGACATGGGTGAAGTCGATCAGCTCGTCGAGGGAGCCGCCGGTCTTTTCTTCGTTGACGAACCAGTCGCCCAGACCGGAGGTGGCATCGTCTCGCTTGCCGAACCAGCCGTCATCCAGCACAAAGGTATCGATTCCGGTGCCGGCGGCCCGGGAGATGATGGCTTTCAGCTTTTCTGGGGTAAACAGGAAACGGGTTCCTTCCCAGTTGTTGATGATTACGGGCCGGGGTTGCTCCACAAACCGGGATGGGATCAGGGCCTGACGGTAGATGTCGTGGAACTGGCGGCTCAGGCCGGAGAAGCCCTCATCCGAATAGGCCAGAACTGCTTCGGGCGTTTGGAAGCTCTGGCCCGGCTCCAGCAACCAGGAAAAATCAAAGTCCGACAGGCCACCTGCCAGCCGCAGCAGCCCGGCAGGGATCCGCTCTGCGTTTATGGCCCAGTTGCCGGAATAGATCAGATTGATGCCGTAGGCGGCACCGGAATACTCTGTGGTTTCCGGAAGGCCCACAGCCAGGAAGGGATTCATTACTGCAGAGGACATACCGCGTTTGGAGTCCAGACGCAGGATCCCTCGCTTCAGCTCCGTTTCCGTCCAATGGGTTTCTGCGCCGCTGCTACCGGAAAGGTAGACTGCTTTCCAGGGGCGGTTGGGCAGAGAGAAGGCAAAGCTGAAGGCCCGCTCCAGACGGACAGGCTCGTTGCCGCAGTTTTCAACTTTCATGCTGCGGGCGATGATGGAAGCCTTTTCAGAAACGGTATAAAAAAGGGTCACTTTTACATCCTTGCAGCTGAAACAGACGGCCAGAGTCTGGCCCTCTCGCAGGGAGGGCAGGCCCTCCAGCGCGGGCTTACGGGGGAGAATCCGGTATTTTTCAAAATGCAGATCGCTTCTGCGGCTTCCGTTGGTAAACTGAAGAACCAGACTTGGCTCATAGAAGTCACCGCCATAGGGGGTGTGGATCTCCTGAGGCATCACACTCAGATCATAGGCGTTACCGGCACTGTCGGTGCGTACACCTACATGGGCTCGTCCATCTCTGGAATAGCTGCCGCAATACAGATCGGTGCCAACGGAGCCGCCAAAATACAGATGCTCCGGCAGATCCAGACTGTTGATGCCGAAAACATAGCTGCAGCCCTTGCTGTTGAGGGTAAAAATCCGGTTGGCTTCATTATAAAAAATGGACATGGAAGAAACTCCTTTTTCAGTGACGTTACAAAAGGATGGAAGAAGCCCGGGGCGTTCAGACCGGATCGTTTTCACCGTGGTCCAGTGGGGGCTGATAGTGACAGTCCGGGTCGATCCGGTGGCCGGTCTTGTAATAAAAGCGTTCCTGACTGGTGATGGGGCGGACCGGCTGGCATGGATTGCCGTAGGCCACGGTGTTGGCCGGGATGTCCCTGATCACAACGCTGCCTGCGCCGATGACGGTGTTGTCACCGATGTGGACGCCGGGATTGATGACGCAGTTTCCACCGATCCATACATTGTTGCCGATGACCACGTCGCGGCCATAGTCCAGCTTGCCCTGGATCCTGGGGGCCGGGTGGATGGGATGGCCCACCGCATAAATGGCGGAGTTGGGGCCAATCATCACATTGTTTCCGATGATGACGTTGCCCACATCCAGGATCACACAGTTGAAATTGATGTAGACATTCTCACCGGTGTAGATATGAAAGCCGTAATCACAATGAAAGGGAGACTGAGCATAGAACCCCTTTCCGGCGTTTGGAAGTAAAAGTTTCAGGAGCTGCGAACGCAGCTCCTGTTCAGCGGGATCGCATTGATTATACAACCAAAGCCGGTGTAGGTTTTCGAAATGTAGCTTCTGCAGTGCAGCATCGTCATCCGGAAAGGGAAGCCCGGCCTCCATACGATCTTTTGCTGTATGCATGCTCAGCGGATCTTCCACTCCTCGAACTGAGGCATATAGGTTTTCTCCTCGGCGGAGAACTTACGCTTGGTGTCCACCACTTCACCGTTGTTGTACTTCCGGTCATTGATCGGATCGTTGGTACCCATAACGGTCACATTGACCTGACGACGACGGGCACGGACATGGTCCCAGTCAATGAAGTAGACGTGAGCGAACTCACCGCAATCGAGGACGCCATCCTTGATGGTGATGGCTTCACTGCGGCAGAAGAAAGAGGAACGCAGATGGCCGT
>CAZMBL010000114.1:0-4217 GCA_964564605.1 uncultured Oscillospiraceae bacterium
TCTTTGATACCGCACCAGGCGTCTTTCAAATTTAAATTGCCGCCACGGACGGACTGGGAGCGGGCCATGCTCAGCACGCCACGCTTGTGCCGCAGATCATTTTTGATTCCGTTGAAGAAAAACTCGCCTTTGATGCAGTAGCCGGGGCCGCCCATGCCGGTGCCGTCGGGGCAGCCGCCCTGAATCATGAAGCCGGGAATGACCCGGTGGAAGATCAGGCCGTCATAGAAATGGCGGTTGGCCAGATCAATGAAATTGTACACGCTCTGGGGCGCGGTCTGGGGATACAGTTCGCCTTCGATGACGCCGCCGTTTTCCATGGTAATGCGAAAAGTGGGATTCATATCAATATCTCTCCTTCATGGCCCGCTCGATCTGACGCTTGGCGTCCCGCTCGGCTTCGGCCTGTCTTTTATCATGCAGCTTTTTGCCCTTGCACAGTCCCACGCGGACTTTTACAAGGCTCCCTTTCAGGTAGACCGACAGGGGAATCAGGGCATAGCCGTCCTGCTTGACCTTGCCGTAGAGCCGCATGATCTCCCGGCGGTGCATCAGCAGTTTTCTGGGGCGGCGGGAATCTACATTGAACCGGTTTCCGTGGTCATAGGGCGCAATGTGCATCTGATTGAGCAGCAGCTGGCCGTCTTTGATACCGCACCAGGCGTCTTTCAAATTTAAATTGCCGCCACGGACGGACTTGACCTCCGTGCCGACCAGTTCGATTCCGGCCTCCATTTCCTCTTCTATGAAATATTCGTGCCGGGCTTCCCGGTTGGTGGCCAGCACTTTGACCGATGCGCGTTCCACGGGTGGTTCACCTCCTGCCGCCTGTCTCCAATTCATTATACCACGGTTGTCAAGCGGCTTATACCGAAAACAGGAAATCTTCCAGCTGGGAGACGGCAGAAAAGCTGTAATCGCACAGCTCGTTCATCTGCTGCGACAGCTGGGGAAACGCCTGCCGTCCCCACCCGGCGAAGGCGATGGGGCAGCCGGCGGCCCGGGCCATGGGCACGGCGGAGGGCATATCATCCACCACCAGCAGCTGCTCCGGCAGGAGGCCAAAGCGGGCCTTGATCTGCTCCGGTGCGTAGGGCGATGGTTTGCGCTGCTGCGGCGGAAGCTCCCAGCCGAAGATAAGATCCGGCTCCAGACTGTAATGGGCACGGTAATCCCGCAAAATAGTCTCCCGGGAGGACATGGACGATACGCAAAGCCGTATTCCTGCTTCCCGGCAGGCATGGAGCAGCTGTCCCATGCCGGGGTAGGGATCGGGAATGTGGGTGCCGGCATAGTCCTTCCAGAAGCGATATTCTTCCTCCAGCTCCGCCTCCGTCATGGAAAAGCGGACACGGCACAGCTGGGTAAAGTCCATCCGGCCACAGTCGGCCAGATAATCGGCATAGGAATACACGCAGCCGGGGCGAAAACGCTCCAGAAACCGGCAGAAGCAGGGATAATTGACGGTGGCCTCACTTTGCACCACGGTGTCATCGTGATCCAGTACCAGACATGAAAATTTCGCCATGGCGTACCTCTCTAAGGATTTAATTCTTAAATTCAGTATAACAGATATTTTTCCTGTGGGCAACCATGAATTTCCTCTTGCTATACACAAACGAATGTGCTATAATGGGTACAGAAAGGCGGTGAACTCCGGTGGATGGAGCAACTGTACCCATTGACGTGATCTGCGTGTGCAGCGCGGCCGGAGAGATCCGTCCCCTGCGGCTGCGGATGGAGGACGATGCGCACAATCTTTTGCGCATCGATATTGACGAGGTTATCAGCGTGAAGAAAATCATGCTGGTGGGCATCGAGGCGCAGGTCTACCTCTGCCGGGCTACGGTGGCGCAGCAGCGGTGGCTGTTTGAGCTGAAATATACCATCCGCACCCATACATGGTGCTTTTTCAGGCGGGTGGCATAATGGCGGAGCGTGTGATTTTTCATGTGGATGTCAACTCGGCCTTTCTCAGCTGGAGCGCGGCCTACCGGGTGGAGGTGCTGGGGGAGCAGGAGGATCTGCGAGACGTACCCGCCGTGGTGGCGGGGGACAGGAAGTCCCGTCACAGCATCATTCTGGCCAAATCCATTCCGGCGAAAAAATACGGCATCCAGACCGGGGAACCCCTGTTTCAGGCGCTGGAAAAATGTCCACAGCTGCGGATCGTTGAGCCGGATTATGAACTGTATGTGGGCGCGTCCCGGCGCTTTGTGGAGCTGCTGCGGCAGTTCAGCCCGCAGGTGCAGCAGTATTCCATCGATGAAGCGTGGGTGGATATGACCGGAACCCGGCTGCTGTGGGGACCGCCCCTGCTGGCGGCGGAGCAGCTGCGCAGGCGGGTGCGGGAGGAACTGGGCTTCACGGTGAACATCGGCATTTCCTCCAACAAGCTGCTGGCAAAAATGGCCGGAGATTTCGAAAAGCCGGACAAAATCCACACCCTCTTTCCCGAGGAGATGGAGCGGAAGCTGTGGCCCCTGCCGGTGCGGGATCTGTTCCTGGTAGGCTCTGCCACGGAGCGGAAGCTGCGCCGACTGGGCATCAATACCATCGGAGAGCTGGCCAAAGCGAATGTGCAGCTGCTGAAAAAGCGGCTGGGCAAGCAGGGGGAGACCATCTGGCACTTTGCCAACGGGCGCAATGCCGAGGCCGTCACGCCGGAACCGGCGGAAAACCGGGGCTACGGCAACTCCGTCACCACATCGCAGGACGTGATCACCCACGAACAGGCCCATCAGGTGCTTTTGAGCCTGTGCGAGACGGTGGCCATGCGGATGCGGCGGGACGGCAAATGCGGCAGCTGTATCAGCGTCCATCTGCGCACCAATGCGTTTCGCCATTTTTCCCATCAGGCCATGCTGCATGGCGCAACGGATATCACATCCCAGATCTATGAGGCGGCCTGCGCCGTGTTTGACGAGGCGTGGGACGGCGTGACGCCGCTGCGGCAGCTGGGGGTGCAGATGACCCGGCTGAGCGGGGAGCGGTATCAGCAGTATGATTTTCTGTCGGGCCTGAGTCCACGGCAGTATGAGCGGAAGCTGAAGCTGGATGAAATGGTGGATAATCTGCGGGATAAGTACGGAGAAGATATCATCCGCCGTGGTAAATTTGCTTCGGATCCCGCCGGGGCTATGGCCGGGGGACTGGATAAGGCAAGAAGATCCGGCATTACCAAGCCACTGCCGGAGGAAATTCCCGACCGGCAGAAGCCGTAAGGGGAGAGGAGTATAACATGTCCATCGTAACATTCTATAACTGCGATCCGAAAGACGCACCGAAAACCACCATGCCGGCTCATCTGGGAGCCAATGCGATTTTGCTCTGGCAGGATAAACTCTTGCTGGAACAGCGGCGGGACAGTGGCAGCTGGGGCCTTGTGGGCGGTGGCTGCCGGAAGAAGGAAACGGGGCGGCAGGCCATTGCACGGGAGGTGCGGGAGGAATTGGGCCTTTGCATCCGACCGGAGGATTTTGAAAAACTGGCGGTTTACGACAATCCAGGCCGCATCGCCGCCTACCGGGACGGAAGCATCTGGCGCATGGTGATCGTGCTATATGGCTATCGCTTCAGCCGGGAGCCGGTGCTGCGTTGCAGCGAAGAATCCCGCCGCCTTGCTTTCTTTACCCGGGAGCAGCTGGCACAGCTGGAGATCGCCGTGACCCACCGGGATATCATCCGGGACTGGTTTGCGTGCGTTCCGGCGGAAATGCAGTGAATATTGTGTAAATATTTTCCGTATTTTTAGAAAAATACTTGTATATTTCAAGAGAATATGCTATGATATCCATTGACGGCGCAGTATCCTAGTCAGAGTGACCATTTTCCAGGTAGGGCCTAAAAATCCTATGAAGGGCACATCGATGAAGTCCCTGGTGTCTGCTTTTTACGCCCAGTTTAGGGTGGATGCTGGGGGTTAAGGATCTCGGGCGCGCGCCAATGGCATGGCGCATACGACCCGGCTTCCGTGGAGACCTGAACCTTGTGCGACGACGGCCTATGCCCCTGAACGGGGTCCGTTCGCGTACGACTCAGGTAAGAACCTGCAAGGCAGTGCGCAGAATCGTGTGCTGTGTGCAGCGTAGCCTGCCTTGAGTGAGTATGCCGGGAAAAGGAGACCAGGCGGTATGGCGTGTATGGCCATCACGTTTGCCGCTATCGCTCCTGGAAACCATGCTTGCAAAAGAGGCTAAGACTATGGAACATTCTGC
>CAZMBL010000115.1:0-3869 GCA_964564605.1 uncultured Oscillospiraceae bacterium
AACTGGTGATTCCGAAAGGAACCTAGGGTTCGAATCCCTAACTCTCCGCCAAAAAGCAGCGATTTTCGAAAGAAAATCGCTGCTTTTCGTTCTCTTCTCTTTTCGCTCTTCACGCTTCACTAAAAACGCATGATCCGCGAAAAGTGAAACAGAAACAATCTTTATCACGCAGGGTAGCAGGTCAGCAAATACAGCACTGTGGGGATCAGCAGGGTGAAGGCGCTGATCAGCCACGGAAACAGGGTGCGTTTGGACAACAGGGTGAAAATCAGGCACGCCGCCGTCAGCAGCAGCGGGCCCATGACCGCCGTCTCCCGGCTCATCTGCACCACGCTCATGGCAAAGGGGCCAAAGAGAGTCTGCGCCGCATCGGGATCAATGCGCAGCATGGCATACTCCACCGTATCCGGCAGGCGTTCCATATTCAGCATGGCCTGAATGACCGCCACCACCGCCACCGGAATCGCAACAAACGCACCACGCAGCTTGTACAGGTAGCCGCCCAGCGTTTTCAGCACATTGCCAATCCGGGAGAAAATCTCCCCGGTCTTTTTCAGCACCGGCGCCGTTTTTTCCCGCAGCGCCGCCCATTCATCAGAAAGAGTCTGGAACCATTCCATATTCTGCCTCCGTTACCGTTCATGGCCGTATCATAGCACAACGGCCGAAAATATGCAAGGAAAGAATTATTTCCGGTTCTCCCGGTACAGGATCGCAAGGCCCTTGACGATCAGATCCTTATCGTAGATCATCTCACGGCGGCACATGGGCACCACGAATTTGGCGATGCCGCCCGTCGCCACCACGGTGGCCGGGCAGCCAAGCTCCTGCTCCATCCGCTCGATCATGCCATCGAGCATACAGGCGGTGCCCAGCATGATGCCGGAGCGCATACAGTCGATGGTGTTTCGGCCGATGGCCCTGCGGGGCTGATCCAGCTGCAACCCCGGCAGCAGCGCAGTACGTTCCGTCAGCGCGTCCATCGAAATCTTCACGCCGGGGCTGATACTGCCCCCGATAAAAGCGCCGTCCCGATCCAGCACCACAATGGTGGTAGCCGTGCCCATATCCACAACGATCAGTGGCGCGGCATGCTCCCGCAGGGCCGCCACGCTGCCCACCACCAGATCCGCGCCGGTCTGGGAAGGGTTCTCCACCTTGATATTCAGGCCGGTTTTCAGCCCGGGGCCCACCACCAGCGCCGTCTTGCCCGTCAGCTTTTTCAGCGCCGTCTGCACGGAGTTGAGCACCTGCGGTACAACGGAGGCGATGATGGAACCCTCCACCTGCTCTGCATCCACACCGTAGACCTCCAGAATCATTTTCAGATCAATGCAGTATTCATCGGATGTTTTGGTGGCATCGGTGCGCAGTCGTGCTTCGAAAAGGATCTGTTCCTCCTCGACACCGCCCAGCACAATGTTGGAATTGCCGATATCAACCGTCAAAATCATACCATTTCCTCCAGTTCCTGCTGCCGGAGCAAGCGGCAGCTGCTGATTTTTCCGTTTTCGAGGAAGATCATACCCGCGCTGCCCCCAAAATATCCACAGGAGCCGGGGTTGAGCAGCCAGATACCATCCTCCGTCAGTTGGCAAAGCGGGGCATGAGTATGGCCGAAGAGGGCCGCTGCCGCCCCCTGCTGCCGGGCCTGCGCCAGAAGCGCGCCGCAGCCGGATTTGACATACTGCCGGTGGCCGTGGGTGATCAGCATACGCACGCCGCCCGGTGTTATCAGCAGGCTCTCCGGCTCCTCCCCGCCGAGGCGATACCGGTCGCAATTGCCGGGCACCTGCCAGAAAGGAAGCGCCGCATTCTCCCGGGCGATCACCAGACCGTCTTCATAATAATCCCCCAGATGGATCACACCATCCGGCCGGGTCAGGCGAACACAGTCCCGCATAAAGCTGAGGGACGAGTGGGAATCGGACAAAACAAGGATCTTCATATCACACCATTTGTTCTACCGGCGCATATAGTAATAACACAACCGTTTTTATCTATTATAGCAGGCATTTGGACAGGAGGCAATCCAATGGAGAAAAAATTTACAGAATTTTCAAAGGAAGATGCCGCGCGTCTGGCGCAGTGTCCCGCCGGGCAGCAGCTGCTCGCGCGGATGCGGCAGCAGCCCGAGGCCGCCGCGTCCGTGGAGCGGGGTGATCTGGAGCGGGCCCGGCAGGCGGTGCAGAGCCTGATGACAGATCCGCAGACGCGGGCCCTGCTTCGCCAGCTGTGGGAGGAATACTATGGATGATCTGCAGCAAAAGCTGGACGCATTGCTACAGGATCCGGACACCATGGGCAAAATTATGGCCATGGCGCGAGAGCTTGGGGGCAGCCCCGGCTCCGCTGCGCCACCCCAGCCCAAGCCCCAGCCGCAGGAGCCGCCGCAGCTGGATCTTCGCATGGTGCAGCAGCTGTCGGGGCTGATGCGCCAGAGCGGCATTGACCAGCGGGAGCAGGCGCTGCTGCAGGCGCTGGGGGCCTACCTCAGCGGCAGCCGCATCAGCCGTCTGGAAAAGGCCATGCGCGCCGCCAAAGTCGCAAAAATCGCCTCTGCCGCCTTGCGCCAGCAGGGGCTACTTTCTCCGTCAGGCAGGTGAAAACCATGTATAATCGCTATATTCCGCAGCCGGACGGCTCATACAGCCGCAGCCGAATGGATGACCCTCCGCCAATGCCCGGGCATTCTCAGCCGCCCCCCTGTCCACCCGAGCCGACCGGGCCGCCTCTGCCCCCGCCCCATCAGGGCACGCCGCCGAAGCCGCCGGTCAGCGGCAGCGTTTCCGGCTTTCTGAAAAATCTGCTGCCGCCGGATTTTGACACAGGCGATCTGATCGTGGTGCTGCTGCTCCTGCTGCTGGCCGGCGACTGCGAAGAAGACCGTGCCACCACCCTGCTGACAATGGTTCTGTACCTGTTTCTGTAGGGCGCACGCGCTTCCGGACGGGACAGATGCAGACGGCGGCAGTGATGTAGACAAAAGGGGCGTCCCATACCGCACCCATTGTCACCTTCGGTGACGCTTTCCTTCGGAAAACACCTCTTCCGACCCAGCCTTCGCCGGGCCACCTTCCCCAGCGGGGAAGGCATGGGCCGATGTGTCTCAATCGGCCCTTACGGAAGCTCAAAAAATCATGTCATTGCGCACCAGTGCGCACACTGGTGCGGCAATCCCCCCGTCCTTCCGGGCTGTCGGATAGCAGAGATTGTACGTCCATCCGCCTCACCGCACAATTCTCTTTTCTCTTCCTCCATCGCCACCGCGAAAAAATCCCCCGGTTCTTCCGAGCAATCGGAAAAACCGGGGGATTTTTTCGGCCATTTCCCGGAGAAACGGCGTTATCTTGCCACAAAACCAACCTTTTTGTAAACCTTGCGCAGAGTCTTTTCCGCCACATAGGATGCCTTTTCCGCGCCGGCCCGGTAGACACTTTCCAGATATGCCTTGTCCTTCATCAGGCGGCTGGCCTCCTCCCGGATGGGACGCAAAGTCTCCACCACGGCCTCGCCCACGGCGGGCTTGAACACGCCATAGCCGCAGCCGGCAAATTCGGCTTCGATCTGCTGGAAGCTCTTGCCGGTAACAGCGGAATAGATGGTCATCAGGTTTGCCACACCGGGCTTGTTTTCCTTATCGTAGCGGACGCAATTTTCCGTGTCGGAATCGGTAATAGCCCGCTTGAACTGCTTCATGATCAGGGCCGGATCGTCCATCAGCAGCACCCGGCCTGTGTCCTCATTCTCCGATTTGGACATTTTGGCTGTGGGATCGGTCAGGCTCATAATCCGCGCGCCGACCTTGGGAATGAAGGGCTCCGGAATTTTGAACACATCGCCGTAAATGCCGTTGAAGCGCCGGGCGA
>CAZMBL010000116.1:0-3724 GCA_964564605.1 uncultured Oscillospiraceae bacterium
ATTCGGTGAGTGGACGGAAACCAAAGCCCCGACACATACAGCCAAAGGCGAAAAGGAGCGTGTATGCTCTGTCTGCGACTATGTCGAAACCGCCGAAATTCCGATGCTGGAGAAGGACGAGCCTCCGAAGACAGATGTCCCGCAGACCGGCGATAACAGCCATATGGCACTTTGGTTTGCACTGCTCCTTGCCAGCGGCGGTGCATTCATCGGCACAGCAGCTTACGGCAAAAAGAGAAAGTATTCCGCTAAGTAATTAAATAAAGCGATTTGACACATTCGCTTTTCTCCCTCCTGTCAGGTACAAACCCGACAGGAGGTTTTTTATACTGAATAGTGATGGTGTGCTGGCTCATACTTTGCGCCTCCTGTCTTTAGGTAATATAGGTGTGCATCTTTTAACGATTCCTATACCTTTTAACGAAAGGGCGGAGGGGTGTGCATTTCGTATCAAAATAGGTCATTACCTTCAAAAATAGACCGCTTTTGTCTACAGACAAAAGCGGTCTATTTTCAATTAATTCCACTCTATCGGGTGGGTGGAGCAGAAAAGAGGCCGCTTTTGTCTGTAGACAAAAGCGGCCTCTTTTCTGGTGGACCCGAGGAGATTCGAACTCCCGACCCCTACAATGCGAATGTAATGCGCTCCCAGCTGCGCTACGGGCCCATGTTCTGCGGCTTTGGATCAGCCGCAGTGTGTATTATATCCTCTTTCATCAGGTTTGTCAAGAGCTATCTTTCGGGAACCGGGTGACTGTTTTTCCGTTTTACCCATCCGTGGGATCCGTCTCTTCCGCCACAGGAACGCCACAGGCGGGATACGCGTCATAATCCCACACATAGCCGTCCATCTGCTCATCCGTCAGAAGGCTGAAGCCCCCACTGTCGAGCAGATCCACATGGTAGTAAACCCCGTCACAGCAGACGATATTCCAGTCGTGGGCCTCTCCGTCCCGGGTACCGGTGACGACGAAGCTCTCCATCTGCACCCGGGCACACATGGCGGCATACACCACGGCAAAGGCCCGCCTGTCCCCTACCCCGTGCAGCAGCAGGCTGTAGGCCGGCGTGATGGAGGTCTCGATCTTATAATTAAAGCGTTCCATCACAAAGGAATACAGGTGGTACAGCTTATCATAATCCCGGCTGTCGGCGCTGACATAGAGCGCGGCGGAGGTAAACATATTGCCCACGGCGGTCTGCATCTGGCGCAGGGAATCCCGGCTGTTCTGATAGGAAAAGCCGATCTCCACTACCCGGGACAGACCGCTGTCCGGGTAAACACCCACGCTGACCCGGGGCTGTTCGATCACATACTCCGGATGCTCCAGCGCGTAGCTCTCCACGATCTGGACGAAATCTTCCTGGGTATAGCGACTGACATGCAGCACGATCCCCACCTCACAGGCCCGAAGCGCCCCACGGATCTTCTCCGCCGCGGCGGCCGTATCCTCCACTTTTTCGATTTTCAGCAGCTCCGCGCGGTCATGCAGATAGGTGATATCCACGGCCAGCGCCGCCTCACCGCTGCTTTTGCCCTGCTCCAGCGTGATTTCCGCCACGGCATAGGCTGCAATGGGATCCGTTCTGCGCAGGGACTCGGCAGCCCGGCAGGCATCGGTATATACAAATTTCTGATCATAGCCGGACACGAAAATCACCCCATGGAGGCGCCCCGCCGTGACCATGGAGCGCAGGGCCTCCAGCAGCTGCGCATAGGTATCGGCACGCATGGCGGAGTTTTCCGGCTGGGCATTGTGATCCTCATGGGGCTGGGTATAGACGTATTCCCCATCCAGCAGGGGAAGCGTACAGCCGCTGCACAGCAGGCAAAATGCCAGCAGCGCCGCCAGAATTTTCCGTTTCATATCCGTCCTCCTCCCCGGCCGCGGGGCGTTTACAGAGAATGTTTGCTATAGCGCGCGAAGCCGTCCCCAAGCACCTGGTGGGCATCTAGCACCATGATGAACGCATCCGGATCCAGCTGGGTCACCAGCTCTTTCAGCTCCGAAACCTGCTGTTTTTTCACCGCAGTCAGCACCACCTTGGTCTCCATGCCGCTGTAGCTGCCCTGCCCATGCAGGTAAGTCGCCCCCCGGTAGAGCCGGGTATCGATCTGCCGGACAATGGCCTCATACTTCCCGGAGATGATCAGTGCCACCTTGGAATAGTCAAATTTATAAACCACCGCATCTATGACCTTGCTGGTGACCAGCACCGCAATGCCGGTATAGAGGGCATTGGATACATTCCGGAACACCAGTCCCGTCAGGGCCACCACCAGCGCGTCAAAATACAGGGAGATCTGCCCGATGGGCACATTCCGGTATTTCATTTTCAGCAGTCGGATCAGAATATCCGATCCGCCGGTAGAGGTACCGGAAATGAACACGATCCCAAGCCCCAGCCCGCAGATCCCGCCGCCGTACAGTGCGCACAGCAGGGGCTCCAGCTGCATCACCGGCAGGGCGGAAAACAGGTCGATCAGCAACGAGCTGGACACCATGCCCAGCAGGGAGCCTGCAAAAAAGCGTTTTCCGATTTTCAGTCCCCCCAGCAGAAACAGCGGCAGATTGATCACGATGGAAATACCGCCCACGGTGCCGAAGTTACATAGCCGCACCAGCACCTGGGCCAGACCGGAAATGCCGCCGGCGTTCAGACCGCAGGGCTCCAGAAACAGGGAAAAGCCCAGGGAAAAAATGGTACTGCCCGCCAGTGTGGCTACAACCCAGCGAATTTTCTGCCAGAACTGTTTCATGGATATGCTCCTTCCGGTCAAACCTCAAAGCTGATCTGCTGCTCCGGCGTATCCTCCGGCCTGACGATGGCACCGGCCGTGGGAAGTGTCCGGGTGCGGTAGCGGCTGAGATTGGTGATACCGCTGTTCCCCACCGCCACGGCGGTGCTGACAAGGGCCTTCTTTTTCAGAGTGACCACACTGACGCCCTGGGTGTTGCGGGTGGTCTTGGGCAGCAGCTGCGCCGTGGAGAAAATGACACAGCGTCCGTCCGTGGTGAACACAGCCACCTGATCATCGCTTTCCATGGACATGGCTGCCCGGAGGGGGCTCTTGTCGCTGTAAGCGCCGGTCAGCTTTTTGCGGTTTGTCTTTGTCTCGTAAGCGGACAGCGGCACCTTGGCCGCCTTGCCGTTTTCAAAGAAGAACAGCACAAAGCCCTTGTAATCACCAGGGAAAATGACATTCGCCACCGTCTCACCCGGCTCCATGCCAAGCTTCTGGGGCAGATAATCGCCCAGAAGGGACGCCTTGCTGTCCTCAAAGTCGGAAAGCCGTGTCTTGTAGCACTGGAACTGATCGGTAAATACCAGCAGCTCCGCCCGGTTGGAGGTCTCCACCGTGCGCAGCAGGCCGTCCCCTTCCTTGAACTTCTGCTCGCCGCTCATACGCAGAGACTGGGCGGTGATTTTTTTCAGATAGCCCTCCCGGGACAGGAACACCGTCACGGGATAATCCGGGATGACCGGTTCCTCCGTCTCCGGCCGGATCTCATCGATGTTGTAGATGATCTCCGTTTTGCGGGACTGACCGTACTTTTCCGCCACATCCTTCAGCTCTTTTTTGATGACACCCTGCAGCTTTTTATGGCTGCCCAGAATATCACGCAGCTGGGCGATCTCTTTTTCCAGATCGGCCGTGGCCCGGGTCTGCTTGAGAATGTACTCCCGGTTGATATTGCGCAGCTTGATCTCCGCCACGAAA
>CAZMBL010000117.1:0-3591 GCA_964564605.1 uncultured Oscillospiraceae bacterium
CGGCATCCTCCGTCAGCTCGTCGTACTCGGCAGAGTAGGAGCTGTAGTCGCCAAAGAGTCCGGAATACTCGCTCTTGTGCATAATGTGAATATCCTCCGGATTGAGCCGGATGCCGATGGTGGCACCCACACCATGGAAATCCGTGGTCTGGATCAGCCACTTGAAGCCCCGGAAATCCACGATGATATCGTAGTTGAGGCCCTTGAAGGTCACGGAAGTGACTGTGCCCGTCAGATGGCCCTGCTCCTGCGGCACGATATCGATATCCTCCGGCCGGATGACCACATCCACCGGTTCGTTGGGAGCAAAGCCGGCGTCCACGCAGTCAAAGACCCGGCCAAAGAATTTGACCCGGTAATCGGCCAGCATGATGCCGTCCAGAATGTTGCTTTCTCCGATGAAATCCGCCACAAAGGCGTTCTTGGGTTCGTTATAGATATCCTCCGGCCGGCCGATCTGCTGGATGCGGCCCTTGTCCATCACCACCACCGTGTCCGACATGGACAGGGCTTCTTCCTGATCATGGGTGACATAGATAAAGGTGATGCCCATGGCCTGCTGAATACGCTTGAGTTCGTTCTGCATGTCCTTGCGCAGGCGCAGGTCCAGCGCGCCCAGCGGTTCGTCCAGCAGCAGCACCTTGGGCCGGTTGACCAGCGCCCGGGCAATGGCCACCCGCTGCTGCTGACCACCGGACAGAGAGTTGATGTGCCGGTTTTCATAGCCTTTCAGACTGACGACCTCCAGCATCTCCGTGACCCGGCGGTCGATTTCCTCCCGGGGCAGCTTGTTGATGCGAAGGCCAAAGGCGATGTTGTCATACACATCCAGATGCGGGAACAGGGCATAGCGCTGAAACACCGTGTTGATCTGCCGCTTGTAGGGCGGCACATCGTTGATCACCTGCCCGTCAAAGGTGACGGTACCGGAAGTGGGTGTCAGGAAACCGCCGATGATCCGCAATGTGGTGGTCTTGCCGCAGCCGGAAGGGCCAAGCAGCGTGAGGAATTCGTGGTCGTTAATGTAAAGATTGATCGCGTCTAATATACGCTCCCCGTCGAACTCCATGGTAAGATCCCGGAGTCGAATGAGTTCTCTGGACATTATCATCCCCCGTTTCTAATGGTATTTGCGTCAAAATACGACAAATATAACTATATCGCAAATTCCCCGAATGTCAATGTATTTTACCCAAAAAAACTGTCCTTGCCCGAAAAAAGCTTCCCCGAAAAGAAAGAAAAGAAAATTTTCCGGATTTCCTGTTTATTCCCGGCAAAAGCTGGCAATACTGCTGTTCGGAGGTGCAAAAACACTATGAAAAACAATTCTATCGCAAAGTTTTTTGCCGGCAGGGGCTACTACATAGCCCTGATCCTGTGCGCTGCGGCCATCGGGGTCACCGGCTATCTGTACTACCGCAACACCGGCACACCGGCCGAGCCCGCCGATCCCAGCGATGGTATCAGCGTGATGAATCCCACCGCCAACCCGGGAACTGTCCGCCCGAAGCCTACGCTTCCCAGCCACCCGGCCACGGAGCCGACACAGCCCCCCGCCACAAAGCCCGCCCCCATGAAAACCGGTGCGCCGCTGGCCGGCACCACGGTGCTGGATTACTGCATGGACTGCCTCGGCTACAATCCCACCACCCGGGACTGGCGCACCCATGACGGTATGGATATCGCCGCCGAAGCCGGTAGCGCCGTCTGCGCTGCGGCGGATGGAACGGTCTACACCGTCTATGACGATGATACCATGGGCACCACCGTGGTCATCCGCCACGCGGACGGCTATGTGACCACCTATGCCAGCCTGGACAAGGCCGTCACCGTGGCGGCAGGGGACAGCGTCAGCCTGGGGCAGACCATCGGCTATGTCGGTTCCACTGCCCTGCTGGAGTGCGCCGTGGGCGAACACGTTCATTTTTCCGTCACCTGTGACGGGAAAACGGTAGACCCTGCCGATTTTCTCAAGCTGGGCCGGTAAAAGCTGTTTTTCTCTTCTTTCCGCTTCTCCGGAGCCGCTGTGTACAGCGGCTCCGATTTTTTGCGCCGTTCTTGCAAACCATGCGATGGCGTGTTACAATGTGGGAAATACCACCGGGGAGGCACCGTTTATGGAAACACGAAAGCTTTACTATGAGGATCCCCATCTGGCGGAGTTTTCCGCCACGGTTGTGTCCTGCTTCCCGGCACAGGGCGGGTATCTGGTGACACTGGATCAGACCGCCTTCTATCCCGAGGGCGGTGGGCAGGCCTGCGATATCGGCACACTGGGCGGTGTATCCGTCACCGATGTGCAGCTGAAGGACGGGCAGGTGCAGCACCTGTGCGGCGGGGCGCTGGAGCCGGGCAGCCGGGTCAGTGGGCGCATCGACTGGGCCCGCCGGTTCGATCTGATGCAGCAGCACACCGGCGAGCACATTGTCTCCGGTATCATCCATGCCATGTTCGGTTTCCACAACAGCGGCTTCCACGCGGGAACCGACGGCATGGAGGTGGATTTTGACGGGGTCATCCCGCCGGAGCAGCTGGCGGTGATCGAAGAAAAGGCCAATGCCGCCGTCTGGGCCAATTTGCCGGTGGTGTGCTGGTATCCTTCCGAAGCGGAGCTGCCGGATATTTTCTATCGCACCAAGCGCCCGCTGCCGTGGCCGGTGCGGCTGGTGCAGATCGCGGGGGTGGACAGTTGCGCCTGCTGCGGCATACACACCGCCTTTACCGGCGAGGTGGGGCTGATCAAGCTGTGCGGCTGCACCCGGCTGCGGGGCGGTGTGCGGCTGGTAATGCGCTGCGGCGGGCGGGCCTGGCAGCATATGACCCGGATATATGAGCAGAACCGGCAGATTTCCCAGACTCTTTCCGTTCCCGTTGACCGGACGGCGCAGGCCGTCTGCGCCCAGACACAGGCGCTGACGGAGCAGAAGCGGCTGTGTGCCGAGTTGCAAACAAAGCTCTTCCACCTGACGGCAGAAAGCTACCGTGGCCATGGCAATGTGCTGCATGCGGACACGGCGCTCACCGCCGGGCAGGCGCGGGAACTGGCGCAGCTGATCGGCATCGTGTGCGGCGGCTATGCCGTTGTGCTTGGGGGAGAGGAAGGGGCCTTCCATGTCTGCATTGCCGCCCAAACGGAGGATCCCGCCGAAATCGGCCGGAAGCTGGGAGCCCGGGGCGGCGGCCGCAACGGGTTCTATCAGGGCAGGCTGAACTGTACCCTGCAGCAGGCCCGGGCCAGGCTGGAAATGCTCTGATCCGACCCTAATCGGGAACTTTGTCACAATCGTTCAAGACTATTCGCTCATTTTTTACTTATTTTTTCATTTTCACCACTTTACAACGGCAAAAGGTTATTGTATAATGAGGACATATGGGCTTTCAGATGCCCGTAATCCATAAACCATACCGCATAGCGGTAATATTTCAAAATGGAGGATTTTACCATGTCTGTTAAAGTTGCTATCAATGGTTTTGGCCGGATCGGCCGTCTGGCGTTCCGTCAGATGTTCGGCGCTGAGGGCTTCGAGGTTGTCGCGATCAACGACCTGACTTCCCCCAAGATGCTGGCTCACCTGCTGAAGTATGACTCCA
>CAZMBL010000118.1:0-3179 GCA_964564605.1 uncultured Oscillospiraceae bacterium
AAGTGGGGTGTGTAACCGTTTTGCTTGGGCTCCCAGCTGAGCTATACCCCCATATATACCTGCGGACATGTACCTGTCCAGACAGCTTCCGTATTATAGCAGACCATTATGGATTTGTCAAGTATGTTTTTTGCTTGAGGGAGACTTTTTTGTAGCATTACAATTGATGTGAGACCAAAGGGATAGAAAAAGGCGATTGAGTTCGTTAGAATAAAGCTACCAAACCAAATTCAACGAAAGGACTCAATCGCCATGAACAGTGTAGCACAGAATCAGAAGCAAAACAAGAGGTATTTACCTCACGAGCTGAATACCCAGTCGTGAGGTCAGTTTTGTTGCATGATTGCCGGAAGGAATAATTCCCTGAACTTTTTCCAGTTTCACTGATGATCGTATGGTAAAAAATGATCGTTTTACGAATCATTCAGAAGTACGATGGGATTGCCGAACCAGTGTGCGCGGGCTGGTTTGTGGTAACATGTGGTTTTGGCCCGGTTTCCCTGCTGGAAGGATTTGGCAGGGGCCGAGTTTTCTTTGTTTTTCTTGCCGCAAAAAGCATTGTGCATATGAAAAAAAACTGCTATAATGCTGGAAAGGGAGATTTGCGGAGGGAAGTTTGCGTTATGACGAGAATTTTATTTATCTGCCACGGCAATATTTGCCGCAGTCCTATGGCGGAGGCGATTTTGAAAGAGATGGTGAAGCGGGCCGGGCGGGAGGCGGAGTTTGAAATTGCCTCGGCTGCCGTCAGCCGGGAGGAGCTGGGAAACGCCATCTATCCTCCGGCCCGGCGGGAGCTGGAGCGGCACGGCATTCCCATCCCAAACCATACGGCCCATCAGGTAACGGAGCGGGAGCTGGCGCGCTGCGACCGGATATATTACATGGACAGCTCCAATGCACGGGCGCTGCGGCGCATGTTCGGCTCCGGGGCGGACAAATGCAGGCCGCTGCTGGCGCGTGATGTGGCCGACCCGTGGTACACCGGGGATTTCGGCCGAACATGGGCCGACCTTGTGGAAGGCTGCGAAAAAATTCTGGAGGAATTAGGATGAATCAGGCACTTTTTGAGTCTCAGCTGGCGCAGCTGCCGCTGTATCACTACGCATGGCTCGACCCCCGGGAGCTGGAATTTACCGACCGGGTACGCTGGGTGTGCGAGCAGGAATGCACCATGTACGGAAAAAGCTGGGCGTGTCCCCCAGGGGTGGGCCCGGTTGAAGCATGCCGAAAAAAATGTCAGAGCTACGCCAATTGCCTGCTGATCGCCACCACTACAGAGGTGGCCGACATTGCAGATCTTGCCGAAACGCTGGCCACCCGCCCGGCCCACGAGGCCATCACCGATCAGGTGGGGCTGCTGCTGCGGCAGCAGGGGGTGGAGCCATACATTCTCTCCACGGAAGCCTGCGCCATCTGCCCACGCTGCGCCATTCTTGACGGGCAAAGCTGCCGCTTTCCGGAGAAAATGCACCCCTGCGTGGAAAGTCAGGGCATCAACATCGTGCCTGCGCTGGAGCGGGAGGGGCTGCAATTCCAGTACGGGCAGAACGTGGTCACATGGGTGAGCCTGCTGCTGTATTAAGGAGAAGGTCATGCTGGAAAAAAACAAAATCTACGAGGCCGTCATCACGGACTACACCACCGAAGGACAGGGCATCGCCCACATTGACGGCTGCACCGTGTTCATCCCCTGCGCCATTGCGGGGGAGCGGATGCGGGTGCGCATCGACAAGGCGGCGAAAACATGGGCATCGGGCACCATCGTGGAAATCACGGAGGTTTCGCCCCACCGGGTGAACCGGGAATGCCCCGTGGGCAAAAAATGCGGCGGGTGCGATTTCTGGCACATGGACTATGCCGAGGAGATCCGGCTGAAAGCAGAGCGGGTACGCACCTGCCTCAACCGCATCGGCGGGGAGGCGCTGGAAAGCGTCCCCATCCTCGCGGCCCCCACCTGCCACGGCTACCGCAACAAGGCCCAGTACCCTGTGGCCTTCCAAAAGAAGGCTTACGCCGGATTTTTCCGGGCAGGCTCTCATGAGGTCATCGAAAACAGCCGCTGCCGCATCCTGCCGGAGGAAAGCGACCGGGTCAAGGATATCGTTATTGATTATGTCAACCAATATCACATCAGTGTCTATGATGAAAAGGCCCACCGGGGGCTCCTGCGGCACATTTATGTCCGCCGGGGCGCCGTTTCGGGGCAAATACTTGTGTGTCTCGCAGTGAACGGCTGTGACCTGCCCCGTGCCGAGGCGCTGATCACGGCGTTGCAGGCGGTGCCGGGCTTTACCACACTGGTACTGAGTGTCAACACAAAAAAGGGAAACGCGGTACTGGGGGACGAGTTTGTCACCCTCTTTGGCCCCGGATATATCGAGGACACCCTGTGCGGCCTGACATTCCGGCTGTCCCCCCGGTCGTTCTATCAGGTCAACCACCATCAGGCTCAGCGGCTGTATGAGGCCGCCATCGAGCGGGCCGCCATTACAAAAAAGGACACGGTGCTGGATCTTTACTGCGGTGTGGGCACCATCACGCTGGCCATGGCGAAATATGCCGGGAAGGTCATCGGTGTGGAGGTGGTGG
Source organism: uncultured Oscillospiraceae bacterium (assembly GCA_964564605.1). Classification (GTDB taxonomy): domain Bacteria; phylum Bacillota; class Clostridia; order Oscillospirales; family Oscillospiraceae; genus Faecousia. The sequence goes on from CAZMBL010000118.1 coordinate 2,593, forward strand.
CGCAGGCTGTGGAGGACGCAAAGGACAATGCCCGGCGCAACGGCATCGAAAACGCGGAGTTTTTCTGCGGCGATGCGGGGCAGGCCGCTCTGGCGCTGGAAAAGCAGGGCGTGCAGGCGGACGTTGTGGTGGTAGACCCGCCACGCAAGGGTCTGAACGAAGATACCATCGAAGCTCTGAGCCGGTTCGCCCCCCGGCGGATCGTCTATGTGTCCTGTGACCCCGCCACCCTGGCCCGGGATTTGAAGCTGCTCAAAGCCCGGGGCTACACCCTGCGCGACACCCTCGCCGCCGACCTGTTCCCAAGATGCAGCCATATTGAGACGGTTGTTAAGTTGGTTAGAAAAAAGCCTGACGCATATATCGACATTACAGTTGATATGGATGAGTTGGATTTGACAGCTTCTGAAGCGAAAGCAACCTATCAAAAAATCAAAGATTACATTTTTGAAAAGCATAATGTAAAAGTATCGTCTTTATACATTGCACAGGTAAAACAGAAATACGGAATCATTGAGCGAGAAAATTATAACTGTAAATGTCAATGAAAAAGTGAGCCAGGCGTTCATGAATTTTTGAGCCACCAA
>CAZMBL010000119.1:0-3074 GCA_964564605.1 uncultured Oscillospiraceae bacterium
TCCGACGGTTAACTCCATAATTTGCTATGCTTCCTCCAAATATCAATTCTCCGGGGTGAATACCACCGAGTCGGGATAGGCCAGACCCAGCTCCTCCATGGCGATGCGTTCGATCCCCTCCACCGTGCCCACGTTCTCAATGCACACGGAGAGATCACGATTGCGGCTTTCCAGCATGGCGGCCTGAATGCGCATGGCCTCATACTGCTCCCGATTGGCCGCGATGGAGCCGTGCAGCGCCACCAGGGCCACGGTGGACAGCACCACCGCCGCCAGCAGGGCCGCCTTCGTGACTGGGCTGGATTTTCGAATTACCAGTCTGACGCGTGTTTTGGTTCCTTTCATGGCTTTCTCCTCCGGATCGTGCGGTTTGCTTTTGCCGCTTTGGCTTTATTGTAAACCATTTTTTGCCGGATGCCAATAGGAAAATTGCAATTTTTCGCATCTTTTTGAAAAAAATTTTTCCGGGAGCCGCCACCAGCGCCAAAAGTGCCCCCAATGCGTCCCGCAGCCGCCGGAAAAACGGCCGCAGCAGCCGCCCAACGCTCGTTTCCCAGACCAGAGCCCCGATGGCCATGGCCGCCGTGCAGCCGAAACGCAGATCCCCGCCGCAGACGGCGAAGCCCACATACAGCCACCCCCGGAACGCGGCCAGCACAAACACCGCGTCCCAAAGCTGGGGCAGTTTCCGGCGGAAGGGACGCAGCAGCCCGTACAGCAGCCCCAGCGCCGCCCCCACAGCCAGCGCCCACAGCAGTCTGCGGGCAGACTCCGCCGGGGGGATCATCCCAGCAGCCGCCGCAGGCCGCCGCGGCGGGGCTGTTCATAGATCATGGCGGCCACGGTGCCCGCCACGGCCACCTGCCCGCCCTCCAGCGACAGGTTTTTCAGCTGAAGATCCTGCCCATACACCGTCAGCTCCCCCATGGAGGTGCGCAGGGCCACGGCGGTATCGTCAAAGCGCAGCACCTCCGTCACGCCGGTGACGGTCAGGCTCTTTCTTGCGTCCAATGTCAGTCTGTGGGGCAGTTGCAGCGGTTCCGGCATGGCCATCCCTCCTTGTTCTGGGGCAGTCTATGCGCCGCTGCGGCGGAGTATGCCGAAGAGAGCTGCGAATTGACAAGCGGAGCATTTCGCGCTATCATGATATATGAAGGAAGGGAGGCGCGTTTCTTGCCGGTTCGCTATTTTGCCCACAGTCCGCTGGATGGCCGCTCCGGCCACGAGGTGGGACGGGCGCTGCTGCGGCAGCTCTGGCAGGCCCATTTGGCCATGCCCATGCCGGAAATCATCATCGCACCCGGGGGAAAGCCCTGCTTTCGGGATGGGAACTGGCATTTTTCCATTTCCCACACCCCGCGCAACGCCTTCTGCGTTCTGTCCGACCGCCCCGTGGGGCTGGACGCGGAGGAGGCCGGCCGGCCCGTGGATTTGCGTCTGGCGGAGAAAATCCTCTCCCCAGGGGAATATGCCTGCTTTTGCCGGGCAGAGGATCCCCGTGAGGCGTTGCTGTGCTTCTGGGTGCTGAAGGAGGCCGAAGCCAAGCTGACAGGCCGCGGCCTGCGCGGCTACCCGAACCGGACCGATTTTCGCCTGCCGGACAGCCGGATTTTCCGGGTCGGCAGTTGTATCGCGGCGATTTTACAGGAGGATAACCATGCTTTTTGACACCCACGCCCATCTGGACGACCACGCCTTTGACCCTGACCGGACGCAGCTGCTGTCCCGGCTGCCGGAGCAGGGAATTGCCCTTGTGATGAACCCGGGGTGCAGCCTCGCCTCCTCCCGGCAGGCCGACGCGCTCTCCCGGCAGTATGACTGGATCTATGCCGCTGTCGGCTCCCATCCGGACGCGGCAGACGAGGTCTGCGACGGGGTGCTGGCGCAGTATGAGCGGCTGTGCCGCCAAAACCCGAAAATCCGTGCCATCGGGGAGATCGGGCTGGATTATCACTATGAGGATATCCCCCGGCAGACCCAGAAGGCCGCATTCCGGGCCCAGCTGGCGCTGGCGCGGAAGCTTTCGCTGCCGGTGATCGTCCATGAGCGGGAAGCCCACGGCGACGCGGTGGAGATCGTGTCGGATTTTCCCGATGTGACGGGGGTGTTTCACTGCTTCTCCGGTTCCGTGGAGCTGGCACGATGGCTGGTGGAACGGGGCTGGTACATCGGCTTTACCGGGGTGCTGACCTTCAAAAATGCCCGCCGGGCGCTGGAGGTGGCCGAAAATGTGCCGCTGGAGCGGATTGTGCTGGAGACGGACTGCCCCTATATGGCACCGGAGCCATTCCGGGGCCGCCGCAACGACCCGGGAAAGCTGTATCGCATGGCTGAGCGTCTGGCTGAGCTGCGGCAGCTGAGCGTAGAGCAGGTCAGCCGTATCACACTGGAAAACGGCCGGCGGCTTTATGGCCTGGACGGGGTGCAGGATACGAAAAATTCACACATTTTGTATTGATTTTCCCGGATAAATCGTGTATGATAGCATTGCAAAATATGGGACACCCGGCGAGCGCCGGGGATTTCTGAAAATTAAAATGAAAGAGGTTATATCCGTATGGCAAAGCTCGATCTGACCCGGTATGGCATTGCCGGTACCACAGAGATCATCCACAACCCCTCCTATGAGGCGCTGTTTGAAGCGGAGATGGATCCCACTCTGGAAGGTTACGAAAAAGGCCAGCTGACCACCCTGGGCGCCGTCAATGTCATGACCGGCGTGTACACCGGCCGTTCCCCCAAAGACAAGTACATCGTCATGGACGAAAACTCCAAGGACACTGTGTGGTGGACTTCCGACGCCTTCAAGAATGACAACCATCCCATGAGCGAGAGCGTCTGGGCCACCGTGAAGGATCTGGCCGTGAAGGAGCTGTCTGGCAAGAAGCTGTATGTGGTGGACGCTTTCTGCGGTGCCAACCATGACACCCGCATGGCCGTGCGCTTCATTGTGGAAGTGGCATGGCAGGCCCACTTCATCAAGAATATGTTCATCGTTCCCTCCGAAGAGGAGCTGGCCTCCTTCGAGCCCGACTTCGTGGTCTACAACGCCTCCAAGGCCGCTGTGGAAAACT
>CAZMBL010000120.1:0-3044 GCA_964564605.1 uncultured Oscillospiraceae bacterium
ATGACAAAATCGGTCATTGTGCAGTTCACAATGACCGATTTTCCTTATTCAATATGGGTATGGTTGCTGATATGATCCTGACAGTAGCAGTAGTAGCCGTTACAGCGGGAGCAGTAGCGGAACTCCAGCCGGGGATCGGACACATCCGTCCGGCCGCAGACGGTGCAGCGGTGGGTATACGGTGCCTTGGGCTTGGCCACGCTGGCCTCATAGGAACCGGCGTTGGGGAATGGGATGGGCTTCGCGGCGGCGGGCTTTTTCCTGTCCTTCTTCCGCAGCAGCCGGCGGAAATTCACCCGCCAGGACATAGGGATCACATTGAGAACATCCTTGCCGAAGAACAGGAAATAATTTGCAACCGACAGCACACTGAAAAAATTCATGGGGAACGGATAGCTGATCAGGCCCAGCAGTACCAGCAGCAGATCCACCAGCGCCAGCACCCACGCTTTAATGGGGATGATGAACAGAATCAGGAACTGGGCATCGGGATAGAGGGTGGCGTAGGACAAAAACAGGCTCAAATTCAGATAATACGCGCTTGCGTCACAATCGAAGACCATGCAGTAAATATCCATGATCACCAGCCCGCACAGATAGAACAGATTAAACCGGAGGGCGCCCCACACATTCTCCATGGCCCGGCCAATGGAATAGTAGCACATCAGGAAAAGGGCCATGAACAGGATATTGTCCGAGCCGTCCAGCAGAGCATAGGAAAACAGCCGCCAGATCTGCCCGTGCAAAATCAAATCACGGTCAAAGGCCAGCCACTGGTAGAGTACCACACTGTCGGTCACCATGGAAAACAGATACACCACCGCCGTACCAATGCAGATATACAGCATCAGATTGGGAATGCCCCGGTTGCGGTTGCGAAAGCAGAAGCGTTCAAAACGCTGGCGAAGATTTTTCAACATCATCAACTCCTGAAAATACTTTTCCTATCATACCAGCTTTTTTCGGGTTTGTCCATAACAGAATTATGAACTTTTTGCCGAAAAAGTGAAAAAATCCCTTGACTTTTTCGGAACCATATGTATAATAGAATGGAAATTGCATACAGCCTTATCAAGAGCGGTGGAGGGAACGGCCCGATGAAACCCGGCAACCTGTTAATTCAAGGTGCCAAATCCGGCGGCAGACGAAAGATGAGGATTCGATACAGCGCACATCGGATCTTCGGTGTGCGATTTTTTTGGGCTTCGGCCCGTGTAAGTATCCGTGTTGTGTTGTAGAAAGAAAGGAAAAAAACAGATGGAAAAACGACTCTTTACCTCCGAATGTGTCACCAGCGGCCATCCCGACAAGGTGGCGGACAATATCTCCGATGCCATTTTGGATGCCTGCCTTGCTCAGGATCCCAACTCCCGGGTCGCCTGTGAGACCATGGTCACCACAGACTTCTGCCTGATCTGCGGTGAGATCACCACGCAGGCGCAGGTGGACTACCCTGCCGTTGCCCGGGAAGCCATCCGCCGCATCGGTTATATCTATCCCGATGCCGGTTTCGATGCCGACACGGTACAGATTCAGTGCCGTATCCACACCCAGTCCGCCGATATCGCCATGGGCACCAACGATGCCGTCGGCGGGGCCGGAGATCAGGGCATGATGTTCGGCGGGGCCTGTACCCAGACCCCGGAGCTGATGCCCCTGCCCATCGCGCTGGCCCGGGCGCTGAGCAACCGGTTGACCCAGTGCATCCGCTCCAACGATCTGCTGCGGCCGGACGGCAAGACGCAGGTCTCCGTGGAGTATGACGAAAGCGGCCGTGTTGTGGGCATCGATACCGTGGTGGTATCCGTGATGCACAGCGCCGATTTTGAAATGAGCGAGCTGCGCCGCTACATCCGCGAGGGCGTGATCGCCCCCGTGCTGGCCGATTACGGCTTTGGCATTGCCGATGTGGCCCACATCCATATCAATCCCACGGGTCACTTTGTCATCGGCGGCCCCAACGGCGACACCGGTCTGACCGGACGCAAGATCATTGTGGATACCTACGGCGGCTATTTCTCCCACGGCGGCGGCGCCTTCTCCGGCAAAGACCCCACCAAGGTCGATCGCAGCGGTGCCTACATTGCCCGCTACATGGCCAAGAATCTGGTGGCCGCCGGTCTGGCCGAGCAGGTACAGGTGCAGCTGGCCTACGCCATCGGTGTGGCCCAGCCCGTTTCCGTCCGGGTGGACAGCTTCGGCACCGGAAAATATCCCGATGAGCAGCTGACCGCCCTGCTGCGCGCCACCTGCGACCTGACCCCCGCCGGCATCATCCGCAAGCTGGATCTGCGCCGTCCCATCTACGCCGACACCGCTTCCCACGGCCATTTCGGCATTGCCGACCGCCCCTGGGAGCAGCTGGATCTGGCGCCCGAGTTGCAGCGTCTGGCCGCCCAGCTGTAAAGCCACCGGCCAGAATCAGCTCAGTCAAACAGTATCATATGTTAAGAAGCGGCATGGAGCATCATGCCGCTTCTTTCGTTCACCTGTCAGTTTTTCCGGGACAACTCGGCAACATATCGCCTCTGACACACAGATTTCCTAAATCTCATCTGCCTCTTCTTTGATCTGATCGATGGCGTACAGCGGCAGATTGATGAGCCACTTATCCTTTTTATAGTCCGCCATGGAGGTACGAACGGAAATTGGGGGAGAAAACTTTTCATAATAGGTTTTCAGACGCTTTGCTCTGAGGTTGACCTCCGCCTTCACCTCAACCGGCACAATCAACTCTCCCGTATCGACCACGAAATCAACCTCGCAGGAACCTCTGTCGTTGGTGTAGTAGTAGATATCCAAGTCCTGGACAGTTTTCAACTGCTGGCAAACGTACTGCTCTGTCAATGCGCCCTTGAATTCTACAAAAAGATCATTGCCGTCCAGTAAGGTGCGCCGGCGAAGTCCGGCCATACAGCCAAGCAGTCCAACGTCCACCACAAACAGCTTGAATGCTTTCAAATCCTCATAGGCTCGCAGAGGAATGCCCGCTGCATTGACACGGCTGACCTTGTGAACAAGGCCGCAATCGCTCAGCCACATAA
>CAZMBL010000121.1:0-2999 GCA_964564605.1 uncultured Oscillospiraceae bacterium
CGCCGTGACCACGGATATGATCGTGGCCTTCCCCGGAGAAACGGAGGAGGAATTTGCTGCCGGGCTGGCGTTTATCCGCCAGTGTGCTTTTGCCGATATGCATATTTTTCCCTATTCCCGCCGCCCGGGTACTCCGGCGGCCGACATGCCCGGCCAGCATGACAACGCGGTGAAGGAAGCCCGCTCCCGGCAGGCCATCGCCGTGGCGCGGCAGATGAGCCGGGATTACCGGCAGGCACTGGTGGGCACCACCCAAACGGTGCTGTTTGAAGAGCCGGAGGGCGACATGTTCTGCGGTCACGCGGGCAACTATGTGCGTGTATTCGTGAGAACCGGGGAGCAGCTGCACAATCAGCTGCGGCAGGTTCGCGTCACCGGCGTGTGCCGGGACGGCGTGGAGGGCGTGCTGCTGTGAATTATGCGCAATGTACCCTCTGCCCCCGGCAGTGCGGCGTGAACCGGGCTGCGGGAGAGCTGGGATTCTGCCGTGGCCCGGCGCAGGCGGTGGTGGCCAAAACCATGCTCCATGCATGGGAGGAGCCGGCCCTGTCCCCGGGCGGGCGCAGCGGGGCCCTGTTTTTCGGCGGCTGCACTCTGCAATGCGCCTACTGCCAGAACCGGCAGATCAGCCGGGAACCGGTGGGGGAGCGGATGGACAGCCTCGCCCTGCGCCGGGCCATGGAGGCGCTGATCGCAGCGGGCGCGGAAAACATCGATCTTGTCACCCCCACCCAATATCTGCCCACCATCCTTCCTGCGCTGGAGCCGAAGCTGCCGGTGCCGGTGATCTGCAACTGCGGCGGCTATGAGCGGGTGGAAACCCTGCGGGCCATGCAGGGACTGGTGGATATTTATCTGCCGGATCTGAAATATGGCGATGCCGCCCTCGGCCGCAGCCTCAGCGCCGCCGGGGACTACCCCGCCGTCGCCCACGCGGCCATCCGGGAGATGGTGTGCCAGACCGGCGCACCCCGGTGGAAGGGAGAGCAGCTGGTGGGCGGAACCGTGATCCGCCATCTGATTTTGCCGGGACAGATCGAAAATTCCCTGCGGTGCCTGGACTGGATCGGGGAGAATTTCGCCCCCGGACAGGTGCTGGTGAGCCTGCTGCGGCAGTACACGCCCATGCCGGGACTGCCGGCCCCCTATGACCGGACGCTGACCGATGAAGAATATGATGCGGTGCTCAGCTGGATGTATCTGAATGATTTGCAGGGGTTTGTACAGGAGCCCACCGCCGCCGACCAGAACTACATCCCCGATTTTTCCGGACATGCGCAATGACGGCGGGGCGTGAAGCAGCTCTTCCGACCCGGCTTGCCGGAATATGAATTTCTGTATACAAAAACTGCCGCAAACCGGTCTGGTTTGCGGCAGAATGCTTTGCAATTGGCGGCGGGGATTATTCCATCACGGTTCCGTCCGGGTGGAAGAGGGGCAGCTTTTCCAGATACACGAGATCGGCACGCTCCTGTGCCTCGCCCTCGGCCAGAACAGCCATACGGCCGCAGATCTGGCCGCCAGCCTTCTCCACCAGCGCTTCCAGCGCCTTCAGGCTTTCTCCGGTGGAGATCACATCGTCTACAATCAGGATGCGCTTGCCCTTCATCAGTGCGGCATCGGCACCGTCGAGATACAGCTTCTGCTCTTTGGCAGTGGTGATGGAATGAACGCTGACGGAAAAAATATCCCGCATGTACAGCTTGGGGCCTTTGCGAGCCAGAATGTACTTCCGATCGCCCCGCTGACGGGCCATTTCGTGTGCCAGCGGGATTCCCTTGGCCTCCGCGGTGATGATGTAATCATAGTCCGGGGCTCGTTTCAGCAGCTCCCGCGCGCAAGCAACGGTCAGTTCCTGATCACCGAAGATCACAAATCCGGCAATGGACAGATTATCGTTCAGGGGGCAGATGGGCAGATCCCGCTCCAGCCCGGCAACATGCATATGGTAGTACATAGAACCTTCGCTCCTTGTTCCCTTTGGACAGCCGAACCCCACGGCGGCTGCCAGAATACTGTTATTATAGCGCCTGTGCGAAAAATGTCAAGTTATCCTGCACGGTTTCCTTCATTCCCACAGATAGACCCGGGCTTCATAGGGGGCGAGGGCGGTGGAATGGGCCTCGGGGTAGTTGTGCAGCAGCAGCCGGGCCTGCGCCGGGTCGAAGCCCCGGGGAAAGCGGAAGGAGGAGGGATTTTCCGAGAAGGAGCAGACCACCAGAATTTTCTGTCCCTTCATCTGCCGGGCGTACAGGTAGAGCCGGGGGTTCATCCGGTCAAATTCCTGATAGTCACCCTTGCGTACCACCGCCAGCCACTTGCGCAGGGAAATGGCCTTGCGGTAAAAATTCAGCAGAGAGTCCGGCTCCGTCTCCTGCCGGGCCACGTTGATCTGTGGGTAGTTCGGGTTTACATAAAACCACGGTTCGCCGGTGGTAAATCCTGCGTTGGGGCTGTCGTCCCACTGCATCAGGGTGCGGGCGGAGTCCCGGCTGGAGCGCCATAGCCGCTGCAGCCGCTGCCGGGGCGTTTTGTCCAGCGCCGTGTGTTCATATTGCCAGCGGGTCTGCACATCCTCGTACATCCGGGGGCTTTCCGGGTGCCAGTTGAGCATACCGATCTCCTGCCCCTGATAGATAAAGGGGGTGCCCTTCTGGAACAGGTAAGCCACAGCCAGCATTTTGCCGCTTTCTTCCCGGAATTTCTCGCTGCCGTAGCGGGAGATGACCCGGGGATGATCGTGATTTTCCAGATACAGCATGTTCCACGCCCGACCTTCCAGCCGGAACTGCCAGTTTCGCCAGGCCCGCTTGAGCCTGTCCAGAGAGAAGGGCGTGGGCAGATAATCGGTGAACAGACAGTCGGCGCACTGGCTCTGGAACTGGATCATCATATCCAGCTGACCGGTCTTTTCGTCGATGTAGCGAAGGGCCTGCCGGGGGGTGACCAGCGGGGCCTCCGCCAGGGTGAAGCAGTCGTAATGATCCAGCACATCCCGG
>CAZMBL010000122.1:0-2976 GCA_964564605.1 uncultured Oscillospiraceae bacterium
TATTGTTTCATACCGGCAAGCTCACTGCAAGTCGCCGCTAGTTTTGACGCTTACGTATAATGTGTTAGAATATCATTCAGATTACTGGAACGCCCTGCTTGGAAAATGCACAAGATGTGGAAGAACTGGAATTATCGCTGAAATTCCAGAATTAATGACGAACTATAAAGGAGGAAACATCAATGAAGAAAGTAACACTGTTGTGCCTGCTGCTTGCGGCGATGCTGCTGGTTTCCTGTGCCGGCCCTGCTCCTAATGGGCCACAGTCACCAGAGAATCCTACCACACAGCTGCAATCCACGGAAAACTCCGATACCACGCCCCAGCCGACCGATGCTGCTTCCGGCACGGAAACCAGCTCGTTTTCCATGTTCCGCTTTCTGACTGACTCCAATACTGCGCAGGCGTTATATCCGCAGACGGAATTGGTTCCGCCCGGAACCCTTACGGAAGTGGATCGCATTCCCCAGCCGGAACAGACCCTTGTTGGAACCACGGTGGAGGTTGCCTTTGAACCGACCCGCGCCGATAATCAGGTCTTCCACTATATGCGAAATGCAAAGACCGGGGAAGAAAGACTCGTGGTTTTCCTTTACGCCGAAGACACTAAATGGCCGCTGATGATGGTTTTCAAGACCGGTTTCGGTGGAGCTGAGACTTTGCTGGAGCATCTGCTCAGCGGTGACTCTTTCCATGGGGAAATCATGGCAATGGTCAATGTGGATCCGGTGGAGGGTACGATTTATGTGGCCAATACAGCCCTCTCTAATGATCAGGTAGCACCGGAGGAAATCGTGAATGGTTCTCAGCCGGGGCAGCTGAACGGCGAACAGTACATCGGCATTCTCGATGGCGGAGAAGCGCTGATGATGAAGGGGATTCATGGCGACAGCATCAGCACCGGATTGCATGATGATCTGAAAGTGTTTTGGAATCGTTATGATCGCTTCGGCCTGCGGGATATGATGCCGGTAGACGGTGTGTGACACACATAAATATTGCAAGCCGATGGTGGGCCTCCACCATCGGCTTTTCATACATATTCCCCGCCGTTTAACATATGCTGGAACGAATGGGGGAGATGGTGTGCGCAGACGATTGGTACCGGAACAGGGGTTCTGGCTGTATCTGGCGGCGGCTGTACTGTTGCTTCCGGCGAAATGGCTGGCTGCATCATTGCTGGCAGCGGCGGTGCATGAACTGTTTCACTGTCTTGCGCTTTCGCTACTGGGGCGTGGGCGTTCTGCTGTGCGCCTGTCCGCCCGGGGGGCCGGGCTGGATGCGGCGGGGCTCAGCCGTGGGGCGGAGCTGCTGTGCGCGCTGGCCGGGCCGGTGGGGGCGCTGCTTCTGCTGCTTCCCGGCAGACTTTATCCCCGCCTTGCCATCTGCGCTCTGGCGCAGTCTGCATATAATCTTCTGCCGGTGTATCCGCTGGATGGGGGACGGGTGGTATACTGCCTGAGTTCTCTTGCGCTGCACCCCGCCTTTGCCACGGCACTGACGGTATTTCTCGGCTGGCTGACCATCGGGCTGCTGCTGGGACTGTCTTTTTATGCCTGTTTCTGGGGTGGTCTCGGCCCTGCACCCCTGCTTTGTGTTGCCATTTTAATGTGGAAAGCAAAAATACCTTGCAAACCGCCGCGTTTGGCATTACAATAGAAGCAAACAACGACTGAGGTGCCCTTATGAATGATCAACTCCGGCGCATTCTGCCCGCGGTGCAGAAGCCTGCCCGCTACACCGGCGGGGAATATAATGAAATCCGCAAGGACCCGGCCACCGTCCGGGTGAACGTGGCCTTCTGCTTTCCCGATACCTATGAGATCGGCATGTCCAATCTGGGAATGCGGATTTTGTACGGCGTGATGAATAAAATGGACGGTGTGTGGTGCCAGCGTGTATTTGCCCCCTGGGGCGATATGGAAGATGCCATGCGCCGGCACAATATCCCCCTCTGGGCGCTGGAAAGCGGCAGCCCGGTTCGGGATTTTGACATGATCGCGTTCACACTGGGCTATGAAATGTGCTATACCAACCTTGTCAATATGCTTCTGCTGTCCGGTGTGGAGTTGTATGCGAAGGACAGGCGGGGATTGCACAACATGGTCTTTGCCGGTGGCGTCTGCGCCTTTAACCCGGAGCCGCTTGCCCCCTTTGTGGACTTTTTTTCGCTGGGAGAAGGGGAAGAAAGCACCGTTGAGATCGTGGCACTGTATGACCGGGCCAAGGCCGAGGGCTGGAGTCGGGAGCGTCTTCTGGATGAAGTCTCAAAAATCGAGGGGGTGTATGTTCCCTCTTTCTATGAGCATCATTATAGAGAAGATGGCACCCTGACCGCCATCACCGTTCGGCCCGGCGCACCGGAGAAGGTGAAAAAGCGTATTGTGGAGGATCTGGACAGTGCCTACTGGCCCACGGATATGATCGTGGCCTCCACGGAGATCGTCCACGACCGGGCCAATCTGGAAGTTTTCCGGGGCTGCATCCGGGGCTGCCGGTTCTGTCAGGCCGGCTTTTCCTGCCGACCGGTGCGCCGCAAAAGCCCGGAGGTACTCTACCGGCAGGCAGTGCAGACGCTGGAAAACTCCGGCCACAATGAAATCACCCTTTCCAGCCTCTCCACCTCCGATTATCGTGGGCTGAAGGAGCTGACGGACGAGCTGATCCCATACTGCGCCCAGCACCGGATCAATCTGTCTGTGCCATCGCTGCGGGCGGACAACTTCTCCCGGGAGCTGATGGAAAAATTGCAGGCCGTGCGAAAAAGCGGCCTGACCTTCGCCCCGGAGGCCGGCACCCAGCGGCTGCGGGATGTGATTAACAAAAATCTGACGGAGGAGGAGATCCTCACCACCTGCGCCAACGCTTTTTCCGGCGGCTGGAGCAATGTCAAGCTGTATTTCATGTTGGGCCTGCCCACCGAGACGGACGAGGATGTGCTGGGCATTGCGGAGCTTGTCTACAAGGTCATCCAGA
>CAZMBL010000123.1:0-2958 GCA_964564605.1 uncultured Oscillospiraceae bacterium
CAAGGTTTGAATTTCATTCTATAAAGTGTTCAATTTGTTCTTGAAATTTACGGGTAGATTTTTTGCGCTTTTCATGGTAAAATGGGGGGTAAATCACAATTACCGGAGGTGTCCGATATGACCATGGGGGAAAAGCTGCGCGCCGCGCGGCTGGCGGCGGGGCTGTCCCAGCGGCAGCTGTGTGAAGGAATCGTCACCCGCAACATGCTCTCCCAGCTGGAAAACGGCAGCGCCCAGCCCTCTCTTGCCACGCTGCAGGCGCTGGCCCAGCGGCTGGGACAGCCGGTTCACGCCTTTCTGGAGGAGCCGGAGCAGGATGCGGCCGCACTGCGCCCGGCGCGGCAGCATTTTGCCGAAGGGCGGTACCGGCAGGCACTGGAGGCGGCACAGGGCGTAGACAGCTGGGAAAGCCACTATCTGCAAGCGCTGTGCACGCTGGAACTGGCCCGACAGCAGTTGTCTCAGGGGCATACGGCCGAGGTGCCGCGTCTGCTGGAAGCGTGCGCGGCTGCCGCGGCCCACACGCCGTACTATACCGATGCGCTGGAGCAGCAGCGGCTGCTGTTGCTGGCCCGGGTCGTGCCGGGCACGGCGGTGCAAAGCTGCGATGAACCACTGCTGGCGCTGGCGGCGCAGGCCGTTTTTCGGGGGGAGCAGGAGAAAGCCGGGCAGCTGCTGGCTGCGGTACAGGAGGCGGGCAACGACGGATGGCACTTTGTCACCGGGTGCCTGCTCTGCGCCCGGAAGCAATACGCCCAGGCTATTCCCCATCTGCGCCGGGGCGAAAGCTGGAACCGCCGCGCCGCATGGGAGCAGCTGGAGATCTGCTGCCGGGAAACGGGCGATTTTGCCGGAGCCTACCACTACGCCTGCCGCCTGCGCGAACATCCGCAAGGGTGAAGGATGGAAGATGATGCGGAAAAAGCTGTCATTGCGAGCCAGTGACATCGGTCACTGGCTCGCAATGACAGCATGCTTTCGGGGATTGCCACGTCGGCTGCGCCTCCTCGCAACGACCGCCTGGTTCGGTGTGGCAATCCCACCTGTTCTTCCGGCGTACCGCAAAACCTTTCCCGGCGTAGAAGCCAAGCAGCCCATGACGGTGTAGTCATGGGCTGCGGCTGTTTTATTGTCCCTGATAGGCTTTCAGGACATCGTAGAGTGTGGCGGTGACGCAGTTTTCCGTGCGGGTCTTTTCACAGGTTTCGATGAACTGCTCATAGGTACAGGTTGAGACATTGCATTTGCATTCTTCGTTCTCCGTGATAAATTTCAGCTGGCAGGTATACACGCCCCAGGAGGAGGTCCACCAGCCGGTGACGGTGGTCTTATAGCTCCAGATCGTCCAGCTGTAGCCCCGGCGGTCAAACAGAGTCAGCATATCGCTCCACGCCTGCGGGTCTTCAAAGGCGGTAAATTCTCCCAGCAGCCGCACAGGGTGATCACATGATCATCTCCGTTTTCCCGGATGGTATCATAGATCCGGTCATAGACCTGCCAGCACTGCTCCGTTGTCACGCCCTTGTAGATGTAGGTCGGTTCGTTGAGCAGGTCATAGCTGGCGATCCACGCTCCCAAATCGGGACGGGTCTGGGTATAATGCCGGGAAACATAGTCCCACAGATCGACGGTAGCGGCAACATTTTCCTCGCTCGTCCACAGACCCGCCACACGCTCTGCCGCGCCGGAATGTTCATACCCGCTCTAGCTGCCCGGCGCGCCATGCAGATCCAGCACGATGTAAAGCCCCTGCTCCGCCGCCTGACCGATGAACCAGTCCAGGTAGGCAAAGGCCGTGTCCTCTTTCAGTCGGGTCAGCTCCGCTGTCAGAATATTTCTGTAATAGAAGGGCAGGCGAATGGTATTGAGCCCCAGCTCCTCCCGGATGATGCGAAAATCCTCCTTCTGGAAAAAGCAGCTGTAATAATATTCCAGCAGCTGTTCCGGCTCATACCCGGCCAGATTGGGGTTTTCCGCCAGTCCGGCCAGCATCTGCTCCTGTGAAAATTCCGGATACTGGATGTTGCCATCGGCATCCTTGACATAGGTGCCATCCCCGTTTTTTAGCGGTTCCAGCGCAAAAGGGCTCATCCATCCCTCCTGCAGTAGAAGCTGTCCGGCATTGATCCCCTTCAGCTGCAGCCGCTCACCCCGGGCATCGTACAGCGACCGGCCGCTGGCCTGCACCAGACCGGTATCATTTTCGATCCGCTCCGCCTGGGGCGGCACGGTATAGCTGCGGGAATGCAGCACCAGTGCGGCAACGGCAGCAACCAGAACCAGCACCACCGCCAAAACGACCACCAGCACCCTTTTGAGCAGTTTTTTCACAGGAAATCCCTCCATTTCATGTTTACTATATACTACCGTGCCACCGCTGTCAAGGAAAGGCCACAACGAAAAAACGCCCCGGAACCGAAGTTCCGGGGCGAAGCGTTGCAATTATTCGGCCACATAGGGCAGCAGGGCGATCTGGCGAGCCCGCTTGATGGCGGTGGTCAGGTCACGCTGATGGGCGGCGCAGGTACCGGTGGTACGGCGGGGCAGGATCTTGCCACGCTCAGACAGGTAACGGCGCAGCTTGCCGGTGTCCTTGTAATCGATGACGGTCACCTTATCCACGCAGAAGGCACATACCTTCTTACGCTTGCGGGGACGCATACGCTGTTCGTTAGCCATGGGATTTCCCTCCTTGTAAGTTTAGTGAAAAAGTTCCGTTTGATCAGAAGGGCAGCTGAGCGTCGTCATCCTCCAGCATCGCGAAATCCGATGCCGGGGCGCTGGCCGGGGCGGAATAGCCGCCGTAGCTGGGCGCGGATGCGGGTGCAGCATAGGAATTGCCACCGTAATTGTTGTTATTACCTGTTGCCATTGCTGTCACTGCTGCGTCTGCTCTCACCGAAGTAGACATTGTCTGCCACAACTTCCGCGGAGCGGCGCTTGTTGCCGTCCTTGTCG
>CAZMBL010000124.1:0-2758 GCA_964564605.1 uncultured Oscillospiraceae bacterium
ATGCAGACGGTGGTGTTCATTCTGGTGATTGCTTCCATCGTGCAGGTGGTGGAAATGTTCCTGAAAAAGTCCGTCCCCGCTCTGTATCAGGCGCTGGGCGTGTTCCTGCCCCTGATCACCACCAACTGCGCCGTGCTGGGTGTGGTGCTGGTGAACGTGCAGGAGGGCTACGATTTCCTGCAAAGCGTGATCAATGGCGCAGCCGGCGGTCTGGGCTTCACGCTGTCCATCGTGCTGTTTGCATCCGTGCGGGAGCGGGTGGATAGAACCGACTGCCCGCAGGCGTTCAAGGGTTTCCCCATCACGCTGATCTCCGCCGGGCTGCTGGCGCTGGCGTTCATGGGCTTCTCCGGCCTGAGCATATTCTGAGGAGGGAGAAATATGGTTGAAATTCTGATTGGAATCGCCATTCTGGGCGGTCTTGGGCTGGTGTTCGGTCTGGTGCTGGCCGCCGCGTCCAAGGTATTCTATGTAGAAACGGATGAGCGGCTGGATCTGCTCAACGAGGCCCTGCCCGGTGCCAACTGCGGCGGCTGCGGCTATGCCGGCTGCTCCGCCTATGCCGAGGCTGTGCTGAAGGGCGAGGCCCCCATCGGGCTGTGTGCCTCCGGCGGCACGGAAGCGGCGCAGGCCATGGGCGATGTCATGGGTGTGAAGGTGGAGGCCGTTGCCCGAAAGGTGGCGCTGGTGCGCTGCTCCGGCTATCGCTCCACCGACGCCAGCGGGCAGGAGCGGGGTGCCAAGCTCAAGGCCGAGTACGAGGGCATTCACGATTGTCTGGCCGCCTCCAAGGTGGGCGGCAACGGCCCCCTCAGCTGCAAATTCGGCTGTCTGGGCTACGGTAACTGCGTCAAAGCCTGCAAATACGATGCCATCCATGTGGTCAACGGCGTTGCGAAGGTGGACAATGAAAAGTGCAAGGGCTGCATGGCCTGTGCCGAAGCCTGCCCCCGTGATCTGATCGTGCCGGTGGACTACGATAAGCACACCATCATCGCCTGCAACTCCAGAGCCAAGGGTGCCGTGACCGTCCGCGGCTGCACCCAGGGCTGTATCGGCTGCGGCATCTGCCTGAAAATCTGTCCCCACGATGCCATCCGCATTGAGAAAAATCTGGCAGTCATTGATTATTCCCTGTGCACCTCCTGCGGCCTGTGCGCCGCCGTATGTCCCAAAAAGCTGATCGCCAGCCCCATCGACACCCCGGAGGAAATTCTGGCCATCGTGAAGGCTTCCATGAAAAAATAGCCATGGGACAGACACGATCTTTACTGGAGCTGACACAGCTGTATGAGCAGTACGCCGCCGCGCTGGAGCAGGCGAAACGGGACGCGCCGCCGCTGGCCGGACGGCTGGGGCTCGGGGGTGGGCCAAAAAACCACCCCTGCCACGAGGCGTTTTACAACGGGGTTCGGGACTGGGTGGAAACCTTTACTGCCGCCGGGCCCGATCCGCAGACGGCAGAGCAGGCCCTTCGTCTGCTGCTGTCCGCCGGGGCTCGCCACCGGACGGAAGATACCGGGGCCTATTGCCTTGCCATCCAAAATCACGGAAAAAAGCTGATCGACCTGCTCCCGGCCGAAGCCTGCGCGGCACTGCGGCAGGACTACGCGGCATGGTATCCCGCCGCAGACCGGCTGCCACTGCAGGAGCAAATGGATGATCTGCTGCGCCGCAGAGCGGGACAACGCAGGAAAAAGAAGCGGTTCTGGTTCTAAGGAACCTCTGAATAAATCGCCTGCGGCCGAGCGGCGAGTCTTTTTGTCCGTCCGTTCAGTTTTGAAAGTGGGAAATACATACAGTATTCCTCCGTTTTCAAAACTTGCGTCTGTGCAAAAATCCTTTGCCATCGTCTCTTGCCGGTTTAATCAGAGGTTTCCTAAAAAGCCTAAAAGAGGGAGCGCCCATGCCGGGCACTCCCTCTTCCCTTTATTTACCGCAGTTGCAGCTGCTACAGCCACTGCAATGGCCGGAGCATTGGCTGCCGCCGGGGCAGCCGATGCACTTGGCACCTTTTTTCCCGGCTCTGTGGATATACCACACCACGGAGCCGATGATCAGAGCCAGCACGGCAATGATCAGAATATCCACAGCTTTCATTTCTTACTTCTTTCCGCCGAGAGCGTACTCGGCTTTGACTTTCTTATCGGAATTGACGCACAGGTACACGGCGATTCCGGCCATGATCAGCACGGCGATTCCGCCGCCGATGGCCGCGCCGATGCGCAGCGTTGCAGGGTCGGTGATCAGGGTGCCGATGGTGTAGACCAGATAGCCGATGGTGTAGCCGGTGCCCAGCTGGAGGCAAATGCCGCCCCAGAGCCACTTCTTGTTCTTGATCTCGGCGTTCATGGCACCCAGCGCCGCAAAGCAGGGGGGCGTGAAGAGGTTGAACATCAGATACGCCAGCGCAGCGACCCTGGTGATGCCGAAGATGGCGGCGATCTCAGCGCCGGCACCTTCCACCATTTCCAGCGCATCGGTATCGATCAGGTTGGAAATGCCGAAACAGACGGCCAGTGTGCCCACCACATTTTCCTTGGCGATGAAGCCCGTCACAGCGGCGGCGGCCAGCTGCCATGCCTGCACACCGATCACGGGGATCAGAATGAAGGCGATGGGGTTGGCGATGGAGGCCAGAATGGAAGTGCTTTCAGCCCCCTCTTCCACCAGCTGGAAGCTCCAGTTGAAGGACTGCATGATGTAAACCACCGCATTGCACAACAGAATGATGGTACCGGCCTTGACGATGTAGGCC
>CAZMBL010000125.1:0-2746 GCA_964564605.1 uncultured Oscillospiraceae bacterium
AGCAAGGTTTGAATTTCATTCTATAAAGTGTTCAATTTGTTCTTGAAATTTACGGCGGAAAAAAGATCAATCACTATCTGAAAAAGCTTCAAAATCTCGGCTGGCAGTTCCCAACATCTGCCCCGGCCTGAGCAAAAAACATCCTGCTTTCTCAATAGGGGAACCCTTTTTGCGCTTCTTTGCACTGCTACATTGTTTTCATAACAATGACAGCATGCTTTCGGGGATTGCCACGTCGGCTGTGCCTCCTTGCAATGACCGCATGATTAGGGGAATTGCCATGGTGTGTTTCGCCCTGAACGCCACGGCGGCCCGTGTTGCGGTAAAATGGCGATCTTTTTCTGGACAATCCGGTAGGGGTGTGATAGAATGCAGGAAAGTATCGAAGGAGCGAAAGGAGCTATTTATGGATGTTTCCGAGCTGACCGGGCTGGAACCGGCGGAGGTATTTGCATGTTTTAAGCAGATCTGCGCAATTCCCCACGGTTCGCGCAACACAAAGGCCATCAGCGACCATCTGGCCGCCTTTGCCACCGCCCATGGCCTTTCTTACAGGCAGGACGAGCTGAACAATCTGATTATTTTCAAGCCCGGCACAGCAGGCTATGAGAACCACGCCCCGGTCATTTTGCAGGGGCATATGGACATGGTCTGCCAGAAGGAGGCCGACTGCCCCATTGACATGGAAAAGCAGGGGCTGACACTGCGCCACGATGCGCAGAAGATCTGGGCGGAGGGCACTACCCTCGGTGGAGACGATGGAATTGCCGTGGCCTATGCCATGGCGCTGCTGGCATCCCGGGATATCCCCCATCCGCCGCTGGAGGTGCTGCTCACCGTGGACGAGGAGATCGGCATGGAGGGCGCGGCCGGTGTGGATCTGACGGGGCTTCGGGGCCGGACACTGATCAACATCGATTCCGAAGAGGAGGGGATTTTCACCGTCTCCTGCGCCGGCGGGGCCCGGGGTACCATCACGCTGCCGCTGCGGCGGCACCCGGTGTACGGCCCCTGCGTCCGGCTGACGGTGGATGGCCTGCGCGGCGGGCACAGCGGCACGGAGATCCACAGAAATCTTGCCAATGCCAACAAGGTGATGGGTCTGCTTTTGCAGCGGATCAGCGAGGCGATGCCCCTTTGCATTGCTGGGCTGTCCGGCGGCTCGGCGGACAATGCCATTGCACGCTCCTGCCGGGCCACGCTGGTGGCGCTGGGCAGTCATCCGGAGCAGATCAACGAGATCGTGCAGCAGGTGCAGCAGCAGATTCGGCAGGACTATGACGAGCCCGATGCCGTCGTCCGGGCGGACAATGCAGAGGCTCTGGGGGGCAATGCCCTGTCAACCGAGGACAGCGCCGCTCTCATCGAACTGCTGTGCGCCGTGCCTAATGGCGTGCGCGCATGGAGCAGCCACATTCCCGGACTGGTGCAGACCAGTCTGAATCTGGGCATTGCGGAAATGCATGGCGATGCCATGAAGCTGGTGTTTGCCGTGCGCAGCAGTGTCAACGCGGAAAAACAGGCGCTGCTGGCGCAGCTGCGGGAGCTGGCGGAGAAATTCGGCGGCAGCTACAGCCAGATGGGGGAGTACCCCGCGTGGGAATACAGGCAAGACTCACCCCTGCGACGGACGATGGAGACGGTGTACACGGAGATGTTTGGCACCGCGCCGCAGGTGGTGGCCATCCACGCAGGGCTGGAGTGCGGCCTGCTCAGCGAGAAGCTGCCGGGGCTGGACTGCGTGTCCATCGGCCCGAATATGCACGATATCCACACCACCCGTGAGACACTGGAAATTGCCTCCGCTCAGCGGACATGGCAGTTTTTGCTGGAGATCCTGCGGCGGGTGTAAAAACGGGGGAAATCGAATTTTTCTGCAAATTTTTCTTGACAACATCCCTGTATTGTGCTAAAATAGGCAGACCGCATTGAATGGGCTTAAGTTGGTGCGCCCGGCGCACCCGCCTTTAGAGCGAGACTACACAATACAAAGTAGGTGAAAAAGAAAATGAAAGCAGTTATCGTTACCGGTGGTAAGCAGTACACCGTGTCCGAGGGTGATGTCCTGTTCGTTGAGAAGCTGGACGTGCAGGCGGAGGACACCATCCACTTCGATCAGGTTCTGGCTGTGCTCGATGGCGACAATTCCCGCATCGGCGCTCCCAATGTGGAGGGGGCCAGCGTGGAGGCCAAGGTGATCAAGAATGGCAGAAGCAAGAAGATCACCGTCTTCAAGTACAAGGCCAAGAAGAGCGAGAAGAAGAAGCAGGGCCATCGTCAGCCCTACACCAAGGTCGAGATCACCAAGATCGCGCTGTAATGCTCTATGACAAGGTGTGAATTCTTTTCCGAGAATGACCGCATTACCGGATTTTCCATATCCGGCCACAGCGGCTATGGCGAGTCGGGCGGAGATATCGTCTGCGCCGCCGTTTCCGCTGTTGTGACTATGACCGAGGCCACCATCAATGATGTGTGCGGCGCGAAGGCCAAAGTCCGCGTCAGGGATACCGATGCCCGCGTAACTCTGACGCTCCCCACATCCTGCGACGAGGAGGAGACCGTGCAGGCCGTACTGGCTGGCATGATGCTGACACTCATTGCTCTGCGGGATGATTATCCTGATTATATCGAAGTTTTGGAGGTGTAATTCCCATGCTGAAGATTGGTTTTCAGTTCTTCGCTCACCACAAGGGCGGCGGTTCCACCAAGAACGGCCGTGACTCCGAGGCCAAGCGCCTGGGCG
>CAZMBL010000126.1:0-2664 GCA_964564605.1 uncultured Oscillospiraceae bacterium
AAGCCAGAACATGGTCAACGCCGCCGAAGCCGATGTCGTATGCCCAGCCGTCGCCGCCGAAGATCCAAACGGACTTCTTGGACAGGTATTCCTTCTTGGACAGAATGTCCCTGACGGTGTCGCAGCAGACATGTGCTTCCAGGTTTTCGATCAGGGCGCGGGTCGCAGCCTTGTTGGCCTCGCCGTCATCGAAGGTATCGAGCCAGTTCTGGCAGGCAGCCTTGCGGCCCTCGTCCACGGTGTTGGCCAGAACGGTTCTGACCTTGTTGGCCAGAGACTCACGGATGACCGCCTGTGCGGTGTACATGCCCAGACCATGCTCGGCATTGTCCTCAAACAGGGAGTTTGCCCAGGCGGGGCCGTGGCCATCGGCATTGGTGGTGTAAGGAGAAGTAGCAGCAGGGCCGCCCCAGATGGAGGAGCAACCGGTTGCATTGGAGATGTACATCCGGTCACCAAACAGCTGGGTCACCAGACGGGCATAGCTGGTCTCGGCACAGCCGGCGCAGGAGCCGGAGAATTCCAGCAGGGGCTTACGGAACTGGGAGCCCTTGACGGTGTTGTCCTGCATATCCTTCTTCTCTTCCACATGGGCAACCAGATGATCCCAGATGGGCTGCTCATGCAGCTCCTGCTCCTGGGGAACCATGGTGATGGCCTTGGTGGGGCAGACACCGACACAAACGCCGCAGCCCATGCAGTCCAGCGGGGAGACGGCCATGGTGTAGGAATAGACACCCTTGCCCTTGCCGGCCTTCACAGGCACCAGACGGGTTCCGGCGGGAGCGGCAGCAGCTTCGGCCTCGGTCAGCGCGTAGGGGCGGATGGTGGCATGGGGGCAGACATAGGCACAGCTGTTGCACTGGATGCACTTGGTCTCGTCCCAATGGGGCACGGTCACGGCAACGCCACGCTTTTCATAAGCGGCAGCACCCAGGGGGAACTGGCCATCAGCCAGATCAGCAAAGGCGGAGACAGGCAGACTGTAGCCGTCCATCCGGCCAACGGGGTTGAGGATGGTCTTGACCACCTTGACGGTTGCCTCGTTGCCTTCCAGTGCCACATCGTGATGCACATCCTCGGCATTGGCCCAGGAGGTGGGCACGTCGATCTTGACATATGCGGTGGCACCGGCATCGATGGCGTTCCAGTTCTTTTCCACCACGTCCATACCCTTCTTGGCATAGGAATGCTCAGCAGCGTCCTTCATGTACTTGACGGCATCCTCTGCGGGCATGACATTGGCCAGGGAGAAGAAAGCGGACTGCAAAATGGTGTTGGTGCGCTTGCCCATACCCACCTTAATGGCCAGATCGATGGCGTTGATGGTGTACAGCTGAATGTTATTGTTGGCAATGTAGCGCTTGGAAGCGGCATCGAGATGATGCTCCAGCTCCTCCATATTCCACTGACAGTTGATCAGGAACACGCCGCCGGGCTTGACATCCTGCACAATCTTGAAGCCCTTGGTGATGTAGGAGGGGTTGTGGCAGGCCACGAAATCGGCCTTGTTGATATAATAGGGGGACTTGATGGCGTTATCACCGAAGCGCAGATGAGACACGGTCACGCCGCCGGTCTTCTTGGAGTCATACTGGAAGTAAGCCTGCACATACTTGCCGGTGTGGTCACCGATGATCTTGATGGAGTTCTTGTTGGCGCCGACGGTGCCGTCACCGCCCAGACCCCAGAACTTGCACTCGATGGTGCCGGCCGCGGCGGTGTTGGGAGAGGGCTTCTCCTCCAGAGAGAGATTGGTAACATCGTCCACAATGCCGATTGTGAACTCATGCCGGGGCTCAGCCTTGGCCAGCTCTTCATACACGGCAAACACGGAAGCGGGGTGGGTATCCTTGGAACCCAGACCATAACGGCCGCCGATGACGGTCACATCGTTACGACCAGCCTTGGCCAGAGACATGACCACATCCTGATACAGGGGCTCGCCCTGAGAACCGGGCTCCTTGGTACGGTCGAGAACGGCAATCTTCTTGGCGGTGGCGGGGATGGCGGCCAGCAGATGCTTGGCACTCCAGGGACGGAACAGGCGAACCTTCACGAGACCGACCTTCTCGCCATGGGCATTGAGGTAATCGATGACTTCCTCTGCCACATCGCAGAAGGAACCCATGCAAACGATCACACGGTCTGCATCGGGTGCGCCGTAGTAGTTGAACAGCTGATAGTTGGTGCCCAGCTTCTCGTTGACCTTGCCCATGTACTTCTCCACCACTTCGGGCAGAGCGTTGTAGTACCGGTTGCAGGCCTCACGGTGCTGGAAGAAGATATCGTCGTTTTCGTGGGAGCCACGCATGGCGGGACGCTCGGGGTTCAGGGAGTGGTTGCGGAAAGCGTTGACCGCGTCCATGTTGACCATTTCCTTCAGGTCATCATAGTCCCAGATGGCGATCTTCTGGATCTCATGCGAGGTGCGGAAGCCATCGAAGAAGTTGATGAAGGGAACACGGCCCTCAATGGCGGCCAGATGGGCCACAGCACCCAGATCCATGACTTCCTGCACATTGGTCTCGGCCAGCATGGCGAAACCGGTCTGACGGCAGGCGTAGACATCGGAGTGGTCACCGAAGATGTTCAGCGACTGGGCCGCGACGGTACGGGCGGAGACGTGGAACACGCAGGGCAGCAGCTCGCCGGCGATCTTGT
>CAZMBL010000127.1:0-2641 GCA_964564605.1 uncultured Oscillospiraceae bacterium
TCACCCGGGATGCCCAGGTGCGTGTCCTGCGGGACAACATCGTCATCCACGAGGGCGAGGTCGGCTCCCTGCAGCGGTTCAAGGACGCAGTCAAAGAAGTCTCCGCCGGTTACGAATGCGGCATGAGCATCCTGAAATTCAACGATATCCGCGAAGGCGACGTATTCGAGTGCTTCGTCATGCAGGAGATCAAGCGATAAGCCACTTAACAGGCCGCACCGCACCCGCGGCGCGGCCTGTAATGCCCATGCAGCGCAATCGACGTGTCATTGCGAACCAGTCCGCACGCTGGTGTGGCTTCCACCCGGCCATTGTAGGGGGCGGCGCCCTCGACGCCCCTTTGCCTTGTCCTTTGCCGCACCCCCTGTCACCTTCGGTGACGCTTCCCTTCGGGAAGCCCTCTTCCGACCCGGCGTACCGCCGGGCCACCTTCCCCTGAGGGGAAGGCCGCGAATTTTATCGCGCCAATTCACAAAGGAGGATATTGTATGTCATCCAAACGCATTACCGCCATCAATCAGGAGATCCAGCGGGAGCTGAGCGATCTCCTGCGCAGCATCAAAGATCCCCGGGTGCAGGACTGCCTGATCTCCATCACCCGGGTGGAAACCACCCCCGATCTGCGCTATGCCAAGGTCTATGTCAGCTTTTTGCAGCAGGACAGAGCCGGCGATGCCATGAAGGGGCTCAAATCCGCCTCCGGCTATCTGCGCCGGGGTCTGGGGCAGGGGCTGAACCTGCGCTACACCCCCGAAATCCAGTGGGCGCTGGACGACTCCATCACATACGGGGCTCACATGCTGGAGCTGATCAACAGTCTGGACACCGGCAGCGAGGAGGAGCTTTAATCGCTTTTGCCTATGAACGGAATCGTGATCGTTGACAAACCCGCCGGATGGACAAGCCAGGACGTGACCGCCCGGCTGCGGCGGGTCTATAATACCCGGCGAATCGGCCACGGCGGCACTCTGGACCCCATGGCCACCGGGGTTCTGCCGGTGTTCGTGGGGCGGGCCACCCGGGCCGTGGAATTTTTTGAACACGCGGAAAAAACCTATGAAACGGTGCTGCGGCTGGGCATCACCACCGATACGGAGGATGTCACCGGCACGGTGCTGACCCGGCAGGAGGTTCACATCAGCGATGAAGCGCTGGAAACCGCGCTGGCCCGCTTCCGTGGCCGGATCGAGCAGGTGCCGCCCATGTACTCCGCCCTGAAAGTGGACGGGCAGAAGCTGTGCGATCTGGCCCGCAAAGGTCAGGAGGTGGAGCGAAAGCCCCGCCCCGTCACCATTTTCCGGCTGGAGCTGCTGCGCCGGGAGGGGGACGATGTCCACCTGCGGGTGCGCTGCTCCAAGGGCACCTACATCCGCACCCTGTGCAAGGATATCGGGCAGGCGCTGGGCTGCGGCGGCTGCATGGCGCAGCTGCGGCGCACGGCGGCCGGAGAATACACCATCGGGCAGTCCGTCCCGCTGGAGGAGCTGCTGCAATGCGATCAGCCCCAGCAATATCTTCTGCCGGTGCAGAGCATGTTCAGCCGCTACGGCGATGTCATTCTGACCGATAAGCAGGAGACCCGCTGCCGCAACGGAAACAGCTTCTCCCTGCCCAAAGCGGACGGACTCTACCGTGTTTTCAGCCGAAGCGGGGAGTTCCTTGCCCTGAGCCGGGTCGAAAATGGTGTTATGTCAACTGTAAAAAGCTTTTTTGAAGTCTAGAAAGCCTATTTTCGAGCTTTCCCAACAGGTATTGACCATGGAAAACAGAATTTATGCCCTCGGATTTTTTGACGGGGTGCATCTGGGCCATCAGGCCCTGCTGGCGGCCTGCTGCCAGCTGGCGCAGGAGCGCAAATGCATCCCCTGTGCCATCACCTTTGACCGCCACCCCCAGTCCCTGCGGACGCAGGCCCCGCCTTTGACCGGCACTCTGGCGGATCGGCTGCGGCTGCTGCGCGGCTACGGCATGGAGCAGGTGGAGGTCTTTCCCGTGACGCAGGCGGTGATGGACACGGCCTGGGAGGACTTTCTCGGGCTGCTCATCAGCCGAGGTGCGGCCGGGTTCGTCTGCGGCCGTGATTTTCGCTTTGGGCGGACGGCGCAGGGCAACGCCCGGCTTCTGGAAGAATTTTGCCGGGAGCGGGGGCTTCCCTGCCGGATCGTCAGCCCCGTCTGTCTGGACGGGCAGCGGGTCTCCTCCTCCCGCATCCGCGCCCTGCTGGAGCAGGGGCAGCCGGAGCTGGCCCGGCGCTGTCTGGGCCGCCCCCACAGTCTCACCGGCTCCGTTATACACGGCGCGCAGCTGGGCCGCACCCTCGGCACCCCAACGGCCAATGTGCCCATATCGCCGGAGGTCATCGTACCGGCGCTGGGGGTGTACGCCTGTGTCTGTCAGGTGGATGGGGCGCGCTATGCCGCCGTCACCAATGTGGGGCGCTGTCCCACGGTGGGACAGCGGGCCGTCCACACGGAAAGCTGGCTGCCGGATTTTTCCGGGGACCTGTACGGCCATGCCGTGACCCTGGAATTTTATGCATTTCTCCGCCCGGAGCGGAAATTTGACTCTCTTTCCCGGCTGCGCGGGCAGATCCTGCGGGATGAAGCCGTCGTCCGCGCCGCCCTGCGGGAAGAACATCTGG
>CAZMBL010000128.1:0-2460 GCA_964564605.1 uncultured Oscillospiraceae bacterium
CTGGGCTATGAGCTGAAAACCGCCGTGGGCACCAGCGTGTTCATCATGACCTTCACCGCCCTGACCGGCTCCGTCAGCCATTTCGCCATGGGCGGCGCGCCGGACTATCTGGTGCTGTCCCTTTGCATCGTGTTCACCATGCTGTGGGCCAGAATTGCCGCCCGCTTTGCCAACCGGGCCGATGCCCGGACATTGAACCGGGCCACCGGCGTCATCCTCGTGGTGCTGGGCGTAGTCATTCTGGGCTTTCAGCTTTTGAGCTGAGCGGTTTTCCATTGCCTTTTGCCGTCACCTGTGCTATAATGGGAAAAATATACCGCAAACGGAGTTGAGCTGCCTTGCAATACGACAATACCTATGTCTGCATCGATCTGGATGCCATCGATTCGAATTTTGACGCCATCGCCGCCAAGGCCGGCACCAACCTGTGCGCCATTGTCAAGGCCGATGCCTATGGCCACGGTGCCGTGCGGATCGCCAAGCTGCTGCGGGACAAATGCCGCTTTTTCGGCGTTTCCTCCATGCTCGAGGCGCTGGAACTGCGGCAGGCCCGCATTCTCAATCC
Organism: uncultured Oscillospiraceae bacterium; assembly: GCA_964564605.1. Lineage (GTDB taxonomy): Bacteria > Bacillota > Clostridia > Oscillospirales > Oscillospiraceae > Faecousia. Next base: position 566 of record CAZMBL010000128.1, read on the forward strand.
CATCCTGATTCTGGGCCACACCCCCGTCTCCGCCTTTTCCGAGGCCATCTGCCAGAACATCCGCCCCGCCATCTTCCGTTATGAGGATGCGCTGGCCCTGTCTGATGCCGCTGTCCGGCTGGGAAAATGCGCCCCCTTCCACTTCGCCGTGGACACCGGCATGAGCCGCATCGGCTTTCAGGCCACGGAGGCGTCGGCGGACATCTGCGCCCGCATCGCCCGGCTGCCGGGACTGGTGGCGGAGGGACTTTTCAGCCATTTTGCCACGGCGGACTGCGCCGACCTGACCGAAGCCCGGCTGCAGGCCCGGCGTTTTGACGAATTCGATGCCATGCTCCGCCGGCGGGGTGTGGAGATTCCTCTGCGGCATCTGGATAACTCCGCAGGACTGATGAATTTCGACCGGCACTATGAAATGGTGCGCTCCGGCATCGTCACCTATGGCATGTACCCCAGTGGGGAGGTCAGTCCGCAGCTGCTACACATCCGCCCCGCTCTGCAATGGCACAGCCGTGTGACCCATGTCAAGCTGCTGGAGCCGGGCCGGGCCATCAGCTATGGCGCGACCTATGTCACCGAACGGCCCACGCGGGTGGCCACCATCCCCGTTGGCTACGCCGATGGCTACCGCCGCAGCCTTTCCGGGAAATTCTATGTGCTGATCCACGGCAAGCGTGCCCCCATTCTGGGCCGGATCTGCATGGATCAGATGATGGTGGATGTGACCGATATTGAGAATGTCGCCATCAACGACCGGGTGGTGCTGGTTGGCACCGACGGGGACGAGACCATCACCATGGAACAGATCGCCGCCGCGGCGGACAGCTTCAACTATGAGTTCGTCTGCGGCATCAGCCGCCGCGTCCCCCGCTACTACCTCCGCCAGGGCCAGATCGTCCGCTCCGTCCACTATCTCCTCGATCCGTAAATCCAATCCCGCCACGCTCCAGCCGGATTACCGGGAATATGAAAACCGCCTGCCGAATTTGGCAGGCGGTTTTTGTTGTTTGATTACTGCTTCTTCAGCAGGTCGCGGATCTCGGTGAGGAGGAGTTCCTCGGCGGTGGGCTGGGGGGGCTCGGGTTCGGCAGGCTCTTCCACCGGCGCTTCCTTCCTCTTGCCCAGCTCAGAGAGCTTATTCAGGCTCTTTACGATGGCGAACACCACCACGGCCAGAATGAAGAAATTGATCACGGCGGAGATGAAATTGCCGTAGGTCAGGAAATTTCTGACCTCCTGCACCACGACCTCGCCGCTTTCGGAGACGATTTCTTCATAGGTCGGCTCGACCCAGGGCATCTGGGGCAGGGCGATCTTGGCATCACTGAAATCGGCACCGCCCATGAAAATGTTGACCACGGGCATGATCAGATCATTGGTCAGGCTCTTGGTGATGGTGGAGAAGGCACTGCCGATGATGGTACCAACGGCCAGCGCCATAGCGTTGCCCTTAATGGCGAATTCGGTAAATTCCTGCCACAGGGACTTCTTGTCGGGGTTTTTCTTGGACATAATCTTTCTTTCCTTTCCTTTACATCTGTTTCACGTGAAACATTTTATTTCTTTTCGATGATCTCCATGCCGCCCAGATACTTGCGCAGGGCCTCGGGGATGACAACGGAACCGTCCGCGCGCTGGTTCTGCTCCACGATGGCGGGGAAAATCCGGGAGGTGGCCAGGCCGGAGCCGTTGAGGGTGTGGACGAAATCGATTTTACCATCCTCCCGGCGATAGCGGATGTTACCACGGCGGGCCTGATAATCCCGGGCGTTGGACACGGAGGAGACCTCCTTATAGCCGTTCATGGAGGGAATGAGGATTTCAATGTCATAGGTTCTGGCCATGGAGGCAGAGCAGTCACCGGCGGCCAGCTTCACGGTCCGGAAGTGCAGGCC
>CAZMBL010000129.1:0-2407 GCA_964564605.1 uncultured Oscillospiraceae bacterium
GGCTTGGGGAGATCGACGGCTTCGACTCCAACAAGGGCATCGTCTGTCTGGCTGCCACCAACCGGCCGGAAATTCTGGACAAGGCCCTGCTGCGCCCCGGCCGCTTTGACCGGCGCATCGTCGTGGATCGGCCCAACCTGCAGGGCAGACTGGATACCCTGAAGGTTCACACCCGCAAGATCCGTCTGGCGGAGGATGTGGATCTGAAGAAGCTGGCTCAGGCTACGGCCGGCTGCGTGGGCGCGGATCTGGCCAATCTGGTCAATGAGGCTGCCCTGCGCGCCGTCCGCTTTGGGCGCAAAGCCGTCAATCAGGAGGATCTTCTGACCTCCTTCGAGACGGTCATTGCCGGTACGGAAAAGAAAAACACCGTCCTGACCGACACGGAAAAGCGGCTTGTCGCCTATCACGAGGTGGGCCACGCACTGGTTTCCGCGCTGGAAAAGAAGACGGAGCCCGTCTCCAAAATCACCATTGTACCCCACACCTCCGGTGCGCTGGGCTATACCATGTATGTGCCGGAGGAGGAAAAATTCCTCTCCTCCCGGGAAGAGCTGCTCAGCGAGCTGCATTCGCTGCTGGGTGGCCGGGCGGCGGAGCATGTGGTGTTCGGCACCATGACCACCGGCGCGGCCAACGACTTGCAGAAGGCCACCTCGCTGGCCCGGCACATGGTGGCGCTGTACGGCATGAGTGAGGAGCTGGGACTGATGGCACCGGCGGTGGTACAGAGCCAGTATCTGGACGGCGCGGCCCACATGGACTGCTCCGAGCAGACCTCCGCCCGGGTGGACACCGCCGTGCAGAAGCTGCTGGAGGAAAGCTACACCGCCGCCCAGACTCTGCTGCGGGAAAACCGGCAGCTGCTGGATGAAATCTCCGATTACCTGCTGAGCCGGGAGACCATCACCGGCGAGGAACTGATGAAGTTCGTCAACGCCGCGCAGGAAGCCCCCGCCCCCCAGACCGATCCCGGGGAGAATGCGGAATTGTAAGATATCCATGATTGCCACGGCGCAAGCCGTGGCAATCTCCACAATCACGCTGTCACCGGCGTGCGCGCTTACTTCCGCAATGACCTGCTGGTTTTTTGAGCGCTCTGTAGGGGCCGATTGAGGCACATCGGCCCTCTGCCATCCCCCCTTTGGGGGAAGGTGGCCCGGCGATACGCCGGGTCGGAAGAGGTGCTTCCAGAAGGGAAGCGTCACCGAAGGTGACAATGCCTCAGCACCCGGTTCTTACCGTAGGGGCAGAACTTCATATACAAAAGGCTCTCCCGGGTGGGAGAGCCTTTTTGTCGGTTCCATATCAGAGGGTGGACAGGAATTTTTTGATTTCGGGGACGCTGTAATAGCTGTGGGCGGTTTCACCGTTCCGGACGATCAGCGTGGGCGCGCCTTTCACACCCAGCTGGCGGCACAGCTCCAGATTTTCATCCGCGATCAGTTTCCGGAAGGGAACACCGGCCTTGCTCAGCAGTCCCTCCGCCACCCGGCAGTTGGGACAGGTGACCCGGGAGAAAAGGATCAGTTCCCCGGCCGGGGCCGGGCTCGGCTCCACCGGCGCAGGGGCCGGTTCACAGGCGGGCCGGGGCGCTGGAGCGTGCTCCAGGGTGGAATGGGGAGTGTACAGCTCCGGGCGGTAGACCTTGCGGTCTTTATATTCCTGACTCTTACCGTCGTTCCAGTTCTGCACGGGCCGGTAATAGCCGGTGATGCGGCTGTAGACCTCCGCCTTGCGGCCACAGATGGGACAGGTGAACTGTTCCCCCTCCAGATAGCCATGCTCCGCACAGACGGAATAGGTGGGCGACAGGGTATAGTAGGGCAGCTTGTAATTTTCCGCGATGGTGCGCACCAGCTTTGCCGCAGCCTGCCAGTTGGGCAGTTTTTCTCCGAGGAAGCCGTGGAACACGGTGCCGGAGGTATAGCGGGTCTGCAGATCGTCCTGAATTTCCAGCGCGGAGAAGATATCCTCCGTATAGCCCACGGGCAGGTGGGAGGAATTGGTGTAATAGGGGGTCGCGCCCTCATGGGCGGTGATGATGTCGGGATACAACTCCTTATCGTGCTTGGCGAAGCGGTAGGTGGTGGACTCGGCCGGGGTCGCCTCCAAATTGTACAGGTCGCCGTACTGCTCCTGATAATCCGACAGCCGCTCCCGCATATGATCGAGAACCTCCCGGGCAAACTGCTGCACCTTCGGATCCGTCAGATCCGTCCGCAGCCACTTGGCGTTGAGGCCCACCTCGTTCATGCCGATCAGGCCGATGGTGGAAAAGTGGTTGGCAAAGGTTCCCAGATAGCGCTTTGTGTAGGGATAGAGGCCGTTTTCCATCAGCCGGGTGATGACGGTGCGCTTGGTTTTCAGGCTGCGGGCGGCAATGTCCATCAGCTTGTCCAGCCGG
>CAZMBL010000130.1:0-2320 GCA_964564605.1 uncultured Oscillospiraceae bacterium
CTGGTTGCCGAGGACGGGAGAAGGTAGGTTGGGAAACGCCCGGCCGAATTACCGCTGCCTACGGAATGCACCGTTGAACCGGGCGCAAAAGGGCCGATGTGCCTCAATCGGCCCCTACAGGTGAAAAACCACATGTCATTGCGAGATATGCGCACTCCGGTGTGGCAATCCCCGGGATTTCCGACTGGCCGTAGGGGGCGGCCCCACGATGTCTGCATTCCTTTGATGACCATTGCAAATCCAACTGGCTTTGACAGAAAATCGAGAATTATATAGGCTTTTCCCTGCGTGGATGATATACTGAATACGGAAAGCCATCATACAAAAACCTGGGGAGGAAATGCCAACGGAAAGAGTCAGAAGTCTGAACCGCTACCAGAAGCTGCTTTTGCTGCGGATGATCCTTCTGCCCCTGATGTTTGCGGTGTTCTACCCCATGACCATCGCAAGAGCGGCTACAGCTATCGCGGTGTCATCCTTGTGCCGGCGCAGGAAAATGGCCAGACCCGCTACTGCGGTAAAATCCGGGGAGAGGATGTCTGTTTTACCGTGTCCGGGAAGGGAACGGTGACATTTCAGTACGGGGAAAAGACCTATGAACCCTTCACCGTGAAGGAGGATCGGACGGCTGAGCCTTACGGACATGAATCGAATCCGAATGTCGTGGGACTTGAAGTGCGCGAGGGAGAGAAAATTCTGTTCCGTGGCGGACTGCTGGTTGGAAATGGTGCATATTACTGGTATTATTAATGGGGACGATAAGTTGGCCGGCGGGTCTGACGTGGATATCAGCTCCAATGGCACGGTCTATAATGCAAACGGCGAGATGATCGATGGGATGAACCCCTCCGTGAAGGTGCTGTATGAGCTGACGCATAACCCGGAGCTAACCCATAAGGGCGTTGCCGCCGGCTGGTTCTTCGGAACACTGGCCTGCCTGCTCAATATCCTTGGGCTGCTGTTTGTGCAGGAAATGTTCCGGCTGAGAATGTCCTTCCGGGTTTCAAATCCCGAATGCCTGGAGCCCTCCGACGGGGAGATCACCTGCCGGTATATCGGCTGGACAGGCATGGCCATTGTGGCACAGGTCGCCTTTTGCATGGGACTGCGATAAAATCAAAATCAAAATCAAAACCGGACGTGCTGAGACGGCACGTCCGGTTTTTTGCGCAAATTTTGAAATTACCCTTCGTCTACCACGATTTCCCGCACCTGCAGGCCAGGGTTGCGGCGGCAGATGAAATCGATGGCCCAGAAGCTGGAATATACCAGCAGACTGCGGCCGTGGTAATCCTCCAGCAGCTCCGCATCGGAGCCGAGATTCAGGTCGGACAGGTCACCGGGGTAGCTTTCCACCAGCCGGATCTCCTCATAGGGCAGGTAGTCCATCCGCAGCTCCACACCGTACTCGCTTTTCATGCGGTACTGGAACACGTCAAATTGCAGCGTGCCCACAACGCCTACGATCACTTCCTCCATGCCGGAGTTGGGTACCTTGAAGATCTGGATGGCACCCTCCTGCGCGATCTGTTCCGTGCCCTTGACAAACTGCTTGCGCTTCATGGAGTCCCTGGCGCTGACCCGGCAGAAATGCTCCGGCGCGAAGGTGGGGATGCCGGAGAAGCGGAATTTCTTCCCCGGGACGGTGATGGTGTCGCCAATGGAGAAAATGCCCGGGTCAAACACGCCGATCACGTCACCGGCGTAGGCTTCATCCACGATTTCCCGCTCAGCGGCCATCAGCTGCTGGGGCTGGCTCAGACGCATTTTCCGGTTGCCCTGTACATGGAAATATTCCGTATCCCGCTGGAATTTTCCGGAGCAGATACGCATGAAGGCCAGACGGTCCCGGTGGGCCTTGTTCATGTTCGCCTGAATTTTGAAGACGAAAGCAGAAAAATCCGGGGTAAAGGCATCGATGGTGCCGCAGTCCGCCACCCGGTTCAGGGGCGGGGGCGTCAGCTGCAAAAATGCCTCCAGAAAGGGCTCAATGCCGAAATTGGTCAGGGCGGAGCCGAAGAACACCGGGCTCAGGCGACCCTCCCGAACTTCCTGCAGATCCATTTCCCGCCCGGCGGACAGCAGCTCCACATCATCGATCAGCTGGCGGTGCTTCTGCTCGCTGTCGAGCAGCTGCGCCACCTGCGGATCATACAGATCAATGGCCAGCTTGTCGGCCCGGGAGCGGCCGTTGAGACCGGAGAAGAAGAGCAGCCGGCTCTGCTGCCGGTCGTATACGCCCTGAAAATCCTTGCCGCAGCCGATGGGCCAATTCATGGCATAGGTCTCAATGCCCAGCTCCCGCTCCACCTCGTCCAGC
>CAZMBL010000131.1:0-2286 GCA_964564605.1 uncultured Oscillospiraceae bacterium
GCTACACCTTCGGCGGCTGGATCGATCTGGATGGCAATGTATACACCGCAGAGACGGTCTACACGCTGGATGCCGACCTGACCCTGTATGCCCGCTGGGAGGCCAACGCCTACACCATTACACTGGATCCCAACGGCGGCGAACTGGAAGCGGAACCCATTACCGTGACCTTCGACAGCGCTATCGGCACTCTGCCCAAGCCCACCCGCACTGGCTACACCTTCGGCGGCTGGTATGATGCGGATGGAAACGAGTACACCGCAGAGACGGTCTACACGCTGGAGTCTGATCTGACCCTGACAGCCCGCTGGGAGGCCAACAGCTACACCGTCACACTGGATCCCAACGGCGGCGAGCTGGAAGCGGAGCCCATCACCGTGACCTTCGACAGCACCATCGGCACTCTGCCCGAGCCCATCCGCGAGGGTTACACCTTCATCGGCTGGTTCGATGAGAATGGCGAAAAGGTTCTGTCCGACAGCACCTATCAGTTCGCCTGCGACAGTGTGCTCACCGCCCGCTGGTCTCAGTACGCGTTCACTGTGACGCTGGATCCCAACGGTGGCACCGTGGATCCCACCACTGTGCATGTGGAGACAGACACTCCCGTTGGCACCCTGCCTGTGCCTACCCGTGCGGGGTACACCTTCGGCGGCTGGTACGATGCCGATGGTAACGAGTACACCGCCGAGACGGTCTTCACCGCCGGATCTGACATCATCCTCACTGCCCGCTGGAAGGCCAACACCTACACCGTGACACTGGATGACGGCACCGAAAAGACCACCATCACCGTGACCTTCGGCCAGCCAATCGGCCAGCTGCCTGTGCCCACTAAGAATGGCAACACCTTCGCCGGCTGGTATGACGAGAACGGCGAGGAAGTGACTGCCGACACGCTGTACAACAAAGATCAGGATGCTACCCTGACCGCCCGCTGGGAGGCCAACACCTACACCGTGACACTGGATGACGGCACCGAAAAGACCACCATCACCGTGACCTTCGGCCAGCCGATCGGCCAGCTGCCCACGCCCACCAAGGATGGCAACACCTTTGCCGGCTGGTATGACGAGAACGGCGAGAAGGTCACCGAGGATACCGTGGTAACCCGGGATATGACCGTCACCGCCAAGTGGGAAGCCATTTCCACCAGCCCCGGAACCGGCGATTCCTTCCGACCCATGATTCTGGTTGCGATGATCGCTTCTCTGGCTGCCGCTGTCTGGATGGTTCTGACCGACCGGCGCAGAAAACACGGCTAATTCATCTGCTTACCGTTTTCCCTTATGGCAGAGGCTCCACCGGGGGCCTCTGCTGCGGAAAGCGCTGCGCCTGGAGCCTGTGAGACCCGGATGAATAGGGAAGAGAACAAAAAGAAACGACGATTTTCGCGCGAAAATCGTCGTTTCTTTGTTGGAATGGGCTATAAAAAGATATTTCAGCGTTTGGGAGTGGAAATTTTGAGTCTCCGTGATTATCCATTATGGACGATAAAAAAGATATTTTTCGCTATTTGTGTTAGAGATTTGAACTCTTGCAGTTATTTGGTGTCGGGAATCAGTGGCTCGGCGGTTTCCATGCCACCGGCGAAGATGATGCGGATCTGCTCTTTGGACTCGACGATCACGCACTCTATGATTTGATGGACGATTCGGTCATCGTATTGCATCGGGTGATTCTTGAGTCCGTCGAGGATGGTATAAATATCGTCCAGTCGGGACTGGGTGTTTTCTCGTTTTTGCTTGGTATCGGCAATCTGTGACAGTTGCTGTTGCAGATTGCTTTTTTTGTTCATAAGGGCTTTGGCACGATTTTCATCGAAACTGTCCACCGAGTCGGACGAAATGTTTTTCAGCATTTCATTGAATTCTGCATGGAGTAGCCGATATTTACGCTAATATGCAAAATGCGCCTGTCCGCAGTAAAATACGGACAGGCGCAAATCGTCGTATGGGCGTGATTAACCTGAAAGGAATTTTTGTGAAATTGGGATGGTGGGTGATTTGAATATAAAAAGACCACGGTGATACCTCCATAGATACCACCGTGGTACAGTTATTCAGTCGTCGCAATCGGCGTCTTGATATTTCAAACCGCTATTTGCGTTGTTTTTTGCAAAATCGTCATAAATGGCGGTTTTGCTGCCCTTATTTCATCTTTTGGGAAGATGAGCGAATGTTGGCACGGTCACCTTCTATTAAAAATGTAGTTAGTTCTCGTAATTAGGGTATTTATTAAATCCTGTTGATTCTTTTCAGGATGTTTTCATCTGAGAAATCATAA
>CAZMBL010000132.1:0-2245 GCA_964564605.1 uncultured Oscillospiraceae bacterium
AATCCGTTTGTCGATTGCCGTCGATCAGTGCCAGATCCGGTTTTATTTTCAGCTGTTCCAGCGCGCGTCCCATGGCAAGAAAGGTGGCCTGCAAAATATTGATCCGATCGATCTCTTCATGGGAGGCAAAGCCAATGCCGTAGGCAAGGGCCTGGGCCTGAATGACGGGAAACAGCTTCCGGCGGCGGGCATCGGACAGCTTTTTACTGTCGTTCAGGCCGGGAATTTCCAGATCACGGGGCAAAATAACGGCGGCGGCGCAAACCGGCCCGGCCAGCGGGCCACGCCCGGCTTCGTCCACGCCGCAGATCAATTGTACGCCCTGCTCATAAAATTCGTGCTCAATTGTCCAGAGTTGGGGTGTTTCAGCCATTTGGCACCTCCAGCGTAAAGCGGCCCAGCTTGCCGCTGCGGAATTCATCAAGAATATTGCGCGAGGCCCGGGTCAGATCCACTTCTCCACGGGCCATGAGATAGCCACGACGGCGGCCGGCCTGCTCCAGAAGCTCCCAACCCGGTGTGTCGGCGGGGCAGTTGATCCCATAGCGCTCTGCCAGCGCATCGGAATAGCGCTCATTGAGCAGCACCATCAGCCGGGCGGCCAGGTCTTCCAGATCCAGCACGGTTTCCTTGACTGCGCCGGTAAAACCCAGCATGAGCCCCACGCGGGCATCCTCAAACCGGGGCCAGAGGATACCGGGAGTATCCAGCAGCAACAGGCTGGGGTCAACGGTGACCCATTGCTTCCCCCGGGTGACACCGGGGCGGTTTTCGGCCTTCGCACCCTTGCGCCCGGCGATCTGGTTAATGAGGGTGGATTTTCCCACGTTGGGAATGCCCACGATCATCACCCGAAGGGGCCGGTTCATGCCACGGGCGGCATCCCGGGCCAGCTTCCCGGCGCAGGCCTCCCGCACGGCGGGCGCAAAACCGTCGAGTCCCCTGCGGCTTTTACAGTCGGCACAGACGGTGACGGCACCGGTGCTGCGGAAATACTCCGCCCAGCGACGTGTCGCGGCAGGATCCGCCAGATCCATCCGGTTGAGCACCACGATGCGGGGCTTGCCGGCGCACAGGCTGTCAAGATCCGGGTTGCGGCTGGAGATGGGGATGCGGGCATCGAGAATTTCACACACCGCGTCCACCTGCTTCAGATCCTGCTCCAGCTGCCGCCGGGTTTTGGTCATATGGCCGGGGTACCACTGAATATTGACCTTATCTTCCATCAGCCAAGCCCCCCTATTCTGGAAAGATCCAGGCTTTCGGTGCCGCCGTGGGTGCCCGGAAACAGGAGAAACACCGCTTTCCCCAGCACCTCCCGCCGGTCGATCAGGCCGATCTGGGGACTGCGGCTGTCGCAGGAGTCCATCCGGTTGTCTCCCATAACGAACAGGCACCCTTCGTCCACGGTCAGGGGAAATTTGATACCCTCGGCCAGCATGGTCTGGGAATACAGATAGGGCTCATCCAGCAGCTGCCCATCGACATACACCGCACCGGTGGAAAAATCGATGTCTACGGTCTGCCCTTCCGTGGCGATGACCCGCTTTACAATGCATTCGCCGCCCCGGAAGGAGTCCTTACTGGCGACAATGATATCGCCGCAGGCCGGTTCCCGGTAAAAGACGTTGCTCAGCAGAACCAGCCGGTCGCCATCCATCAGGGTATCGAACATGGAGCCGCCCACCACGATGACAATGCGGAAGCACAACATATAGAAAATCATGAACAGGATCAAAATGGCAATGATCTCCCGGCAGTCCCGAAACAGCTGCCGGCCACGATTGGACCGGGACTGCTTTTGCGGCTGCTCCTGTTGAGTTGTTTTGTTCAGGTAACGCATGGAAAAAATCCTCCGGGGTATTTTTGCGTATAAATTGACTGATATCATTATACACGCTTTGCGGCAAAATGGCAAATAAAAAAAGAGGGTTTCCCCTCTTTTTTTATGAAATTGGAAATTACACTCTCTCCTTGACCTTGGCAGCCTTGCCAAAACGGTCACGCAGGTAGTACAGCTTGGCACGACGAACCTTGCCCTTGCGGACAGTCTCGATCATGGCCACGTTGGGAGAATGCAGGGGGAAGACCTTCTCGCAGCCGACACCGTAGGAAATACGGCGGACGGTGATGGTCTCGGTGATGCCGCCATGCTTACGGGCAATGACAGTACCCTCGAAAACCTGGATACGCTCACGGGAGCCTTCCTTGATGCGAACATGCACACGAACGGTGTCGCCGACCT
>CAZMBL010000133.1:0-2230 GCA_964564605.1 uncultured Oscillospiraceae bacterium
ACCTGGCCAAGCAGCTGAACATCATGCTCAAGGGCCTGACCGTCAAGCCGGAAAACGTGGTGATGGACATTGGCACCGCTGCCGTTGGCTATGGCTACGAGTATGCCGCTTCCACTTTCGACCGGATCCGTCTGGCCGCGCTGGCCCAGTCCGATGCCGACCTGCAGATGCCCATTCTGGCGGCGGTTTCTCTGGATACATGGAGCGTCAAGGAATCTACCGCCTCCGAAGAGGACGAGCCCGCTTGGGGCAGCCAGGAAGAGCGCGCCATCGATATGGAAGTGGCCACGGCCGCTGCCGATCTGACCGGCGGCGCCGATGCGGTGGTGCTGCGCCATCCGGCAGCTGTCGCTACCATTAAGAAGTTCATTTCTGAGCTGATCTGATCGGATAAGGAGGATACATATCATGGCATTAAAAGGTCTTGACATCTTTAAGATGTCTCCCAAGAAAAACTGTAAGGAATGCGGCAGCCCCACCTGTATGGCTTTCTGCATGAAGGTGGCGCAGGGCGCCGTTTCCATCGATAAGTGCCCCTATTTCTCTGACGAAGCCAAGGCTGCGCTGAACGAGTCCACCGCTCCCGCGATGAAGACCATCACCGTTGGTGAGCACAAGCTGGGCGGCGAAACCGTTCTGTTCCGTCACGAGAAGACACTGGTCAACAAGAACCTGTTCGCCGTGTGCGTCTGCACCGACTGCGAGGATGCTGATCAGAAGCTGGCCGATCTGCAGAAGATCGACTATGAGCGTATCGGTGAGCGGATGTATGTGGAATTTGTCCATGTGGCCAATAAGCAGTCCGATCCCGCCGTGTACGCCGCACTGGTGGCCAAGGCCGCCGCTACCGGCCGCAGTCTGGTGCTGGAGTGCTGGGATGTGGAGTGCGCGAAGGCTGCGCTGGAGGTCTGCGGCAAGGACGTGATCCTCGATGGCGCAACGCCCGACAACTGGGAAGCCATGAACGCACTGGCAACCGCCAAGGGCATCACCCTGGGTGTCTGGGCAGAGAACCTGTCCGATCTGTATGACACCGTCAAGAAGCTGGAAGGCGCCGGCAACAAGAACCTTGTGCTGGATGTCACCTCTTCCAACGCGAAGGAGACCTTCCGCAACGCCGTTCTGGTGCGCCGCACCGCCATTAAGGATGGCGACCGCAGCTTCGGCTATCCCTCCATCGTCAATGTGGCGAAAATCGCCCATGGCGACAGCCGCCTGCAGACGGCCTATGCCGCTCTGTTCACCGAAAAGTACGGCTCCATCATCGTCATGGAGAGTATGAGCTATGCACAGGCTCTGCCGCTGTACGGCCTGCGTCAGAACATCTTCACCGATCCGCAGAAGCCCATGAAGGTGGAAGCCAAGATCTACCCCATCAACGGTGCCGATGAGAACAGCCCCTGCGCGCTGACCGTTGATTTCGCGCTGACCTACTTCCTGGTCTCCGGCGAACTCGAGCGCAGCAACCAGCCGGTGAACCTGATCATCACCGATGCTTCCGGTATGTCCGTGCTGACCGCGTGGGCCGCCGGCAAGTTCTCCGCCACCACGGTCAAGAAGACCTTCGAGGAGCTGGACATCGCCAACAAGATCAAAAACCGCACCCTGATCATCCCCGGCAAGGTGGCCGTGATGAAGGGCGAGATTCAGGAAAAGCTGCCCGACTGGAACGTGGTCGTCGGCCCGCTGGAGGCTGTGCAGCTGCCCAAGTTCATGAAGGACAAGGAGTATGAGGCCGCCGTCAAGGCTGCTGAGGCTGAGCGTGCCGCCAAGGCCGGTACCGTCAAGGAAGAGGTCAAGGAGCTGTCCTTCGATGAGCTGCTGGCCACCCGGGTACCCAAGATCGAGATCGTGGACATGGGCGTTTCCTACAAGGGTCACAACCCCGAGGCCAAGACCTTCGTCACCATCGGCGAACGGATCCACTGCATCGCGCCCGCCATCCGCAAAGCTATGGACGAGCGGGATCCCGCACCCATTCTGGAGCGTGCCGCCGCGCAGATCAAGGCCGGTGCCACCTATCTGGACGTCAACATTGGCCCTGCCGAGAAGGACGGCCCGGAGCGCATGATGTGGGCGGTCAAGCTGCTGCAGGAGAACTTCAACAATGTCCCGCTGGCGCTGGATACCGCCAACAAGAAGGCCATCGAGGCCGGTATCAAGGTCTACAACCGCACCAACGGCAAGCCCATCGTCAACTCTGCTGACGCCGGCTCCCGTATCTCCTACA
>CAZMBL010000134.1:0-2202 GCA_964564605.1 uncultured Oscillospiraceae bacterium
TATACCATATCTGGAGCCTATATGGTAGTGCGGATTAAATCAGAGGTTCCCTAAAGCCGCAGCTTCGGCTCCATATCGCTGGTCAAAAGCAGCTGCTGCCCCGTGATGGGATGGGAAAAGGCCACACTGGTGGCACACAGCTGCTGCCCGGTCAGCCCCCGTGCCAGAGAAAAGGCCCGGGTCTCCTCGCTGCCGTACTGGGGATCGCCAAGAATGGGAAAGCCAAAATGGGCGCAGTGCAGCCGCAGCTGATGGGTGCGGCCGGTGATGGGCCGCAGTTCCAGCAGGGAGCAGCCATCCTCCCGCCGCAGCACCCGGTAGCCGGTGGCGGAGGGCTTGCCCTCCGGGCTGACGCAGCGCAGCAGGCTGGGCAGAGGACAGCGCTCGATGGGCCCTTCCAGCACGCCGCTGTCCTGCACCGGGCCGCCATAGACCCACGCCCGGTAGCGCTTGTCCGGGGGCGTGGCTTGCAGCAGGGCATGGACATGGGCGTTTTTCGCCACCAGCACGATGCCGAAGGTATCCCGATCCAGCCGTGTGATGGGGTGGAAAGCCCCGATCCGGCCGGTTTTTTCATAATATCCCGCCACGAAATTGGCCAGCGTCCCCTCGTTTCTGGCTCGGGAGGGGTGGATCAGCATCCCCGCCGGCTTGTCAACCGCCAGAAGATACTCGTCCTCGTACAAAATGTGCAGCGGCCCGTCCTGCGCGGGGTAGGCTGGGCGTTCCTGCTCCAGCAGGACGGTGATGGTGTCCCCCGGAGACACGGAATAGTCCGTATGAACCGGCTGCCCGTTGACCAGCAGCCGGTCTTGCCATTTCAGCCGGTTGATCAGTCCGGCGGACATGGCCATCTCTCCCCGCAAAAAGGAGGACAGCCGCCCGGCGCGGCGGGCCTGATGTTCCAGAGTCAAATTTCTCCCCCCCTTGGATAAAAACGCAGGGCGCGCCGCCAATGGCAGCACGCCCTGTTATCGGTTTCTCAGTTCAGTGCGGCCTTGGCCTTCTCCACCACGGCGGCGAAAGCGGTGGCATCCTGAATGGCCAGCTCGGACAGGCTCTTACGGTTCATGGTGATACCGGCCTTCTTCACGCCGTTCATGAACGGCGTGAAGAAGGCCGGTATCACCATGAACCGTAAGAGCCTGTCCGAGCTGGCCATTCAGGATGCCACCGCTTTCGCCGCCGTGGTGGAGAAGGCCAAGGCCGCACTGAACTGAGAAACCGATAACAGGGCGTGCTGCCATTGGCGGCGCGCCCTGCGTTTTTATCCAAGGGGGGGAGAAATTTGACTCTGGAACATCAGGCCCGCCGCGCCGGGCGGCTGTCCTCCTTTTTGCGGGGAGAGATGGCCATGTCCGCCGGACTGATCAACCGGCTGAAATGGCAAGACCGGCTGCTGGTCAACGGGCAGCCGGTTCATACGGACTATTCCGTGTCTCCGGGGGACACCATCACCGTCCTGCTGGAGCAGGAACGCCCAGCCTACCCCGCGCAGGACGGGCCGCTGCACATTTTGTACGAGGACGAGTATCTTCTGGCGGTTGACAAGCCGGCGGGGATGCTGATCCACCCCTCCCGAGCCAGAAACGAGGGGACGCTGGCCAATTTCGTGGCGGGATATTATGAAAAAACCGGCCGGATCGGGGCTTTCCACCCCATCACACGGCTGGATCGGGATACCTTCGGCATCGTGCTGGTGGCGAAAAACGCCCATGTCCATGCCCTGCTGCAAGCCACGCCCCCGGACAAGCGCTACCGGGCGTGGGTCTATGGCGGCCCGGTGCAGGACAGCGGCGTGCTGGAAGGGCCCATCGAGCGCTGTCCTCTGCCCAGCCTGCTGCGCTGCGTCAGCCCGGAGGGCAAGCCCTCCGCCACCGGCTACCGGGTGCTGCGGCGGGAGGATGGCTGCTCCCTGCTGGAACTGCGGCCCATCACCGGCCGCACCCATCAGCTGCGGCTGCACTGCGCCCATTTTGGCTTTCCCATTCTTGGCGATCCCCAGTACGGCAGCGAGGAGACCCGGGCCTTTTCTCTGGCACGGGGGCTGACCGGGCAGCAGCTGTGTGCCACCAGTGTGGCCTTTTCCCATCCCATCACGGGGCAGCAGCTGCTTTTGACCAGCGATATGGAGCCGAAGCTGCGGCTTTAGGGAACCTCTGATTTAATCCGCACTACCATATAGGCTCCAGATATGGTATA
>CAZMBL010000135.1:0-2200 GCA_964564605.1 uncultured Oscillospiraceae bacterium
GTATATTGCCCCCTACTCCGGCTGTACCATCGGTGAATACTTTATGGATCAGGGCAAGGATGTTCTGGTGATTTATGATGACCTGAGCAAGCACGCCGTGGCTTACCGTGCCATTTCCCTGCTGATCCGCCGTCCCCCCGGACGGGAAGCTTACCCAGGCGATGTGTTCTATCTCCACTCCCGGCTACTGGAGCGTGCCGCCCAGCTGTCCGACGAACGCGGCGGCGGCAGTCTGACTGCCCTTCCCATCATCGAGACCCAGGCCGGCGATGTCTCCGCCTATATCCCCACCAATGTCATTTCCATCACCGACGGCCAGATCTTCCTGGAGACCGAGCTGTTCAACGCCGGCGTCATGCCTGCCGTGAACCCCGGCATTTCCGTGTCCCGTGTGGGCGGTGATGCCCAGATCCGGGCCATGAAGAAGGTGGCCGGTTCCCTGAAACTGCTGTATTCCCAGTACCGGGAGCTGCAGAGCTTTGCCCAGTTCGGCTCTGATCTGGATGCCGATACCAAGTCCCGTCTGGCACTGGGTGAGCGGATCGTTGCCGTGCTGAAGCAGAAGAACAACGCACCCAAGGAAGTGGCCCAGCAGGTGTGCATCATCTATGCCGTCACCGGCGGTTATCTCAATGATCTGAGCGTTGACCAGATCCCCGAATTCGAGACCCGTCTGGCCGAGCATATGGACACCCGCTACAGCCATGTTCTGGAAGCCATCCGCCGCACCGGCAAGCTGGAACAGACCGCCGAGGAAGAGCTCAAGCACGCTCTGGGTGATCTGCTGGCGGAATTCCATCCGCAGGTGTAAAGGAGGCGCGCTGTCATGGCAGGTGTTTCCTCCAAGGAGATCAAGACCCGCATCCGCAGTATGGAGTCCACCCGGCAGATCACCAAAGCCATGGAAATGGTGGCCTCCTCCAAGCTGCGGCGCGCGCAGGCGCAGGTGCTGAACTCCCGTCCCTATTTTGAGACGCTTTATGCCGCCATTGGCGACATCGTTGACTCCGGCAGTGAATGCGACTGCCCCTACCTGACCCCCCGCCCCACCGGGCGCACCGTGTATGTGGTGATCGCCGGCGACCGTGGGCTGGCCGGCGGCTACAACAGCAACATTCTCAAGCTGTGCTGGGCCGAAATGGAAGGAAAGGACGCAGTCGTTCTGCCCATCGGCAAGAAGTGCGTGGACTTTTTTCAGGCCCGTCAGGTGCCGCTGCTGACCCGGCAGTATCTGGAAGCCGAGGATGTTTCCGTGGGCGACTGCTTCTCCATTGCGAAAATGCTGTGCCGGGGCTATCTTTCCGGCGAGTATCATGAGATCCGTGTCGGCTACACCAACTTTGTCTCCGTGCTTTCCCAGACGCCGGCCACTTTGCCCCTTCTACCCCTTTCCCGGCGGGATACCCATTCTTCGGGTCAATCTGCCGACATTCTCTACGAGCCGGACAGCACCGAGGTGCTACAGGCCATTATCCCTGAGTATGTGGGCGGCATGATTTACGGTGCCCTGTGCGAGAGCCGTGCCTCCGAGCAGGCGGCCCGCCGCACTGCCATGGACTCCGCCACCCAGAACGCGGACGATATGATCGCTGATCTCAGTCTGAAGTACAACCGTGCCCGTCAGGCTGCCATTACCCAGGAGATCACAGAGATCGTTGCCGGTTCCTGAGGTTCCCTAACAAAATCCCGATAAGGAGTTGACTACTAATGGCCAATCATACAGGCACCGTGATCCAGATCATGGGTCCGGTCCTCGACATCCGCTTTTCCGATGACCATCTGCCCCAGCTGCTTTCCGCCATCGAGGTTCCCAACGGGGAGCATACCATCGTGGCCGAGGTCGCGCAGCACATCGGTGACAATGTGGTGCGTTGCATCGCCATGAGTTCTACCGACGGTTTGCAGCGCGGAGCCGTTGCCACCGATACTCTCTCCCCCATCACGGTGCCCGTGGGCGAAGCATGTCTGGGCCGTGTGTTCAATCTGCTGGGTCAGCCCATTGACGAAGGTGCCCCCATGCCGGAAACCGAGCGCTGGCCCATCCACCGCAGCGCCCCCGCTTATGAGGAGCAGCAGCCCGCCACCGAAATTCTGGAGACGGGTATCAAGGTCATCGACCTGATCTGCCCCTACGCCAAGGGCGGCAAGATCGGCCTGTTCGGCGGTGCCGGTGTCGGCAAGACCGTGCTGATTCAGGAAC
>CAZMBL010000136.1:0-2150 GCA_964564605.1 uncultured Oscillospiraceae bacterium
CAGCAAAGGCATCCGGCAGGTCACCACCGCCGCGGCCGACGGCGCCACCGCCGCCTGCCGCTACCTGGAAAGCCGGTAAAAAAGACCTTTACCAACACGCCATGAAGTTCTGTCATTGTAAGGCATCAAATCCACCTTGACAGTCCCACGGTTAGATACAACAGCCCCCTGCTTTTCCGAACCCAGAAAAGCAGGGGGCTTCTCCGTCATCTCCGGAAAAGGCGATCCGGCTCCACAGCAGATTTGAAGCGGAATGTTGCATTTTTACACAAATACCGCAACAACTTGTACAATTCTATCCATTTTACGGTTTTCGGTGACTTTTTTCCCCAGCTGTGATATGATATATGTTAAATATGTGGCGTGGTACAACTACAAAGCGGTAATTACATCTGCATAGGGCTGCTTGCTATGATTCCGGTGGAATACGTTTTGTACATGCTCTCAAAAACTGACGTATCCACAGAATATTCAGGAGGACATCATATGAAAAAGGCGATAAATATTGTCAACTTTGTTCGCGGTACGGAACCCCGCTGTGAGATGGATCTGTACACACCGGTGGCACAGCAGATCCGCTGCAACAAGAAATACGGGATTCCCAACACGTTTCTGCTGCAATATGATGCCATGCTACGGGATGATTTTCAAGATCTGTTTCTTCGGGAACAGGACGATGACATGGAGTTGGGGGTGTGGTTCGAAACCTGCAGACAGTTGATCGAGAAAATTGGATTGCAATGGAACGGCCGCTTGGACTGGGATTGGGATTGGCATGTCAATGTCGGCTTTCTGGAAGGATACACGCCCACCGAGCGGGAAAAAATCATTGATGAAGTGTTTTCTACATTC
The DNA here is from genome assembly GCA_964564605.1 of uncultured Oscillospiraceae bacterium. GTDB lineage: Bacteria > Bacillota > Clostridia > Oscillospirales > Oscillospiraceae > Faecousia. The sequence goes on from CAZMBL010000136.1 coordinate 853, forward strand.
TATGAGCTGTTTGGATATTATCCGCAGGTAGCTGGATCATGGGTGCTTGACAGCCATTCCATGCGTTACATGTGTGAAAAATACGGCATGAAAGCTTTTTGCAATTGCAGGGAGCAATATGCCGTAGATGCTTATACTCTCTGGGGCGGTTATTCCAGCGGGGGATACTATCCCTCCAAAAACAACATGCTGGCGCCTGCACAGGCAATAGAAAATCAAATTCCGGCACCTGTATTTCGCATGCTTGGTGCCGATCCGATCTACAATTATGACGAACGCAAATATGATCATACCCCTAACGCCTCCGTGTGGACGATGGAGCCGGCCTGGAAATCCGGACAAAATCCGGATATGATCGACTGGTATTTGGAGTCCTACTATCAGACTCCCGTTCTTTCGCATGTGCAGGCCACTACCGGTCAGGAGAACTCCTTCGGCTGGCCATTGTTCGGTGACGGATATCAAATGCAAATTGAAAAGATCTGCCGGATGGCTGCTCGCGGGGAATTGGTCGTGGAAAAGTTGGGCGATACCGGTCTCTGGTATCAGGCTAACTATTCTCTCTCTGCGCCTACCGCACAGATCGCCCTGAAGGACTGGAACGGCAACGGTATCAAGACCGTCTGGTACAATTGTAAAAACTACAGGTCGAATCTTTTCCTTTATAAAAACAGACTGATTTTCCGGGATCTGACCAAATTCGATGACCGTTATCGGGAGCGCTATCTGACAGAAAGGTGCACCGGTTATTTAGCCATATATGACAATTTGCCGATTGTAGATTCCCGCATATGGAGCTGTGACGGCAAAACATGTGAGCTTGCTTTTGAAAAATGCGTTCAGGGCATTCTTGTTGAAACGGAACATGAAACGCAACTTACGGTCACAGTCAGATTTGGCGATGGTTCAACCGGTGTCATTATATTTACCGAAGATAGCATCGAAATCTCTGGCTGCGGGAGGCTGCAGTATTACACAGGAAACATCGATAAGGACACCTTTCTGTGTATGGAGGCGCATTCTATTCGGGGAACGCACGCAGGATTCTCCTATGAAGTTTCTGTCCAAGGAAAAATCGAAAACGAAGGTGCTTGCTATTGCCTTATTCCGGAAGAGAACATGATCAAATTTCAAATGGATGTCCGTATCCCATGATTCACGCTTCCGGCAATTGTTTTGACTGCCGGAAGTCGTTTTTCAGAATGCACGGTACTGCGGTGTCGTGGGAACCTCAGAAAATGTATAGGGCAACACCGCATAAATGCAAAAATCCGCAATATACAGTGGATACCAAATTA
>CAZMBL010000137.1:0-2079 GCA_964564605.1 uncultured Oscillospiraceae bacterium
AGTGGACGGAAACCAAAGCCCCGACGCATACAGCCAAGGGCGAGAAGGAGCGTGTATGCTCCGTCTGCGACTATGTCGAAACCGCCGAAATTCCGATGCTGGAGAAGACAGATGTCCCGCAGACCGGTGATAACAGCCATATGGCACTGTGGTTTGCACTGCTCTTTGTCAGCGGTGGTCTGCTCACTGTAGCAGGTGTTTACGGCAAAAAGAGAAAGTATTCCGCAAAGTAAACGAATAGCAGTCAAATGATTCAGCAAATTACCGCATGGTTATGCGGAAGAAAGCGAGGAAACTCCTTATGAAAAATCGAATTTTGAGCATTCTGCTGGCACTGTGTATGGTGCTGGTGTTGCCGTCGGTGGAGGTTTACGCTGCGGATTCGAATTACCAGGTAATCACAGCAGACGGTGCGGTGACGGGTTACGAAATGTTTGCGGCTGCGCTGGCATTTGCCCAGGAGAACAGCGGCAGTACGTTAAAATGTCTTGCGGATGTGAATGATACGGATATTCAGATCACAAAAGGTAATTTCACTATTGATGCAAATGGAAAAACCTTTATAAGTGAGATCAGCGTTGGTTCCGGCGCTACGGTGACGTTTGATGGAGACGGAATATTCGATAAAATTGTCGGGAAATCAATCATTGATATTTATGGTACAGTGAATATCAAGTCCGGCAAATTTGGTATGGAGAAAACTGATAGTGGGGCGGAGAAGGGTGGTATTGTTAATTCACCTGGTGCCGGTACGCTCAATATTTCCGGAGGGACGTTTTATCAGGTAGATAACTACGGAAATGGAACGGTTACCGGCGGCTTGTTTCGGATAATGAAAGTTTCTGCAAATGCGAAGCTCGGCGGCGGAAAATATAAAGTTCTGAAAACGCGGATGAATTGCGAATTGGATGCCTTTATAGCAAACGGATATGGAATTAAGAATAATGGAAACTGGGCAGATGTAGACAGAACAGAGATGGGCAATGCGAACGACGATGACTATTATATAGAGATCGTGGAGTCTCCAATTCGTGATTTCACTTTGCAATTGACGGAAAACGGCGACGGCAATCTGACAGTGGAGGTCAAAGATCAGGTTATTTCGGATGACTATTTGGAAACTTATCCGAATGCTCATGAAGAACTTCGTTATCAATATAAAGTGGATAACGGCGGTTGGACAGAACTCATGGACAGTGCGACATATACATTTGCGCCCGGCAGCGCGGGAAAGCATACAATTTCAGTAATTACAAGACTGAGTTTTAGTAAATATGAAAAGTCGGTTGACTATTATGTGATCGACTATAAATCCGACGACGGCGAGGGAAGTGTCCCCTCCGGTGTGAAATTTGACGGCGAGGCATATACTTTGAGCGAAGATACCTTCACGCGTGAAGGCTTTAGGCAGCTCGGCTGGCAGGATGAGCAGGGCAATATCTATGATCTCGGCGCATCGTATACGGAAAATGCCGGAATGGTCATGTCACCCGTTTGGGAAGAAAAAATCACGGTGGAAGTACCTTTTACTATGGCGGTAGATCTGGGTGACAATACCGAGCCCGGCGAAAAGACCTTCGAGCTCGAACTGCTGGGCAGCAAGAGCGGCGATTGGGAACCCGATGTAACCATCGAGGGCAGCGTCACGACAGACGGCGAGGGAGATTATTCAGGTAAGCTGAAATTTACCGGCTTTTTCGAAGATATCCGCAGCTTGCTCTGCGAGAGCGCTCTGGTAAGACAGGTTAATGACGGCGCGGAAAACTGGACTTACGATAATGCGGTCTATGCACTGCTGTTCATCGAAGATGCGTCCCTTGCAAGCGATATGATCTCCGAACCCGATATTCCCGCATTCCATATCGCAATTTATCCCGCCACGGAAATAGAACCCGGATATTACGAATTCGACTGGTATGGTGAAAGTCTGGAAGAAATGAGTTTCAAGAACACCTACACCGCCCACGAATATGCGCTGAACCACGACGCCGACGGACACTGGGACGAGTGCCCCTGCGGTGATGTTCAGAATAAGGAAGCTCATAAATTCGGTGAGTGGACGGAAACCAAAGCCCCGAC
>CAZMBL010000138.1:0-2025 GCA_964564605.1 uncultured Oscillospiraceae bacterium
AGACAAATTCTCAGAGCCGGAGCTTTTTATATGCTATTAGAATTGACGCTTACGTAAAGATCGCGACCGCAAGTCCACAGCCGAACTTGTAGATGTTTAGTAATACATATGACTGCAACTGCACACGCGGACGCAAAACACCCCATGATTTTCCCGGAAGTCGGAAAATCATGGGGTGCTTATTTTTGGATCGCCGCACCGCGGCCTGCTGTCATTGCGGGCCGGGCTTCAATGGCCTATCAATTTACGCATTCTGCTGCAATGCAAGCACGGACAGGATAGACTGGATTTCTTCCGTGGTCAGCTTGATCGAGCAGATCAGCGCATTGTTGTTTTTAATCAAAACTGCGCCACAGTCGCTAATCGCAAAGCTGTAATGCCATGGGACATCTTCCCGCTCGTTGTCAAACATGTAAACATAGTGCTGGAAGATGCACTCCGGTGTGTCCATAATGGCAGTTTTTCCGTTCATCGCCTGAAAAACAGTCGTCAAAATATCATGGCGATCGTCATACATTTTTCCCTGCGACATTTCGCTGATCGGGGCATCTGCATAGACGATGCAGGGCGTTGTGGCAATTCTCCGGAAAACCAGCTTCCCGTCCGAAACTTCCAGACGGAGCATCTCGTCATATGGCACAACACCGATTGCCTCCTCCACGATCAGGCAGAACACATCTTCATAGCGGCTGAAATTCTGCTGGGACTCGGGATCGCAGTTTCCGCCGAGCAGAACCTCCAGCACCACATAGTACCGGCCAGGGGCCAGAGCGGAGAGGTCATCGAGTGTTGTGCCGGATTTTGTGTATCCATCGCCGGTTTGCGAAAGCAGATACACATTTTCCACACTGCCGTTCACTGGAAGCGTACACGATAAGCTCCCGCACAGTGTAAGCTGCGGAATATTCTCCGGCGAAAACGGCGTTTTTCCATTGACAAAATCCACCACATCATATTTGTCCACAGTCGCTTCGGTGCAGGTTCCGTCTGCATATTCCACGCTCGACCATGTCATGCAGCCCACAGGACTGATGGTATCGCCGCCAGACTGGATTATAATATGGCTGGCGGTTTTTTCGCCCGGGTAATGCCACCGCCGCACATCGACGGCCGTCAGTTCATAGCGCGGGCTCCAGCCGCTGCCGGCCTGCGTTTCTTTGATCTCCCGGACGGCATGGTAATCCACGGTGATCGTATCGCCTTCCTGCAGCCCGGAAAAGTCGCCCCAGAAAACCCGGCACAGCGCGCCTTCGGCATCGTACGCATACAGGCAGTAAGCTTTTCCTTCCCGATTTTCAAAAGGCACACAGCTGGGCATGGTTTTGGCAATGGTCATCTCCATGGACAATGGCTCGCCCGCGGGATCTTGCGAGACTACGCAGCCGCGCAGCGCCGTGAGAGCCAAAATCAGGAGCAGTACCATGGCAAATATCCGTTTCATATCATTCTCTCCTTTTCGCAATGTCTTTCCGGCCTACCGGTCGCTGCTGTCCGCAAACGCCACGCTGTCGAAGGAATACGCAAACACCACACCATCTTCCAGCACCGGGCAGTTGGTGAGGGGATTGGACTCTTCAGCCCGGTAGCGATAGCCTTTTTCACAGACCTCATTGCGGACATGTTCGAGCAATTCCTTACCAACGTAGGCACTATCGGCGTATGCGGCTTCGTCTTGCTCGTTAAAGGAACCCTCAAACTCGTTGCTGTCGTGTACGTTGGCAGGGATGACAGCGTAATCCAAGATCATCTTGCTGTCGGCGAAGCCGTAATGCTTTTCATCGCCCTTCTTCACCCAACGGGCATCGGTGTCCTTCTGCGCCATTTTGTGAGGATTCTTCTTCCATTCCTCGGGAACTTCGCCGTTCTTGATCTTTTCGTTGTCCTCGCGGCTGTTTCGCAGACGGGGAGCATCAACAAAAGTTGCGTCAACGATCGACCCCTTGTGGGTGATGATCCGATATTCCTCCAGCATCCGATTGAATGCTGCAAACAAACTACCCATAATGCCGGTCTTGATCAGCGTAT
>CAZMBL010000139.1:0-1976 GCA_964564605.1 uncultured Oscillospiraceae bacterium
AGCCGTCATGCATGGCTTCGCGCGTTTTTTCTTCGTCGCGATAATAACCGATAAATAATCCGACGGGCGCACCGTTTTTAACGTTTACGCATATTTCACCCACTTCGCCCGTCGCGACGGGTTTGTCTTCGTCGTTTAACAGTTCCACTTGATACTGCGGCGACGCCTTACCCATAGAGCCGATTTTGGGTACAGTACCGGCAAGGTTTGCTATCGTGAGAGTGGTTTCCGTTTGACCGAAGCCCTCCATAATATCCAATCCCGTAAGCAACTTAAATTGTTTATGCACTTCGGGGTTTAACGCTTCGCCCGCCGTCGTCATATGGCGTATCGACGAAAAATCGTACTTAGATAAATCTTCTCTTATCATCATTCTGAGCATAGTAGGCGGCGCGCAGAAAGTGGTTATCTGATATTTTGCAAACATCGGCAATAGGTCTGACGCTTTAAATCTGTCGAAATCATAAACGAATACAGCGCCTTCGCACATCCACTGCCCGTATAACTTGCCCCAAAGCGATTTACCCCAACCCGTATCGGATATCGTAAAGTGCAAACCGCCTTTTTCGCAACAATGCCAATACTTTGCCGTTACAAAATGTCCTAAAGCGTAGGTATGCTTGTGTTCCGCCATTTTAGAATTGCCCGTAGTGCCCGACGTAAAGAACATAAGCGCGGGTTCCTCGCCGCAAGGATAGTCAACGGGTTTATTATAATGCGAAGAAAACAAGCCGTATTCTGCGTTAAAATCACGCCATCCCTCTTTTACTCCGTTAACGGCGACTTTTACTTTAAGCTTGCCGTATTCTTTATCGGCATTGTCTACTATGTCAAGCACGCCGTCTTCGGCAGTACAAACGATTGCGTCAACGCCTGCCGAAGTAAAACGGTATACGTAGTCGTGTTCTTTGAGTTGGCTTGTCGCGGGAGTCGCTATCGCGCCCAACTTGTGCAACGCGACCATACAAAACCAAAACTGATAGTGGCGTTTAAGCACCAGCATAACCTTATCGCCGCGCTTTATACCCAAAGAGGTAAAATAATTTACGCATTGATTAGAGGCGTTTTTGATATCTTTAAAGGTGAATCTGCGTTCTAATTTGTTTTTATCGAGATGCAGCATAGCAAGCTTATCGGGGGTTTTATCCGCAATCGCGTCTACAACATCGAAACCGAAGTTAAACGTATCGGTATTTTTAAACTCGATAGACTTTAACGCGCCGTGTTCGTCGGTAATGCAATCGGCGAACTTGTCGCATATGAGAGAGTCTTCTTTTGCGCCTGCAAGAATAGTTTCTTTAGCGTCGCTCTCCGAATTTTCGCCCGATAAAACTACCGCTACGAAAACACAGTCTTTGCCGTCTACAGCAATCATACCGTGCGGGGTAGACGAATTATAATATATGCTGTCGCCTTCGCAAAGCACTTCGGTATGTTCGCCCACTTGAACTTTCAACTTGCCTTCGAGAACAAGGTCGAACTCTTGACCGCTATGCTTGGTGAGATGAATGGGTTTATTTAAAAGCTCGGGGCGGTATTCGTAACGAACCCAATACGGTTCTGAAAGCTTACCGCGGAACTTCGGCGCGAGCGAAGAAATGGTAATGCCCTTTTCTTTAGCCGTTTGTTCGCCGCAACCGTGACGCGTTACGGTATAAGACGAAAGGCGCGGGCTGCTGCCTTCTAACAGTTCGGTAAGTTCGATACCGAACGCAAGCGCGCATTTATGCACGAACGTAAACGGAAGATCAGCTTCGGCATTTTCGTAACTATTATAGTCTGATTCCGAAATTTCGGTTTTTGCCGCCATTTCGGCAGCGCTCCAACCGTATACGCGGCGCATTTCTTTTATTCTTGCCGCTATTTCGTTAAGTTCGTTGATTGAGGAATTGTTCATGCGTTGTTCTCCTTATTATTTTTATATCTACCGCAAAAAAAGAAAAAGCCCGTCTCTTTTATGAGACGAGCTATTATAC
>CAZMBL010000140.1:0-1851 GCA_964564605.1 uncultured Oscillospiraceae bacterium
GTGCAGCACAGGGGGTGCAGCTTCAGGGCACGGCCCTCCACCAGCACCGGCTCGAAAGCCTGGATGCCCAGACGGTGCAGCGTAGGCGCACGGTTGAGGAACACGGGGCGGTCTTTGATCACATCGTCCAGCGCGTCCCAGACCTCGGGCTTGCCCTTGTCGATCATCTTCTTGGCGGACTTGATATTGTTGGCCAGCCCATCGGACACCAGCTTCTTCATCACGAAAGGGCGGAACAGCTCGATGGCCATTTCCTTGGGCACACCGCACTGATACAGCTTCAGCTCCGGGCCGACCACGATAACGCTACGGCCGGAATAGTCAACACGCTTGCCCAGCAGGTTCTGGCGGAAGCGGCCCTGCTTGCCCTTGAGCATGTCGGAAAGGGACTTAAGGGCACGGTTGTTGGCACCGGTGACGGCACGGCCGCGGCGGCCGTTGTCGATCAGCGCGTCCACAGCCTCCTGCAGCATGCGCTTCTCGTTGCGCACGATGATATCGGGTGCATTGAGCTGGATCAGCCGCTTCAGACGGTTGTTTCGGTTGATGACCCGGCGATACAGATCGTTCAGGTCAGAGGTGGCGAAGCGGCCGCCGTCCAGCTGAATCATGGGGCGGATCTCCGGCGGGATCACCGGCAGCACATCCATGACCATCCAGCTGGGCTTGTTACCGGATTCCCGGAAAGCCTCCACGACCTCCAACCGCTTGACAAGACGCAGCTTCTTCTGGGAGGAGGCGTTTTTCAGCTCCTCACGCAGCTGCTCGGACAGCTGATCCAGATCGATCTGCTCCAGCAGGGTTTTGATCGCCTCGGCCCCCATGCCGGCCTTGAAATCGTCCTCGTATTTTTCCCGCATGTCCCGGTATTCCTTCTCGGACAGTACCTGATTCAGGGCCAGAGGGGCATCGCCGGGATCGGTGACGATATAGGCTGCAAAATACAGAACTTTTTCCAGAATTTTGGGGCTGATATCCAGCACCAGACCAATCCGGGAGGGGATTCCCTTGAAATACCAGATGTGGGAGCAGGGAGCGGCCAGCTCAATGTGGCCCATGCGCTCCCGACGAACCTTGGAACGGGTGACCTCCACGCCGCAGCGGTCGCAGATCTTGCCCTTGTACTTGATCTTCTTATACTTGCCGCAGTGGCACTCCCAGTCTTTGGTCGGCCCGAAGATCCGTTCACAGTACAATCCGTCCCGCTCCGGTTTGAGGGTGCGGTAGTTGATGGTCTCCGGTTTCTTGACCTCGCCGTAGGACCACTGCCGGATCATTTCCGGGGACGCAATACCAATTTTAATCGCATCAAAGGTGGCATCTGCCATAGTTACGCCTCCTTAATCTTCATATGCGTCGGCATCATCGATGTCACCGAACACATCCATAATATCTTCCGGGCCGTCCTCGTCAATGACGAAGCCGGAGTCCAGAACCTCATCCGTATCACCGACGACCAGCTCGGCATCGTTGTCGGCGTAGATGATCTCATCGTCATCTTCCTCGTCCTTCAGCTCGATCTCGTTGCCGTTTTCGTCCAGCACCCGCACATCCAGACACAGGGCCTGCAGCTCCTTGACCAGAACTTTGAACGATTCGGGCACACCGGGCTTGGGAATGTTGGCACCCTTGACAATGGCCTCGTAGGTCTTGACACGGCCGGTCACGTCGTCGGACTTGACGGTCAGAATTTCCTGCAGGGTGTAAGCCGCGCCGTAAGCCTCCAGCGCCCAGACTTCCATTTCACCGAAACGCTGGCCGCCGAACTGGGCCTTGCCGCCCAGAGGCTGCTGGGTCACCAGTGCGTAGGGGCCGGTGGAACGGGCATGGATCTTATCGTCAACCAGATGG
>CAZMBL010000141.1:0-1838 GCA_964564605.1 uncultured Oscillospiraceae bacterium
CCACACGGGAGCCGTCCACTTCCACCTGCATATCGCCGCGGCGGATGATCTCGCCCTCGAAGGCGGTGGCATAGGAGACGGGAATGTCGATCTTAGTGATCTTCAGCTTGATATCCCGGGCCTCCAGAGAGGTGGCGTTCCACTTGGTGGTGTCCAGCTGCTGGATCAGGCTCTTGGGAACACGGAACATGTTCTCCGTCTCATTGGAGATGACGGGGAAGCCCAGGCAAATGGCACCGGCACCATAGGATACGATCTCATCGGACAGGGGCTTGTAAGCATTGACAAAGGCACGGATACGATCCATGGTGTACTTGTACAGGGCCTTGTAATCACCGGGGGTGATGTTGCCGAAGATCAGGGCCGCACGGATCGCAACGGACACCACATGGATGACGCTCTGCATCTCATAGCCCAGCGGGCAGACGCGCACGCCCTCGCCGGTCTTCATGCCGGCATCGGCCAGATGGCGGATGCCCTCACCGGTCACAGTGACCAGCATACCCTGCGCCTGATAGGACTTGGCCAGCGCCACGGTCTCTGCCGGGTCGTCCGCGCCGCCGATGATAACGGCCACACCGGGGATATCGCCGGTAACCAGCGGCACGCCCAGATTACGCACAAAAGCATCGGTCAGGTGGCCCATTTCCGGTTCGGCATAGGGCTCGGCCCCATTGAGATACTTCAGTGCTTCCAGAAATTCGGCGCACAGCGCGGAAGCGATGCCGCTGTCGAAGGCATCCTGCAGCCGGGGCTGGCGGGTCATCATGCTGTGGATGTTGCCCATGGCTTCCTTCATTTCCCCGAGGGTGGTGATTTTTACGCCGGTGATGCCGTAGTAGCAGGGCAGGGCGTAGGCAGTGTTGGGGAAGGCCACTGCACAGGACTCGCCGTTGGCGGCGATGGCCTCGTCAATTGCGGCGACGGTGCGGTTATAGTTGTAATCGTTGCCGCCGAAAACTCGATCAAAAAGTGTCACGGTATTTCCTCCTGTTATTTTGTTTATTCGCGGTCGAGGACGGTCTTGATCCTCTGGATCTCCTCAACGGAGCGGGGGCTGAAATCATAGGGCGATTTTCCCTGCCGGTCGGCATCTATAACCTGCGGATCGTAGTGTACGATTCCCAGCAGATCCTCCGCCGGAATGGCTTCACGGATGAAAGCCTCGTCTTTTTCATCCCGAACCTTGCTGGCCACCACCCGAACCTGCCGGATTCCAAGATCGGCAGCCAGGCGCTTGACATTGCGGTAGGTCTGAACGGAGCGGGCCCCCGGCTCAATGACCACGATGAACTGATCCATATTCATGGCGGTGCCACGGCCCAGATGCTCCAGACCGGCCTCCATATCCATGATGACCACATCGTTTTTCCGGTAGGTCAGGTTTGAGAGCACGGCTTTGATCATCACATGCTCCGGGCATACGCAGCCGCTGCCGCCCACATCCACCGTGCCCATCACCAGCAGCTTGACACCGTTGATGTCCCGGGCGTATTTTTCCGGAATGTCCGCCACATAGGGGTTGAGCTTGAAGAATTTGTTGGCTTCATTCGCGCCGGTGCGTTCTTCCACCAGCGTGCGCATTTTGGAAATGGGCACAATGCTGTCCACTTCCGCCTGCTCCAGTCCAAGGGCAAGTCCCAGATTGGCATCCGGGTCCACATCCACCGCCAGCACGGTGCGCCCCTCATCGGCATACAGCCGGGCCAATGTGGAGGCCAGTGTGGTTTTTCCCACGCCGCCCTTGCCGGTAATCGCAACTTTCATTGAAAATAGACCTCGCTTACATAGTACACAGCCCAAATAAACCTATGTCATTCCGAGCCAGTGCTCACACT
>CAZMBL010000142.1:0-1653 GCA_964564605.1 uncultured Oscillospiraceae bacterium
TCTAAAATTTGACAAGAAGTGACAGTTATGGTGTTGAATCGCTATGCTGCTACATTTCTTAGCTTGGAGTATAATAGCCTGCAAGCAAAACTGGTGAAACGGTTTTTGCAACAACTTGCTGATGATGCACATATTCCAACAATAGAAGTTCCCTAAGAAACGTTAACAGAGCCTAAGATGCCGCCGGCTACGGAAGCAGCTTAGGCTATTTGCATATGCATTGATCGATTGGGAACGATGATCACAAGGAGCCGATCGGATTTCTTTCCGGCGGTGTTTTACCATGCAAAAAGTGCGCTGCGGGTGGCGCAGCGCACTTTCATTTTCAGTTGGGCCGGATCAGACCAGCTCGATGATGGCCATTTCGGCAGCATCACCGCGGCGGGCGCCGATACGGGTCACTCTGGTATAGCCGCCGTTGCGGTCGGCATAGTTGGGAGCGATCTCCTTGAACAGCTTGTTGGCAATATCCTCATCGGTGATGAAGGACAGGGCCTTCCGGTAGGCAGCCAGGTTACCCTTCTTGCCCAGGGTGATCATCTTCTCCACAACGGGCTGGACTTCCTTGGCCCGGAAGAAGGTGGTCTCCATTTTGCCGTTTCTCAGCAGATCCGTGACCTGCTGCCGCAGGAGTGCTTTTCTCTGTTCGCTGGTCTTGCCCAGCTTACGAGTGCCAAACATGAACGTTTCCTCCTTATTGACAATTTACAGTAGCATTAGTTGTTGCTGCCAGCATCCTCACTGGCCAGGGACAGGCCCATCATCTCCAGCTTCTTCTGAACTTCGTCAAGAGACTTCTTGCCCATATTGCGCACCTTCATCATATCCTCACCGGTCTTGCTGATCAGGTCAGCCACGGTGTTGATATTGGCACGCTTCAGGCAGTTGAAGCTGCGAACGGACAGATCCAGCTCGTCAATGGTCATGGCCAGCTTGGCATCCGGGCGGTCAGCAATCTTCTCCACCACGGTGGAGCCGGTGTTGACCGAGTCGGACAGATTGGTGAACACCGTCAGATGATCGCTCAGGATCTTCGCACCCAGAGACACGGCATCCTTGGCAGAGATGGTGCAATCCGTCCAGACTTCCAGCGTCAGCTTGTCATAGTCTGTCCGGTCGCCCACACGGGTGGGCTCCACGGTATAGTTGACCTTTTTGACGGGGGAATAGATGGAGTCGATGGGAATCACGCCGATCACGGTCTGCGGGGTTTTATTCCGCTCCGCGCTGTCATAGCCACGGCCCTGAGACAGGGTGATCTCCATATTAAAGGTGGCACCTTCGCCCAGAGTGCAGATATGCAGTTCCGGGTTCAGGATTTCGACCTCGCCATCGGCCTTGATATCGCCGGCTGTGACTTCACAGGGGCCGACCGCATCGACATACACGGTCTTGACACCCTGGCAGTGGAGCTTGACGATCAGGCGCTTGATATTCAGCACGATCTCAGTCACATCCTCGGTGATTCCGGGGATAGTGGAGAACTCATGCTGCACACCGGCGATCTTGATGGAGGTTGCCGCGTAACCGGGCAGGCTGCTGAGCAGAATGCGGCGCAGGGAGTTACCCAGCGTCATGCCGTAGCCACGCTCCAGCGGTTCTACGACATACTTGCCGTAGGACACATCCTCAGGGGTGTCCACACAGGTAATG
>CAZMBL010000143.1:0-1641 GCA_964564605.1 uncultured Oscillospiraceae bacterium
TACTAAGATGCAACTTGCAGTAACTTATATGCACGACGACGCCTGGGATGGCCCTATACCTGTTGCAAAAACGGAAAAATTTACTCGCGTTATTAACAGATTGAAAGATGGTCAGCCGTGTAGATTTCTTTTTTATGGAGACAGTATTTCAACTGGATGTAATGCAAGCGGAACGCAACAGGGCGGAGAGATCCCGCCGTTTATGCCGCCTTTCCCCGAATTGGTCTGTGAGTACTTGAGAAAAACGTACCATTCAAAAATCGAATTGATAAATACATCGGTTGGGGGCATGAATACAGAGTGGGGGCGAGACAATTTAGACGAGCGCGTAATCGCTTACTCGCCTGATCTTGTATTTATAGCATTTGGAATGAATGATCCGGCAACGCCGCAATCTGTTTATAGAGCGATGATAAAAGAGATGGTAGAAAAGATTCATTTTATGCTTCCACAGACGGAAATAATGTTAATTTCTTCAATTATGCCGAATAATGAGTCGGATGAATTTTGGTTTGCAAATCAATGTGTTTTTCATGAAGATCTTGCAATGATAGAAAATGAATATTCTTTTGTCGGTTTTGCAGATGTAACGGAATTGCATAGTCACATATTAAAGGTTAAGCGCTATCGCGATATGACGGCAAACAATATAAATCATCCAAACGACTTTGGACATAGATTATACGCACAAACTATTTTGACTACTTTACTCGGGCGCGAGTTTGATTGTTAACGGGGTATATATTATGAAAAAAAATCATTTATCGACAGGGATTTTAGATTTGCTTAAAAACGTCTCTACCGATAATTATAAACCTATACCGTTTTGGAGCCTAAATTCCAAATTGGAAAAATCTGAAATTATTCGTCAAATCGAAGAGATGCATTCATACGGGCTTGGCGGGTTTGTTTTTCATGCGCGTACGGGGCTTATTACCGATTATTTGTCCGAAGAATGGTTCGACGCGGTAGAAGTCAGTCTTGATACCGCCAAGCGTTTGGGAATGCGTGTTTGGATATATGATGAGAATGGTTGGCCGAGTGGTTTTGTCGGAGGTAAATTACTAAAAAACGAGGCAAATCGTGCATGTTACTTAAAATATGCTATTTTGGACGAATATGACGATAGCGCATACGCTGTGTATGAGTACACGAAAGAGAATGGTGCACGTCTATTGAAAGTTCGCGAAGATATAAAGGGAAAGTATCATACGATTTATAAACTTCAATCAGATGCTTATACGGATATACTCAACCCGGCCGTAACCAGACTTTTTATCGCTGAAACGCATGAAAAATATTACGATCGATTCGCTTCTCGTTTCGGTAAAGAACTTGTAGGCTTTTTTACCGACGAACCTCAATATTTTCGCTACCAAACCCCTATTTCGAGTGTTACGGAAGAAGAGTATAGAGCACAGTATGGTAAAAATTTGAAAGACGGGTTGTTGTACCTTTTTATCGACGATAAAAAAGGATATTCGTTTCGCGTAGAATATTACAACTTAACAAACCGCTTATATTGTGAAAATTTCTATAAGTTGCTTATGGAATGGTGTGAAGAAAGAGGGTGCCTTTTGACTGGACATAGCGTTGAAGAGACGACTTTTTCAACGCAGATGTGGGGCGGAGCGGATTGCG
>CAZMBL010000144.1:0-1603 GCA_964564605.1 uncultured Oscillospiraceae bacterium
ACGCCGCCGGAGTGGAAGGTACGCATGGTCAGCTGGGTACCGGGCTCACCGATGGACTGGGCGGCGATGATACCGACGGCTTCACCCAGATCCACTTCCTTGGAGGTAGCAAGGTTCATGCCGTAACACTTGGCACATACACCCACCCGGGCACGGCAGCCCAGAATGGTGCGGATATAGATCTTGTCAATGCCGGCGGCTTCGAACTTGGCGGCATCCTCGGGCATCATCATGACATCCTTGGAATGCAGCAGCTCGCCGGTGACGGGATGCAGCACATCGCTCACCGGATACCGGCCACGGATGCGGTTGCCGAAGGAGTCCACAATATCGCCGTTCTTATCGTACACCGCGCCGACCCAGATACCGTTGCCGGTGCCGCAGTTATGCTCACGGATGATCACATCCTGGGAAACATCCACCATTCGGCGGGTCAGGTAACCGGAGTCCGCGGTACGAAGGGCGGTATCGGTCATGCCCTTACGGGCACCTCTGGAGGAGATGAAATATTCCAGAACGGACAGACCTTCACGGAAGTTGGCCTTGACGGGGATCTCGATGGTGCGGCCGGCGGTATCGGCCATCAGGCCACGCATACCGGCCAGCTGACGGATCTGGGCCATGGAGCCACGGGCGCCGGAGTCGGCCATCATGTAGATGGGGTTAAACTCGTCCAGATTGCCCTGCAGAGCGTTGGTGACATCGGCGGTGGTCTTTTCCCACTGCTGCACCACCAGACGGTAGCGCTCGTCATTGGTGATCAGACCCTGACGGTAGTAGTTTTCGATCTCCACAACCTTCTGCTCCGCCTCATGCACCAGCTGGTACTTGATCTCAGGCACTTCCATATCCGCGATGGACACGGAAATAGCACCCTTGGTGGAGTATTTATAGCCCAGTGCCTTGATCTTGTCCAGCATTTCGGTGGCAATGGTGAAGCCGTGACGGCGGATGCACTTATCAATGATCTTGCCCAGCTGCTTCTTGCCAACCAGGAAGGAAACCTCCAGATCGAAAGCATGCGCCGGGTCGCTGCGGTCAACAAAGCCCAGATCCTGCGGGATCGGCTCGTTGTATTTCAGACGGCCCACGGTGGTGTTGATGATGCGGTAGCACATCTGACCATCGATCATCTTGCCGTAGCGAACCAGAATGGGGGCGTGCAGGCCAATGGAGCCATCGGCATAGGCGGCTTCTGCCTCATCCGGGGAGGAGAAGCTGTGAACCGGGCGGAATTTTGCCTCGGCCAGACCTTCGGCATGAGCCTTCTTGTTTGCGGCAACAAATTCATCCGCGTCCACGATCTGCCCCACCGGCAGGCCGGTCTGTCCGGCATCGGTGACGAAAACGGTCTCTGCACCCTTCTCCGCCTTGCCCAGCCGGGTGTAGG
Source organism: uncultured Oscillospiraceae bacterium (assembly GCA_964564605.1). Taxonomy (GTDB): domain Bacteria; phylum Bacillota; class Clostridia; order Oscillospirales; family Oscillospiraceae; genus Faecousia. The sequence continues at coordinate 1,391 of CAZMBL010000144.1, forward strand.
TCAGGTAGTAGGCACCCAGGATCATATCCTGCGTCGGCACGGTGACGGGCTTACCGTCCTGCGGGCGCAACAGGTTGTTGGCCGACAGCATCAGGGTTCTGGCCTCGGCCTGCGCCTCTGCCGACAGTGGCACATGGATGGCCATCTGGTCACCGTCAAAGTCGGCGTTGAAGGCGGTGCAGCACAGGGGGTGCAGCTTCAGGGCACGGCCCT
>CAZMBL010000145.1:0-1589 GCA_964564605.1 uncultured Oscillospiraceae bacterium
ACCTCCTCGTATAATATAATCACTTGGTTTTTTTGCAAGGAAACTAAGTAAAACCTTTATACAAATAACTTTCGTTATGGTATAATGTGTTTGGTACAGATAGAGGCTCGTAGTTCACCTCCATAAGACTTTGTTCTTCTAACAAAGGGTTACGCCTCTTTCTTTACGTGTTTGTGCGAATGAGCTGGATAGTACTTGTTACTGCATATCTAACGAGGTTGTACCCGCGTAAAGCAAATTGGATCTTTATCTGTAACTATTTCATAGGTTGGTTCACCTTATGTTTTACATCGGCATCGACATCGCCAAACAATCCCACCAGGTTGCTTTTCTTGATGACGGCGACAACGTTATCGTTAAACCGTTCGTTTTTCAGAACTCAAATCAAGGCTTTGAAAAACTCGTGGTTGCTTTTACCAAATATAGTATTTCAAAAGATAACTGCGTTATCGCTATGGAAGCCACCGGGCATTATTGGTTTGCTTTGTATTTCTTCCTGTCGGATTTAGGATTTTCCGTTAAAGTTCTCAATCCCATTCAAACCGACGCTTTCCGAGACCTTTCTATCCGTAAGGTAAAGAACGACGTAATCGACAGCATCAATATTGCCGAACTTCTTCGTTTCGGTAAATTTTCCGAATGCGTTATCCCCGACGAAAACACTATCGCGCTTAAAAACATATCCCGTTTTCGTTATGCTATGGTGGATTTGTGCAGTGACCTTAAACGCAAGGTTATTTGCTTGCTCGACCAGGTTTTCCCCGAATATGACAAGCTTTTTTCGGATATTTTCGGTATTACAAGTAAACAATTATTGCTGAAATTTTCTACGTCCGACGAATTTGACGAGATTTCCGTAACTAAACTTTCTAATTTTATCTCAAAAGCCAGTCAAGGGCGCCTCGGCAAAACCAAAGCACAGGATCTAAAGTCCGCCGCAGCCAATTCTATCGGCATCTCTTTTGCTCTCGACTCGTTCTCTTTTCAAATTAAACAACTTATAGAGCAAATAGATTTTACCGAAAAGCAAATCGAGGAAATCGATCTTAAACTTGCCGAACTTTTAGCCGCTACTCAGTATTCCGTCATTACTACTATTACCGGTATCGGTGCGGTTACGGGAAGCCTTATCGTCGGCGAAATCGGAGATATTAACCGTTTTGATTCCGCACCTAAACTCGTCGCTTACGCTGGGCTTGACGCTTCCGTCAAACAATCGGGAAATTTCATAGGTACTCAAAACAAAATTTCGAAACGCGGCTCGCCTTATCTTCGCAGAGCCTTGTGGTCTGCCGCTTTCGTTGCTTCACGGCACGACCCCGTTTTATCCGTTTATTACTCAAATCTTATCGCCAGGGGAAAGTCTCATAAACTCGCTCTTACCGCCGTTTCAAGAAAACTTTGCAATATTGTTTGGGCGGTTTTACGCTCCGGAAATCCTTACGTTCCCAAAGCTTAACTTTTCACTCAAATCGTCAAGTCCGCTTTTTAACGGGCTTTTTTGTCTTATGCTTTTTCACTGTTTTTCGTCATTGAAAAAATTTTTGTTTTACCATCATTTTTCGCTTGACTTTTCATAGCTGGTCTTT
>CAZMBL010000146.1:0-1444 GCA_964564605.1 uncultured Oscillospiraceae bacterium
CAGTCAGGTAAAAACTGGCTTTTTTCCGTATACAATCAACGATTTAATAAATCGCCGAGGGGCATAGAGCGCCCTTGCGTCGGCGATTTTATAATATAGAATAAGAAAGGAGATTTTTATGCAAGAAAAACATTTTTACCAACAGCCTTTAATAAAGGTAAGCAAGTTCCCGAAAACGGATATTATATGCTCGTCAGGTGATTCCCTAGAATGGGATATGGAAGGCAAAACCATTTCTAACGGCTAGTCCGTAAAAAGAAATATATTTTAATAAAAAGGAACAAAACTATGAGAAAGAAAATTTTATTACCGATTTTCACACTGGCATTTTTCGCTTGTTTGGTTTTTGCCGCGGTAATCCCCGCGCGTACAAACGCCTCTGCGGAAGAAACAAGCACCCCGTCGTGCGAGATTGTTGCGGAATCTCTGCAGCTAAAAGATAACGTATATATTCTTTATGCGGTAGATTTTAAGAACACGCAAAGCACCGATTCAACCGGCTTGCTTGTTTGGGAAGCACCTCAAACAAACTACACGCACACCAACGCTAACACCGTTTTAACCACGTCTAAAACCGAAAATATAGACGGCGTAGACTACGCTGCGTTTACATATACAAAGCTATCCGCAAAACAAATGACGGACGTTGTTTACGCAAGCGCATATGTCGAGCGCGACGGCACTTATTATTACGGCAGCGTTATAAAATACAGTATTTTAGAATATGCCTATAACAAGCTCAGCTTAACGGAAGCCGTGCCTACCGAAGACGAAAGCTTAAAATCGTTGATTAATGCAATGCTTGCATACGGCTCGGCTGCGCAAACGCATTTCGATTATAAAACGGATAATCTTGCTTCGTCTGAAGATTTCACGTACGTTCGCATATCTAACGCAAAGTTTGAAGACGGTTTTAATTACGGCTTGTTTAAGGCTGGCTCAACCGTCACCGTTACTCCCGACGAAGGGTACGGCTTGTCGGTAAGCGGCAGCACTATTTTCACGGAAAATGCAAACGGCACGCTTATGTTAACCGTACCTGCCGATAAAACGATAGACAAATCTTCTATCGCGAAAAAACCGACCGTGGCCGATGGGCTGACTTATGCGTTATCTAGCGACGGTTTAAGCTATTCCGTGACGGGCGTCGGCACGGGCGAAGATACTGCTATTATCATTCCGTCTACCTATGACGGCAAACCGGTGAAGAGTATTTCTTCCGATGCATTCCAAAACAATGCAACCTTGACGAGCGTGACAATCTCCGAGAACGTGACAAATATCGGCGACAATGCGTTTAAAAATTGTAGCAATTTAATGAGCGTGACCATTCCCGCGAGTGTGACAAAAATCGGCTGGTATGCGTTTGAAAATTGTAGCAATTTAACGAGCGTGGATATCAGTGACGTAGACGCTTGGTGCGGCGTTACGTTTTGTGCTATAA
>CAZMBL010000147.1:0-1440 GCA_964564605.1 uncultured Oscillospiraceae bacterium
TTTGAATGAAGGCATTTATGGTCTGCTTGGTCCCAATGGTTCTGGAAAAACAACGCTCATTCGTTGCCTTGCTGGCGTAATGAAGCAGAATTCTGGTTCTATCGTCTGCCCTGAACGCATTGGGTATCTACCGCAGAAATTTGGAATGTTCAGAGAACTGACCGTCTATGAAACAATGGAATATTTTTGCTCGTTGAAGAAAGTTCCCCCAAATGACCGCCGCACTACGATAATGAATTCTCTGGCGCAAGTGCATTTAGATGATCGGGCGAAGGATAGAGTGGGCGCATTATCTGGGGGTATGGTTAGGCGTTTGGGTATCGCCCAAACCATGCTCGGAGATCCGGAACTCATCCTTGTGGACGAGCCCACGGCAGGTTTGGATCCAGAAGAACGTTTGCGTTTCAAAAACTTGATGCGGAGTGCCTTTAGCTCCAAAACAGTTCTAATCTCAACGCACATTGTCGAGGATGTAGAATCTGTTTGTGATAATATTATCATACTTGATGGAGGACACATTCTAACACAGTGTTCGGCTGTTGAACTTCGGCAGCAGGCAAATAATCGTGTATTTTCTGTGGACTCAACACTCCGCCAAAATTTGAATAATCCACATTATGTTAGTAGAGAGGAATATGGTGAGAAAGGCAATAGTTTGCGAGTATTGTCTCCGGTTTTACAACCGGGAGTCTCTATTGCGCCAACCATTGAAGATGGATATATGCTTCATATTCGGAGGCTCATATGAGGGCTTGCCTTTCCTTAATTCGGCTATCTTTAAAAAGGGCAAGATTTATTTTTACTCTTCCAATCCTGCTTGGCTACCTAATTATTCCAGTAATTTCTTCAGCAGCATATCGCAGTTTTGGATTAAGCCGCTGTCTTGAGACGATTTCATACGCTACACACACACTTATACCAATATGCGCAGTTCTGTGGGGAATGGCATATCTTCAAATGTGGATCGATAACGATGGGCAAGAAACAATTCGTGCGTGTAGCCGTGGAAAGCGAACTTGTGCATTTGCGATTTTTTTCCTTATGCTATGCTTAACAGTAATACTTCTGCCAATTTACCTTGTAGCACATTTCCTAGTTGGCTATTCTACAAGTGAATACATAAAAGTTTTTGCGGAGATGATATTTTCTGTAAGTATGTTGTATTTCATATCACTTGTTTCTAGAACGGTATCTGTGGGAATTATTACTGTCGTAGCATATTTGCTTTTTTGCGTGTTTTTTTCCGGAAATGCAGTATTTGCCAAATATTGCCTGATTAATCCATCCTCAATTGCAGAATTTGAAGATGTAATTAGCCTTTATTTTCCACTCATATTGCTTTCATTGTTGCTCGGAATTATATCGCATTTCTATGAAAGATGCCTTTACCGAAAGTATTAATCAAATCCATCTACAATAAAATCAGTACCGCCAGATGGG
>CAZMBL010000148.1:0-1436 GCA_964564605.1 uncultured Oscillospiraceae bacterium
CAACTGGTATTCAGGGTCCTGTAGGTCCTACGGGTCCTATAGGAGTAGGTTTACAAGGTGAACCGGGTCCAGTAGGTCCAACGGGTGCTTATGGTGCAACAGGTCCTAAAGGTCCAACAGGTGCTACAGGTATTCAAGGTCCAACAGGTCAAATTGGTCCAACGGGAGCAACAGGTCCTACTGGTCCTCAAGGCTCTACAGGAGCAGCGGGCCCGACGGGTCCACAAGGTATTCAAGGTCCAGTAGGTCCAACTGGAGCATCAGGATATGCAGCTGTAGGTTCTGTGGGTCCAACGGGTCCTCAAGGTGCTAAAGGACAAGATGGTGAAGGATTTTCTATTTATAAGACATATACATCTGTAGAAGCAATGAATAATGACAAAGCAAATGTACCTGTTGGTAAATTTGTTTTGATAGCATCTAATGTAAATGATGAAGACAATGCTAAGTTATATGTAAAGAATAGTGAAGGTACTTTCACATTTGAAACAGATATGTCTGGTGCACAAGGTATTCAAGGTCCTCAGGGGCCTCAAGGTCCACAAGGTATATCTGGTGCAACAGGTCCTACAGGACCACAAGGTATTCAAGGATCTACAGGTCCAACTGGATCTACAGGTGCTACTGGTGCAACAGGACCTATGGGACCGACAGGACCTAGTGGTAGTAATGGTGTTGCAGGTCCAATGGGACCGACAGGTGCAACAGGACCTATGAGTACAGTTTGTAAATCTTTAGCAGATGAAGCTGATATGGATTTTGGTGATCTTGATGAATCATATGATGAGCAAGTATTATTAGAGGAAGAAGAATAAAGGAGGATAAATAGATGAAATTAAGAGTTTGTCATTCAAAAGATTTACCATCTATTACAAAAAGATCTTCTGATTTTATTTATCTTACTTATGATAAACTTGATCTTTATGCTGGTCAAAATAGTATAGATGAAAACTATATTGTTACAGATCAATTAAAAGATCCAAAAAATGAAGTTCCTGGAATGATCTATATTTTAAGTACAAATGGTTCTGTATATAGAAATATAGATTATAGCAACGTCAAACTTGCAGATTTGGAAGATCCATCTCAATTACAATATATTCAAAATTTGGGAAATATTTTTAGAGTAAATGCCAATAGAAGATATATTGATTCTCAAACTAGAACTTTAACTCTTCCATTTAATAATGGTAAATATGAATTAAATGTTTCAGTTAAAAATGATCAGGTCTTTGATGAGAATACTATTTTAAAATATAATCCTAAAATGGAAAGATTTGAAATCTATGGACCTACAGATGAAGAATTTATAGACTTCTCTAAACCTTTTAGAGGTGGAGAAACAGAAACCTTAAAAATTCAATCAGATGGTCCTAAATTAAATGGTCAAGTTAAAGTAAGTAAACAGCTTGGTAATATTTTAAAAGTTACTAAAG
>CAZMBL010000149.1:0-1412 GCA_964564605.1 uncultured Oscillospiraceae bacterium
TGTAGCGGCGGCTGGAGAACTTGGGCTCAGCCTGCTGCTTCAGGATCATAGACTTTTTAGCCATTTCGCAATCCTCCTAAAATCAAGCGTGGAAAGGAGCGCCCAGCTGAGTGAGCAGTTCCTTGGCCTCTTCATCGGTGGCAGCAGTGGTGCAGATGCAAATGTCCATACCACGGATCTTGTCCACCTTATCGTACTCGATTTCGGGGAAGATCAGCTGTTCCTTCAGACCGAAGGCATAGTTGCCACGGCCATCGAAGGAGTTGGGGTTGATGCCCCGGAAGTCACGCACGCGGGGCAGAGCCACGCTGAACAGACGATCCAGGAACTCGTACATCTTCTCGCCGCGCAGGGTCACCTTCACGCCAACGGACTCGCCCTCACGGAGCTTGAAGTTCGCAACGGACTTGCGGGCCTTGCACACGACGGCCTTCTGGCCGGTGATGGTGCCCAGATCCTTGACGATGGCCTCGATCTCCTTGGCATTGTTCTTGCTGTCGCCGCAGCGGACGTTAACGATGACCTTATCCAGCTTGGGGATCTGCATCACGCTCTTGTAGCCGAACTTCTTGTTCAGAGCGGGGGCAATTTCGTTGACATACATTTCTTTCATTCTGCTAGCCATGATATTGTCCTCCTCCATCAGATTTCGGCGCCGCACTTGCGGCAGATCCGGGTCTTCTTACCGTCTTCGATCTTGTAGCCGATGCGGACACCCTTGCCGCACTTGTCGCAGTAGAGCGCGACCTTGCAGGCGCGGATGGGGGTCTCCTTCTTGACGATGCCGCCGGTCTCGCCCTGCTTACGGGGCTTGGTGTGGCAGGTGGCTACGTTGACCTTCTCAACGATGAGCTTGTTCTCAGTGGGCATGGCAACCAGCACCTTGCCCTTGACGCCCTTGTCCTTGCCGGACAGGACGATCACGGTGTCGTTTTTCTTAATGTTCATTCCTTGGGTCCTCCAATTAGATGACCTCGGGAGCCAGGGAGAGGATCTTCATGAAGTCCTTCTCACGCAGCTCACGGGCAACCGGTCCAAAGATGCGGGTACCGCGGGGGTTCTTGTCTTCCTTGATGATCACGGCAGCGTTCTCATCAAAGCGGACGTAAGTGCCGTCCTCACGGCGAATGCCCCGCTTGGTGCGGACGATGACAGCCTTAACGACCTCGCCCTTCTTCACAGTTCCGCCGGGATTGGCCTTGCGAACGGAAGCAACGATCACATCACCGATATTGCCGTACTTCCGCTTGGAGCCGCCCAGAACACGGATGCAGTGGATTTCCTTAGCGCCGGTATTGTCGGCAACCTTCAGGTAGCTTTCCTGTTGAATCATAGCTCGCCGACCTCCTTACTTCGCTTTCTCGATAATTCTGACCAGTCTCCAGCGCTTGTCCTTGGACAGGGGACGGGTC
>CAZMBL010000150.1:0-1397 GCA_964564605.1 uncultured Oscillospiraceae bacterium
TTTTTGTAAAAAATCAATTTGCGGTCGGAAACCGCCATCCAGTAGGCAAGAAACGCGGTGGCGGGGTATATTTTCGGAATGAAAAAGGTTTTTCGCGTGGCGCGCTTATTGCGTGGGCGCAATTCTCACCAAGTTGCTTTTGGATTTTGCCGTTTTCGTTCCCAAACACACAAAAACAGCGCAAAACGCAGGAAAACACGCTGTTTCGATGGAATAATCATCGTTTCGCAGTAAAAACGGCTGTATTTCCTTATGTGTGCCTTGTTTTCGCCTGTTTTCATAATCGTTTATAAGAATTGCCTCCGTTTTCACGAAAAACACGCTAATTTTTTGTTGATTTCAGAGAAAATGCGCGAAATGTTTGGAAAAGGCTTGAATATATATATATATATATATAATTGGATGCGCGGAAAGTTCGGATTGTGCCGAAACCGCACATCTTTCTTACTATTGGAGGAATTTCAAATGCGCATCACTTTGGACACCGACAAGAAAACCATCACCGTGCCGTGGAACTATGCGGCAAAGTTGGAGAATAACATGAAGAAAATACTTGCGCTGCTCTTGGCGGCGGTTATGTGCCTGTCTCTTGTTGCTTGCGGCGTTGACGATGCGGGCAACAACAATACTGAAACCGGCGATAACACGACCGAGAACCCTGTTCTTCTTTATGACCACTACGGCACCCCGTATATCAACAAAATGATATTGCCGGATTTGGTTGAAACTATCGAACTGACAACAGAGAATTGGCACGAATACATAAAAGCATATTCTTATGACACCGAAACAGTAGAAAAAGATGCATTTGGCGAGATTGTTTCCACCAAAAAAAACACTTGGTATCTGTTAGGTGCAGGAAACGAGCGGTATCATCTATTCAACGGCGTTGCAATCGAGCTCAAAGATAAGGCAACTGGTGAATTAACAATCTATAAATTTGATTTTAATGGATATTATATTTCTGCTGATTTCAATTTAGACAACTACGAATGCACACGCATTCAAGGCAGTCTGTATTTTCTGAATTTCCCTGATGAAGTTTTTGCAGAAACAGTTTATATAGGGCTTGGAGAAATGTCAGGCGAGTCGCTAGGTGTTTATGCGGGCGGTTTTATGCTTGAAACAGAAACAAATGCGATTTTTGTGGAACCTAATGTAATAGAATATTTTGAATAACGAGATAGGCGCGGGGCGCAAGCTCCGCGCTATTCTTTTCCCTCTTTTGGTGTTCGCAAGAGTATACCTTTACAAACAGCAATAATCTCCTTGCTTTGATTGTTCGGCAATCTTCAAAATGAATTTATAAACATATTCGCAAATACATTGACATTTGCGAACACTTATGTTATAATACGAACAGTTACAGAACAGGGGGAAAGCGCATGGACAACCGC
>CAZMBL010000151.1:0-1364 GCA_964564605.1 uncultured Oscillospiraceae bacterium
GCACCTTCAGCATGGCGCGGGTGCGCTCTTCCAGCCCGCCGGCAGGCAGCGGCTCAAATTCCCGGCGGCGCAGGGGCTCATCGAGCCGCTGGGCACTGGCGTGGTTCTGTACCGCGGTGATCAGCATGTCCACAAACCCGGCCCGGTCGGCGCTGCCGCCGATCACATCCACCCGCAGGCGGCGGGCGGCATCGGGATCATGCTGGCTGTAGCAGCCGCACACGGCCAGCACCGCCTCCGGATGATCCCGCCGGCATCTGCGGATGATAGCCCGGTTTTTCTTGTCCGCCACCGCCGTGACGGAGCAGGTGTTGATCACATAGCCATCGCAGATATCGTCGAAGGCCCCGATCTCATGGCCCTTCTCCCGCAGCAGCTGCTCCATGGCCTGGGTCTCGTACTGATTGGTTTTACAGCCGAGGGTATAAAACGCAAATTTCATTGTTCTCACCATTATTTCAACAGATACCCCTATTGTAGCGCATTTGCGTCGATTTGTACAGGGGAAATTCCCGGTTGGCCGGAGCAACCCTCCGGAATTGACAAGACCGCTCCGGCATGATAAAATGGACGAAAACTGCGTGGCGGTGCGCTGCCGCCCGGAAAGGTTCTGTTTTTATGCAATTTCTGTGGATGAGCCTGTTCGCTCTGGCCATTGTAGGGCTGGATCAATGGACAAAGGCGCTGGTCACGGCCAATATTCCCTACAACGGTACCGTCGAAGCCATTCCCGGCCTCTTTCACCTGACCCGGGTACACAATACCGGCGCGGCCTTTTCCGCTCTGCAGGGGATGCGCTGGCTGTTCGTGGTGATCTTTCTGCTGCTGAGCGCGGCAATTGTCTATGAGTATTTCTGCAAGCGGCTGCCCTTTACCACCTTCGACCGCTGGATGATCGCGGCGGTGTACGGCGGTGGACTGGGCAATATGATCGACCGGCTCCGCTTCGGCTATGTGGTGGATATGATCGCCGTGGATTTCGTGAATTTCGCCGTGTTCAACGTGGCGGACTGCTTCATCACCTGCGGCTGCATCGCCATGATCGCCCATCTTCTGTTTTTCAACAAAAAATTCTGGAAGGAATAAGCCATGATCTGCTATGCCGATACCCCCGGCGAACGGCTGGACGCTTTTCTCGCCCGGCAGGACGGTCTGACCCGCTCTGCCGCCCAGAAGCTGATCGAAAGCGGCTGTGTCCGCTGCAACGGTCAGCCCTGCAGGAAAAACGACCGGCTCCGTGTCGGGGATGAAATTGCCTTCACCCTCCCCCAGCCCCAGCCGGTGGATGTGCAGCCCACCCGGATGGAGCTGGATATCGCCTATGAGGACGAGGACGTGATCGTTCTCAATAAGCCCAAGGGTCT
>CAZMBL010000152.1:0-1009 GCA_964564605.1 uncultured Oscillospiraceae bacterium
TACGCCTCCGGCATAGCCAAACCGTATAGTTCTTTAAAACGGTCTATATCGTCGTAAGTGATGGTGCCTTGCTGTAACTGCGAAGAATATTTATTATCTACATAGTCGTTGGGCATCATTCGCACTAACGAATAAATTATTACCGAAACGCCGAAAAGAACTATAATAGATATTCCTAAGCGCTTGATTATGTATTTTAGCATATTTTAGCCTCTTGCACTATTCCGCCCGCCGTTTTGCAGGCGGAGCGTGCTTGCGTTGTGTTTTTTAAAACCGCCCGTTTTTTGCGCGGCAGCTTTAAAATTTGTTTTTGTTTTGCGCGTTTTTGCGCCGTAAGCGGTTAAACCGCTTATTTAACCCTTAGCGAAATAGAAGTAAAGTCGCTGGTTAAGCCCTTGTAAGAGGTCGGGTTTTGGTTAAAGGTAGAATCGTCTATCTTTTGGCTGTTATAAGCGAACATATCTTGACGTTGATAGGTGGGTAATTCTACCGCAAGTTCCATAACTATATCTAAGGCGTTGGAATAAAGCGCTTTACGGCTATTTTGAACGTCCGTTTTTCTAGCGGCGTCTATAATTCCCGATAGCTCGTTTACAAGCCCTAATTCGTATTTATATTTGTTGCTTGCGTTTTGTAAAATTTGCTTATAGCCCCAGTTCAATACCGAAGTAGCCTTAGAATCTTTGTGGTATACTTGATACATATCGGGGTCGATAGTAGAGCCCCAAGCCGCAGCCCAAACGGTAAGTCCGCCGCTGGAAAGGAGGCTTAACGCGTCTGCCTTAGTGGTAACGGTTATATCGAAACCCCAACGGTTGAGCAAACGAGCCGACTGGAACATCGCGTTCCAAGCGGGGTGGTCTTGAGTTTCGCCCGCAACGGTAAAGGTGTAAGCGAGCTTTTCGGTTCCGTTAGAACCGTTCTTTTGATAAACGCCGTCTACCAGTTTATAGCCGCCCTTCGTAACTAAGCTTTCAATAAATTCTTGTTGTTCGCTAGCGGTAAAGGT
>CAZMBL010000152.1:1019-1270 GCA_964564605.1 uncultured Oscillospiraceae bacterium
CGCTTTTTTGCCCTTAGCCTGTACGAAAGCCTTGTAATCGGGGTCTACCGCGTTTAAGTTAGAAGGAATTTTGCCGCCGATAAAGGGATAATACGCGGTGCTGTTTTCGGGATAAGCCCAGTTGTTTTTAGACATAGAACGGTAAATGGGATCTGCCATCGTGCCGTAATAGTCAACGGTGAGCTGGGTGTTCATGGTATACATTATAGCCCTACGAACGTAAACGCTGGGAACTTTGCCCGCGTTAATAC
>CAZMBL010000153.1:0-1261 GCA_964564605.1 uncultured Oscillospiraceae bacterium
ATTGCGAACCAGTCCTCAGACTGGTGTGGCAATCCCCCCGTTCTTCCGGAATGTCGGAAAAACGGGGGGATTTAACGTCTAACCGGGAGATTGCGAGCCAGTGACATCGGTCACTGGCTCGCAATGACAGCATGCTTTTTGGGATTGCCATGTCGGCCTGCGCCGCTTCGCAATGACCGCGTGATTTTGGGGATTATTACGCCTGTTTGATGGTCGCTTTTTTGGGGGTGGAAAGGCCGGGGGACTTTTACTTTTCCTCCGGGGGGACGAAATCGAGGGTCAGGGTATCGTGTTCGGGGCGCAGGCGGGTGAATTTTACGCCGGCTGCACGGAGCATCCGCTTCGATGCCAAATCGGTCATGGAATCGCGGTACTTGTCGCTCAGATACAACACCTCCCGCACGCCGCTCTGGATGATGGCCTTGGCGCACTCGTTGCAGGGAAACAGGGCCACATAGATCCGGCTGCCCCTCAAATCCCGCCCGTTGGCATTGAGAATGGCGTTCAGCTCCGCATGAACAACATAGGGATACTTGGTATCCGCCCCGGTGCGCTCCCACGGGAACTCATCGTCCGAACAGCCCTTGGGCATACCGTTATAGCCGGTGGAGATGATGATATTCTCCGGCGAGACAATGCAGGCCCCGACCTGCGTGTTGGGGTCTTTGCTGCGGCAGGCCGCCAGCATGGCGATCCCCATGAAATATTCGTCCCAGCTGATAAAATCCTGTCGTTTCATCCCAATGCCCGCTTTCGCCGTTTATTTTTCCAGAATGATGTTGCCCTGTGTTGCCTGGAGCGTCCGGTGGATATGCTCGGCTGCGGCCGCCGGTGCGAGGCTCAGCTGCTCGCCGGTGGCCATGTTTTTGACGGAGCAGACCCCGGCGGCCAGCTCGTCCTCTCCCAGCAGCACCACGAAGGGAACGCCCAGCTTGTTGGCATAGGCCATTTTCTGCTTGAACTTGCGCTGCTCAGCGTACAGCTGCACCCGCAGCCCCGTGCCGCGCAGCTGCTCCGCCAGCGCAATGGCCGGGCCCGGCTCCCCGATCATGGGGATCACCAGCGCATCCGCCGGGGCGGTGGGCATGGCGGGATTGAGCAGCCCCTGCTCGTCCAGCACATAGAAAAGCCGGGTCAGGCCGATGGAAATCCCCACGCCGGGCAGGGATTTTTCAATGTAATAGCCCGCCAGATTGTCATAGCGGCCGCCGGAGCAGACGGAGCCCAGCTCCGGATAGTCCAGCAGGGTGGTCTCGTAGAC
>CAZMBL010000154.1:0-1248 GCA_964564605.1 uncultured Oscillospiraceae bacterium
GGTGTCAAAGCCATGGGGCATGGCGAGGATGTCCTCATAAATTTCCGCCCGTTTGGCCGCTTCGATAACCTCTTCCCGGGTCGCGTCCGGCTTGCCGTAGCGGATGTTTTCGAAAATCGTATCGGCAAAGAGGAACACATCCTGCTGCACGATGCCGATGTTCTGGTGGATGGAGCGCTGGGTCACATCCCGCACATCCTGCCCGTCAATGCGGATGGAACCGGCAGACACCTCGTAAAACCGGGGGATCAGCTGGCAAAGGGTCGTCTTGCCGCCGCCGGAGGGGCCGACGATGGCCACCGTCTCGCCGGGCTGAACCTCCAGATCAATGTTGTGCAGCACGTCCAGATCCCCGTCATAGGAAAAGCTGACATTTTCCACCTGCAAGTGCCCGCGCACCTGCTCCAGCGCCCTGGCATCGGGCTTATCCTGAATGCCCGGCTCCGTGCGCATGATGTCCACGAAGCGGTTCAGGCCGGCGAAGCCGTTGGCGAACATCTCAGAGAAATTCGCCAGCTTGCGCATGGGATTGACAAATGTTCCGATATACAGGACGAATACCGTCAGATCCTTGTAATCCATGGTGTTTTTCATAATGAAATAGCCGCCCACCAGAATGACCAGCACATTCAGGCTGGACAGGAACAGCTCCAGCGAGCTGTGGAACATACCCATGGCCCGGTGAAACTTGCGTTTGGATACCTTGAACTGATCGTTGGCACGCTCAAAGCGGGCATTTTCCACGGATTCGTTGGCGAAGGCTCTGGCTGTGCGGATGCCGGAGAGGCTGCTTTCGATTTCCGTATTGATGTGGCCGGTCTTCTGCTTGACCTCTTTGGAGGCCTGTCCCATCATCCGGCGCATGGTCAACACCACCACCAGCGCGATGGGAATCACCACCGCCACCACCAGTGCCAGCTGCCACTGGATGGAGGCCATCACCACCAGCGCACCGATGATGGTGACGGTGCTGGTCAGAAGATCCTCCGGCCCGTGGTGCGCCAGCTCCGTCAGCTCGAACAGGTCGCTGGTCAGGCGGCTCATAAGCTGGCCTGTGCGGTTGCTGTCATAGAAATCAAAGCCCAGCTGCTGCATATGGGCAAACAGGTCGGAACGGATATCCGCCTCCACCCGGATGCCGAAGGTATGGCCGAAATAGGCCACGATGAAATTCAGTCCGCTGCGCAGCACATAGGCCCCCAGCATGATGCCCATCACCGCAAAGAAGGTAGTGTACATCTGCTGCGG
>CAZMBL010000155.1:0-1235 GCA_964564605.1 uncultured Oscillospiraceae bacterium
AGGCATAGGCACTCATACATAACCAATATCTTTAAGTACGGGAAACGGGCGAAACGATCCCCAACACCGAAACGCTGAAGCTGCTGTCCAGGCTGTTCAACGTTTCGATCAACACTCTGCTCGGCTCCCCGCGGCAGCTCATTTGCCAGTGCTGCGGTATGCCGCTGGAGGATGCCATTGTCAGCCGGGAAAAGGACGGTTTTTTCAACGAAGATTACTGCAAATGGTGCTACGCAGACGGCGAGTACATGTACGCCGATATGGACGATCTGATCGATGTCTGCGCAAAGAACATGGTAAGCCCGGAGCATTCCGAGCAGGATGTGCGGGCGTATCTGAAAACCATGCTGCCCAGACTGGATTACTGGCGGCGGCATGAAGAGCTTCGCGGAGACGGTGCTTTTGAACGTTTCAAGCAGCAGCTGGTGGAAGAGATCAACGCCCTGCACATTCCGGGTATGCCCAAGCTCAGCCGCCTCAATGCCCTTGTGGGCGGGTATATCAATCTGGAATACCGGCTGCCCAGCGGTAAAACCGTGAAATTTCTCGATGACGGTGCCACCTACCTCGGCCATCAGCTGCCATCGGAGCTGGACGCGGGCAAATGCTTCGGCATCGCCGCGAATATGGATTTCATCCTGATCTGTACCTATGAGGCGAACGGCGAAAATCCGGCGCTCGTGCTGTATAAAACCCGCCCCGCGCGGTAAAGGCCCAATCCCGCCAGAGGCAAAAAACTCTGGCGGTTTTTCGTGGCGTGTGCTTCAATCCGTATCGTGGGTGTATGGCATGGTTTTCTTACTGGCCGGTGCATCGCACACGGGTAAAACCGCTCTGGCCCAGCGGCTGCTGGAGCAATAACACTATCTCTATCTGTCGATCGACCATCTGAAAATGGGGCTGATCCGCAGCGGGAACACAACTCTCACCGCCCTGAGCGACACCCGGGCGCATTTTGCCGATATCAAAGGCTACGCCAATACCATCGAGCAGCAGGGCAATGACACAGACTGTACGCCGGAGCGCCTTCCGGCCGAAAACGCGCAGAACCTTGCCCTTGCGAAAAAGCACCGGGTGGAATACATCCTCATAGACGACCAATATCAAATCCCCGCCACCCCCTTCGCACTTGCGACGCCTCCGTACAGTTTTTTCAGTGCGCATGTTCACACTCTCTGACCTGTAACCGAAGAATTGTCGAAAAATGTCGGAAGAAAATGGCGGCAGACGCTTGC
>CAZMBL010000156.1:0-1169 GCA_964564605.1 uncultured Oscillospiraceae bacterium
AGGTGAAGCCGCCGTCGATGCAGGACTTGCAGGTCTCGAAGCTGTCGCCATGGTCAAGGTGCAGGGCGATGGGAATCTCGGGGCACTCAATGGCCGCGGCCTCCACCAGCTTGACCAGATAAGTATGGTTGGCATAGGCGCGGGCGCCCTTGGAAACCTGCAGGATCACGGGGGCGTGTTCCTCCTTGCAGGCCTCGGTGATGGCCTGGACGATTTCCATGTTGTTGACGTTGAAAGCGCCGATGGCGTAGCCGCCATTGTATGCCTTTTCAAACATTTCCTTTGTAGTTACCAGAGGCATTTTACAAACACTCCTTTAATTTACGGCAAAGCCGTGTTTTGTCCCATATACTATAGCATAAATCTTTTCCTATTTCAATACAAATCTTTCAAAATCGGATGCGCCCGGGCAAAAAAGCGGAAAAGCCCGCTGCCGGCGCGCCTGCGCGAAAAAATTGAAAAATGGCTATTTACCTTTCGCCCGGAATGGGGTATAATGACGCTGTGATTATTTACAACCATAAACAAGGAGTGCTTACTTATGGAACTTTCCCCTCTGCAACTGGCCAGATACCAGTATAACCCCAAGCTGCCGGGCATGCTGCGCGGCGGCGTCGCTGAAATCACCGTCAAGGACGGCAATGCCACCCAGAGCGTTGCCGATCAGGAGAAGATCCGTGCCCTGTTCCCCAATACCTACGGCAAGAACGAGATCACCTTCTGCAAGGGCAGCAATACCGCCGCTTCCCGGCGCCAGGTGGTGGGAGTGATCCTCTCCGGCGGACAGGCCCCCGGCGGTCACAACGTGATCTGCGGCCTGTACGATGCCCTGAAGGCCGCTGACCCGGAGAACGTGCTATACGGCTTCCGTGGCGGCCCCAGCGGTCTGCTGGAGGACAAGTACATCATCTTTGACGATGCGTGCATCGACCGCTACCGCAACACCGGCGGCTTCGACATCATCGGTTCCGGCCGTACCAAGCTGGAGACCCAGGAGCAGTTCGCCGTGGCCGCGGAGGTCTGCAAGAAGCACGGTATCAACGCCATTGTCATCATCGGCGGTGACGACTCCAACACCAACGCCGCCGTGCTGGCCGAGTATTTTGCCGAGCATAACACCGGCGTGCAGGTCATCGGCTGCCCCAAGACCATCGATGGCGACCTGAAGA
>CAZMBL010000157.1:0-1157 GCA_964564605.1 uncultured Oscillospiraceae bacterium
CGACCTGACGGGCCAGCAGCAGGTGCTCCTTGGTCTGAGCCATGGGGCCGTCGGTAGCAGCGATAACCAGGATCGCACCGTCCATCTGAGCAGCGCCGGTGATCATGTTCTTGATATAGTCGGCGTGGCCCGGGCAGTCAACGTGAGCATAGTGACGGTTGTCGGTCTGATACTCAACGTGAGCGGTGTTGATCGTGATACCACGAGCCTTCTCCTCGGGAGCCTTATCGATGGAAGCGTAGTCCTCGAAATCGGCGTAGCCCTTCATGGACAGGTACTTGGTGATCGCAGCGGTCAGGGTGGTCTTGCCGTGGTCAACGTGGCCGATGGTGCCGATGTTAACGTGGGGCTTGCTTCTTTCAAACTTCTGCTTTGCCATTTGAAATTTCCTCCTAGTAGATGAATAGTTGTAATTTGAAAACTAAATGACTGGATTTGCGTTTATGCACGCATCGCATACATCATACACCATAACGCGCAGAAACACAAGAAAAATTTTTGAATTTCTTCAAAAATTAACCCTTGGAACGCAGCTTGACCAGCTCTTCGGTCTTGGACTTTGGCAGCTCGGTGTTGTGACTGGGTTCCATGGAGTAGTTGCCGCGACCCTGCGTCTTGGAGCGCAGGTCGGTAGCATAGCCGAACATCTCGGCCAGCGGCACATTGGCATCGATCTGGACAGCACCGGTACGGGTGATCTGGCCCAGAATGTTGCCGCGCCGGGCAACCAGGTCGCCAATGACGGTGCCCATGTATTCATCGGGAACCGTGACGGAGACCTTCATGATGGGCTCGAGAATGGCGGGATTGGCCTTGCGGCAGGCTTCCTTGAACGCCATGGAGCCGGCGATCTTAAATGCCATTTCAGAGGAGTCCACTTCGTGATAGGAGCCGTCGAACAGGGTGACCTTCACATCCACCACCGGGAAGCCAGCCAGCACACCGGCCTGCATGGCACCCTGGATACCGGCATCGACCGCGGGAATGTATTCCTTCGGGATGGAGCCGCCCACGGTGGCGTTGATGAACTCATAGCCCTTACCGGGTTCGTTGGGCTCGACGGTGATTTTAACATGACCGTACTGACCCTTACCACCGGACTGGCGGGCATACTTGGTGTCCTGATCGACCTTCTTGCGGATGGTCTCCTTGTAGGA
>CAZMBL010000158.1:0-1155 GCA_964564605.1 uncultured Oscillospiraceae bacterium
AGAACACGGGGATCGGCAGACCCCAGCGGCGCTGACGGGAAATGCACCAGTCGGCCCTCTCACGGATCATGCTCACCATCCGCTCGCCACCCCACGCCGGATACCACTGCACATTTTCAATGGCGGCGATGGCCTGATCCTTGAAAGACTCCACGGAGCAGAACCACTGGGGAGTGGCCCGGAAGATCACCGGCTTTTTGCACCGGTCATGATGGGGGTAGGAGTGGACGATCTGCTCGGAGGCGAACAGGGCACCGCTCTGGCGCATATCCTCCAGAATGATGGGATTGCTCTCCTCGGTTTTCAGACCGGCGTACTTGCCGGCATAATCGGTGTGGCGGCCATAGTCATCCACGGGCACCACCAGCTCCATGCCGTAGCGCATGCAGGTCTGATAGTCGTCCGCGCCGAAGCCGGGGGCGGTGTGGACGCAGCCGGTGCCGGAGTCCATGGTGACGTATTCCGCGTTCACCAGCCGGGAGGTCTTGGGCAGGAAGGGATGCTGGGCCAGCATGTTCTCAAAGAAGCTGCCGGGGCGGGTGGTGAGAATTTCGTAATGGTCAAAGCCGCCCAGCGCCATGGTCTTGGCCGTCAGGGCTTCGGCCATGATATAGGTTTCCCCATTGTCCGCCCGCACCAGTGCGTAGTTCTCCCGGGGATGCAGGCAGATGCCCATGTTGCCGGGCAATGTCCAGATGGTGGTCGTCCAGATGACGAAGTAGGCGTTGTGCAGGTCAAATTCCGAAAGCTTCCCCAGATCGTCTTTCACGGCGAATTTCACATAGACGGAGGTACACGGATCGTCCTGATACTCAATGTCGGCCTCGGCCACGGCGGTGGCACAGGCGGGGCACCAAGTTACGGGCTTGAGGCCCTTATAGATATACCCCTTGTCAAACATGCGGCCGAAGATTTTGACCTCCTGCGCTTCAAAGTGTCTGTCCATGGTGCGGTAGGGATGCTCCCAATCGGCCACCACACCCAGCCGCCGGAAACCGCCCATCTGCTTCTGGATGAAATCCTCGGCAAAATCGGCGCAGGCGTTGCGAAATTCCGGAACGGTCATATCCCGGCCCAGCTTCCGTTTGGAATTTTCAATGGCCCGCTCAATGGGCAGACCGTGGTTGTCCCAGCCGGGCACATAGGGGGTATAGT
>CAZMBL010000159.1:0-1145 GCA_964564605.1 uncultured Oscillospiraceae bacterium
CGGTGAGTATTTCCGGCTCGCCGTCGGTGATGAGTACAGTATTTTCATAGTGGGCGGAGAGCTTGCCATCGGCAGTGACCGTTGTCCAGCCATCCCGTAGGACGCGGACATCGTACACACCGGCATTGACCATGGGTTCCACCGCAATGGTCATGCCAGGCAAAAGCCTTGGCCCACGGCCGGGCGCACCGAAATTCGGTATCTCCGGCTCCTCGTGCAGCTGCGCGCCTACGCCGTGACCTACGAAAGAACGCACAACTGAAAAACCGTTAGACTCCACATACGTCTGTACGGCGTGGGAGATGTCACTGACGCGGAAACCGCGTCTGGCGAAGCGGATGCCTTCAAAGAAGCTCTGCTTTGTCACATCGATGAGCTTCTGCGCATCCGCGCTGATTGCCCCGCAGGCAAAAGTTGCCGCGCAATCGCCATGGAACCCCCTGTAGTAGGCGCCCACATCAACTGAAACGATGTCCCCTTCCCGCAGCAAATAGCCATCGGGAATTCCGTGGATCACCGTGCTGTTAACGCTGATACAGGCACTGGCCGGGAAGCCGTTGTACCCCAGGAACGACGGTTTCGCGCCCTGAGCAACGATAAAATCGTGTACGGCTTTGTCAATTGACCTTGTGCTGACGCCGGGCCTTACCATTTCCCCTGCAAGAGCACGGGCTGCCGCGGTAATTTTACAGGCCTGACGCATCGCATCAATTTCATGTCCATTTTTGATCACGATCATACTTCTGCCCCTATCGCTTTCAAAACGTCCCGAAAGGCAGCCTCGATGGGCTGATCCCCATTGACCAGGCGGAGCTTGCCCTGCCCGGCATAGTAGGATTTGAGCACCTCGGTGGAGGCATGGTAGACCTGCAGGCGGTGGCGCACCGTTTCCGGCGCATCGTCTCTGCGGATCACCAGCGGCGCACCGCAAAGGTCACAGATCCCTTCGGTTCGGGGTGGATTGGCCACAGCATGATAGCTGGCACCGCATTTGGAGCAGACACGTCTGCCGGTCATGCGGCTTTCGATCACGCGATCGTCAATTTCAATGGAAACAACATGATCGATCCGGATCCCGGCCGCATCCAGCGCCTTTGCCTGGGACAGGGTGCGAGGCACCCCGTCCAGGATAAAGCCGTTTTTGC
>CAZMBL010000160.1:0-1140 GCA_964564605.1 uncultured Oscillospiraceae bacterium
ATCCCTAGCGGCGAATATAAAGACGTTGCCCACCCCGTTAACGCCGAGGCGCGCAACGAATTAGTAAGCAGAGTTATTAGCGCTTATAAAGAGGCAATCGCTAACGCCTAACAGCCTAATACGCCTAATAACTCATATTTGCGCCTAATAACACCCTAAAACGGGCTATAAATAATAAATAAGAACACACTTAGTCTCCTTTTAAAATATGGCAATTCGTTTTGCAAAACAAACCGCGAATTCGTTTTTTAGCGAATCCGCGGTTTGTTTTTTCGTTGTTTTTATTGTGCCGATTATTACCCGCTGTTTTTTGAAACTTTCCAAGCTTTTTAAGCTTTGCGCTTTTTTTAGGCTTTACGCCCCGATTTTTTAGCGCGCAAAACGTTTGCCGACGAGTTTAGTTAAATTTATGCTTTGTTTTTGTTTTCGTATTTGTATTTTAAGCCTTGATACATATCCGTAAGCGATTGACTTGCAAGATCTTCGCTCCAATCGAATAAATCGGTTACTATCATAGCTGCTATTCCGTGAACGTACGTCCACATTTCTAATTAAAACAGCTTAGCTTGCTCTTTAGTTACGTTAACTTGCTTACAAATAAGTTCGGAAACGATTTCTTGCTCTTCGATAAGCTTTTCTTTTGGCTTACCAACCGTATCGCGCATAAAAAGCACTTTAAACAACTCTTTTTCCTCGCGCGCGAAACGAATATACGCCATACCGCTAGCCTTATACGGCGGATATTTGCCGCTAGCCATGTCTTGCTTAGCATAGTTTAAATGCATTTCGCTTGCGGCGGCGATAACGTCGTTTTGCAGTTCCGTCATGCTCTTATAATAACTGAATATCGGGCGCGACGACGTGCCCAACTTTGCACCTACCCCGCGTGCCGTAACGGCTGAAAAGCCTTTTTCGCGCGCTACGGCAACTGCGGCTTGCAATATTTGCTCTTTTGTAAACATAAAACTCCGTGGCATAATTTAAACCTCTTTTAACTATTATTTTTATCGTTTTTTCGTTTTAGCAATTTTTTTCTTTACTAATTTTTACTTTCGCAATCGTTTTACTTTTTACCGTTTTAACGAATTCAACAAAAAAAACGCCATGTTGCGTTACTGATGTAATTTTATTATATAGAAA
>CAZMBL010000161.1:0-1132 GCA_964564605.1 uncultured Oscillospiraceae bacterium
CTGCGGTTCCACCTTTGAGCAAGGTTTGAATTTCATTCTATAAAGTGTTCAATTCGTTCATGAAATTTACGTGTGTTTTGTGAAATACAGCCGGTATAAAAGAAACAGAAAATGATTTGGAGGGAAATCAAATGAAAATAAACAAAGTCAGCGGGATATCTTGCTATGTGGCCGCGGTACTCTTCTATTTGGCGGTAATCATCCATTACGCCGGTGCTGATCGTTCGTCCGGCGTCATCTGGCTGGCACTTGGCTCAACATTTCTTTGCCCTGGTTCAAGGAATGCAAAGAAAGCAAAAGAGAGCCAAAATGACGAGGAGAAGAAATAAGGCTGCCATTTGCAGGCTGAAAAACGAAAAACCGGTCTGGTGCGGATTTTGGGTCGCACCAGACCGGTTTGTTTGCAGGATATGGGATTATTTGCCGGCGTTGGCGATCTGCGCGGCGACTTCAGCGGCGAAGTCCTCTTCCTTCTTCTCAATGCCCTCGCCCTTGGTGTAGTGGACGGCATCGATGAAAGTGACCTTGCCACCGAGCTTCTTGGCGGCATCGGCAATATAGCCGGCCACATCGCCCTTGTACAGGTCGGCGCGGACGAACTCCTGCTGCAACAGGCAGCAATCCTTGAAGAAAGCGGCGATCTTGCCCTGCGCGATCTTCTCCTTGACCTGCGCGGGCTTGGAAGCCATCTTGGGATCGTTGTCCATCAGGGCAACCTGCACCTGCAGCTCATGATCCAGATCTTCCTGCGGAACCTGCGCCTTGTCCCAGTACTTGGGGTTCATGGCGGCGATCTGCATGGCCACGTTCTTGCCGATCTCGGTCACATCGATATCGCCCTCAACGGCCAGGTTGACCAGCACGCCATGGGAGCCGCCGGCGTGGACATAGGCCACGGAGGTGTTCTCCGGCAGGCGGGCAAAACGGCGGATCTGCATATTCTCACCGATGGACATGACCTTCTCCTGCATGATCTCGGTGACGGTCAGGTTGGAGTTGGGGTAGGTGCAAGCCTTCAGAGCTTCCACATCGGCGGGGTTCTGCTCGGCAACGATCTGAGCCAGGTTCTTCACCAAGTCCAGGAAAGCATCGGTCTTGGCAGCGAAGTCGGTCTCGGAGTTGACCTCGATGA
>CAZMBL010000162.1:0-1131 GCA_964564605.1 uncultured Oscillospiraceae bacterium
GGCCGTTAAATGCTTTCCCTTCTTGCGTTCTGACGGATTTGTGATATAATCATTGCTAGAAGTATGTTGGAGAAATGGTTCAGTATACCGTTACGATTCCTTCCAATACTACCGCTCACTTTATACTGCCAAATGGCGATGTGAAGCAACTCTATCCGGGAATCAACCAACTCGTTGTATAAGGAGAGAATCATATGAAGAAAATCGCAGTTATTGGCTCCATCAATATGGACTTGACAGCAAAAACAGATTGCCATCCCGGAAAGGGAGAGACGGTTTCTGGCTGGGATCTTCAGTATGTTCCCGGTGGCAAGGGTGCCAATCAGGCTGTGGCTGCTGCACGGCTGGGTGGCAGCGTGATGATGTTTGGCTGCGTGGGCGAAGATGCCTTCGCTGACCGACTGATACAGAATCTGACACGCAACGGTGTGGACACCACTTACGTCCGAAAGATTAACTGTGTATCCAGCGGTATCGCGATGATTACGGTGGCAGAAAATGATAACTCCATTGTGGTGATTCCAGGTGCAAATCATTGTGTTACGCCGGAATATCTGGAGGAAGTGAAGGATGCGGTACTGAAGGCGGATGTCATTGTACTCCAGAATGAGATTCCCCAGGAAACAGTCCTTGCAGCCATCGATCTGGCTCACTGCGCAAAAAAAACAGTAATCTACAATCCTGCGCCTGTGGTTCCCCTGACTGAGGGGGTCATGGAGAAAATCAGTTATCTGACTCCAAATGAGCATGAGGCTGCACTGCTGTTCTCCAGTGAAAAAGATCTCTCCTCCTTGTTGGAAAGTCAGGACAGCAAACTGATTGTTACTTTGGGTGAAGAAGGTGCTGCAGCATGGGAGAATGGGCAGATGCTCACAATCCCTGCCAGACCTGCCAAAGTGGTGGATACCACCGGAGCGGGTGATACCTTTAACGGCGCATTTGCCTATGCACTGGTAAATGACTTCACCTTGGAGAAAGCATTGCGCTTCGCCAATGTGGCAGCGAGCCTGTCTACTGAAGGTTTTGGTGCACAGGGCGGTATGCCCACTTTAGAAATGGTAAAAAAGGAATATACATAAGGCAACACCGCATAAATGCAAAAATCCGCATTATACAGTGGGTGCCAAATTA
>CAZMBL010000163.1:0-1128 GCA_964564605.1 uncultured Oscillospiraceae bacterium
TCATTATATCGTCGCGATAAATGCGGAGTTTTCCGTTTCTGACAATCTTACCCTCGGTAACGTAACAACCGGCAACCTGACCGACGCCAGAAATCTTAAATACCTCTCTAACTTCGGCTTTGCCAAGATATACTTCTGAAATTTTGGGTTTAAGCATACCTTTAAGCGCTTTTTGAACGTCTTCTATCGCTTCGTAAATTATTCTGTAAAGCTTTATATCAACGCCGCTCTTTTCGGCAATTTGTTTCGCGTTAGAATCGGGACGAACGTTAAACCCGATAATTACCGCGCCCGAAGATTCGGCAAGCATTATATCGGATTCTTTAATCGCGCCTACCGCGGCGTGAATAACGTTAACCCTTACCTCGTCGTTAGAAAGCTTTTCAAGAGATTGCTTAACCGCCTCAACCGAACCTTGTACGTCCGCCTTGACGATTATGCTAAGGCACTTAACCTCGCCTTCCGCGATCTTGCTGAATACGTCGTCTAACGTGATTTTAGAGGAAGCTTTTATCATACTTTCTCTTTCTTTATTCTTTCTTTCTTCGGCAACGAGTTTCATAAGCTTATCTTGCTCTACGGAATAAAGGATATCGCCCGCTTCGGGAACGTCGTCTAACCCCATAATAGAAACTGGAACGGACGGACCTGCGGAAGCAACTTTTCTGCCTTTATCGTCACTCATTGCCCTTATTTTACCCGTAACAGTTCCTACGATAACGTTATCCGAAACGCGAAGCGTTCCGTTTTGTATCAATACGGTTGCAATAGGACCTTTGCCGGGATCTAGTTTCGCTTCTATAACAACGCCCTTGGCTTTTCTAGAAGGATCGGCTTTAAGGTCTTTTATCTCTGCAAGGGTAAGAATACTGCTTAATAATTCGGGGAATCCTTCGCCCGTTTTAGCCGATACGGGACAAAGCATAGTATCGCCGCCCCATTCTTCGGGAACAAGTCCTCTCTCGGTAAGCTGAGTTCTTATTCTTTCTATATTTGCTTCGGGTTTATCTATTTTATTTATTGCAACGATAATAGGAACGTCTGCAGCCTTTGCGTGAGAAATCGCTTCTTCGGTTTGCGGCATTATGCCGTCGTCGGCGGCGACTACAAGTACGGCTATATCGGTTG
>CAZMBL010000164.1:0-1122 GCA_964564605.1 uncultured Oscillospiraceae bacterium
GAATATACACGGGGCGTTCCCATCCGAATGCGTCGTACATCAAGTTATATTTCGGAGTAGAAGAAAGGTATTCCGTTCCTCTTATAACGTGGGTAATCCCCATAAGGTGGTCGTCAATAACGTTTGCAAAATTATAGGTGGGCATTCCGTCCGATTTTATCAAAATGCCGTCTTCTATATCCTTATAATCAACCGCGATATCCCCGTAAACAAGGTCGGTATAGCTACCCGTTCCCGTAAGCGGAACGTTTTGTCTTATAACGTACGGCTCGCCTGCGGCAAGCTTAGCTTCGATTTCTTCTTTAGAAAGATTTAAACAATGCTTGTCGTATCTGACGTTGCCCTCTTCGTCTTTAAGCGAAGCAACTCTTTCGGGCGTGCAAAAACAATAATAAGCGCCGCCGAGTTCAACTAACTTCTTAGCGTATTCGGTATAAATACTTTTCCTTTCGCTTTGAACGTAAGGTCCGTATTCTCCGCCGACGTCCGGTCCTTCGTCATACATAATGCCGGAATCGCGCATAGTATCGTAAATGATTTGAACCGAACCGTCAACGTAACGGTTAGTATCCGTATCCTCTATACGAAGAATAAAATCGCCGCCGTGCCTTTTGGCGAAAAGATATCCGTAAAGCGCGGTTCTTAATCCGCCTATATGTAAATATCCCGTAGGACTCGGCGCGAAACGCGTTCTTACTTTACTGTTTATCATAATGCATATGCTCCTCTAAATTTTTATATATATTTATGAAATCGCTTTTTTCTTTAATCGTTTTAAGTCTGTCTTCGGGATCTCTGCGATAACTGTACATTCCGTCGCGACAAACTATATAATGATCTAAAAGTTCCGCGTCGTGCGCGCTGCAAAGAGTGTTCATTTTAGCGGTGGTAACGTCATCTTGCAAACTCGGCTTAACGTTATTGCTAGGGTGATTATGCGCAAGCAACACGTATTTGGGGTGTAACGCCGATAAAGTAGCCACTATTTCGTGAGAATCGATTTCAAGACTTTCTTCGTTTTCTCCGTCGTAACACAGCGCGTTTATCTCCTTAAAATCACGCGTTAAAAATACCACGCAAAGCCTTTCCTTTGCGTGGTATTTTTAACGCGTGATTTTAAGG
>CAZMBL010000165.1:0-1088 GCA_964564605.1 uncultured Oscillospiraceae bacterium
GGGATAATTAGCCCCGCTTGATTAGCGGTTTTTGCGTTGAATTCCTTAGTGAAACCCGGAATGTTAATACCGTAAGGACCAAGCGTAGAGCCTACGGGCGGCCCCGGAGTTGCTTTGCCTGCGGGTAACTGCAATTTCACTACTGCTGTAACTTTTTTTGCCATAATAGTTCCTCCATTTATTGTGGTTCAAACGAAAACGTCGGTTTGTGATTTTGGCGCTTCTCCCACTCACCGCAAAAAACTTTGCGGACGTAAACCGTATAAATCGGCGCGGCTATATAATATATATTGTTTCGCGCACACGCACGTAACGCACGCGCATGCGAGCCGCCGCCGTAATTATTTAATTATTTTTTTGCCATAACGCTTTATTTCAGCCCGAAAAAGTATAAAAGCTTTGCAGGCTTGCCGTTAGTGCGTTTCTACTATTTTTTCAAGCTGAACGAAATCGAGCTCCACGTTGGTTTCTCTGCCGAACATATCTACTTTTACGTTAGCTTTTTGCGCTTGAACGTTAAGCGAAGTAACCGTACCCACGAACGAATCGAGCGGGCCGGAAATAATCTTCACGTTGTCGCCAACCGCTAAATCGACGTTTTCAACCTTATCTTCGAGGCGCATACGCTTAACCTCGTCGTCGGTAAGCGGCAATAGCCTACCTTGCGGGCCAACGAAGCCCGTAACGCCTTTGATGTTGGTTATAACGTACCAAAGGTCGTTGTTGAAAATCATCTTTATAAACACGTAAGACGGAATCAGCTTGCGCGAAACAACTTTCTTTTTGCCGTTCTTTTCTTCAATGGTCTGCTCCATGGGGATTTTTATATCAAGAATGGTAGACGACAAATTGTTGTTTTCTATAAGCTTTTCTAAGCTGTCTTTCACCATTGCCTCGTAGCCCGAGTAGGTGTGAATGACGTACCACTTTGCGGAGTTTGCTTCTTGCATTATACTATCCTCAGGAATTGGTAACGAGCTTTAAAAGCCATTGAAAGCCGTAGTCTGCGGCGGTTATAAAAATTAAAAATACCAAAATTACGCCCAAAACGACGCCCGTTTGCTTAACCACTTTGGGGAAAGTAGGCC
>CAZMBL010000166.1:0-1087 GCA_964564605.1 uncultured Oscillospiraceae bacterium
GATAAATATAAAGCAATGCCGTGAGGCTGAGACTTGTCTCTGCCTCACGGCGGAAAGGAATTTTACATATGAGTAAGTATGATGAGGAGATCGCCGCTCTTCGAGCCGAATATGAGAGCAGGCTTGCGGAAAAGGAGGCGGAGAATACCGTTCTGCGCGGAAAAAGAAAAATTGCAGATGAACGTGTTGCGCTTGCCGCAGAGGAGTACGAAAGCTATTTGAACGAGTACGTATCTGTGAAGCTTTTTAAGGATAACGACAAATACAAGGACGACGTATATGTTGCTGTCAACGGACAGAACTGTGTGATAAAGCGCGGAGAGTGGGTCAGAATAAAAAGAAAATTTGCTTTGGTCCTTGATTCATCCGAAATACAGGATATGAAAACTGCGGAGCTCATAGAAAAGGAACGCAGAAGATCTGCAGAGTCCGATTAAAAGATCTTTTTTTGAACGCGGCGTGTTTGCGGCATAGCGTTTAATTTTCTATTGACATCAAAATGAAAAAATGATATACTAATGATATCGAGTCGGTCTCGGCGAAAAACATGCTTTGATCATAAGGAGGACATATGAAAAAGCTTTCACTCAAAAAGAAGATAATTCTTTCCGTGATATCGGGGATAGTTTACACTGCTATAATGTTTTATGTAACTTTGCCTGCGATAAATCCGATGTCGTCGACGTTTTGGATAATGCTCGCTACGGTTATCCTGTCATTTGCATATCCGTTCTTTTTCAAACCCGACGGCGTAAATGAAAAGAGCACTAAGGGTGCAAACGGTATTAAAGCGCACGGACGAGTTGTAAATCTCGGAGTGCTGATAGCGGTTGCGACACCGATAGTTATATCCGCTATCGGAGGTCTTGTATCCTCGGAAATATTCCACGCAAAGGCATATTCAAACGTTATAAGTGTCACTGAGGGCGTTTTTGCGGAAGATATGAAGGAGTCTGACGAGGTTACGAACATTGCGCTTATGGACGGCAAAAGTGCGCAAACAATAGGAAACAGGACGCTGGGCTCTCTCTCAGAGGTGGTATCACAGTACGAGATCGCCGAAAGCTATACGCAGATAAACTATCAT
>CAZMBL010000167.1:0-1084 GCA_964564605.1 uncultured Oscillospiraceae bacterium
GGGGTGTCCACACAGGTAATGCGAGGCTTTTCAATTTCAACCATGAATCATAACCCTCCTTTTTGGGATATGGGGCGAAGTTCGCCCCACAAAACACACTTGCGAACGTTTCAGGGGGTCGATTACTTGGAGTACAACTCGACGATCAGGTGTACCGCGATGTCGAAGTCGATATCCGCCTGAGTAGGCATAGCAACGACCTTACCGGTGAGGGTATTTTTATCGCGATCCAGCCACTTGGGAGCAGCAACGAATGCGTCAGCTTCCTTCAGATTCTTGAAGAAAGTGTTGGAAACGCTCTTTTCACAGACAGCCACAACATCACCGGTCTTGATCAGATAGCTGGGGATGTTCACGCGGTTGCCGTTGACAGTGAAATGACCATGGTTCACCAGCTGGCGAGCCTGGCGGCGGGAGTTGGCAAAGCCCAGACGATACACGACATTGTCCAGCCGACGCTCGCAGTAGGTCAGCAGCACCTCACCGGTGTTGCCCTCGGCACGGGCGGCCTTGTCATAGTAATTCCGGAACTGCTTCTCCTGAATGCCATAAACGAACTTGACCTTCTGCTTCTCGGTCAGCTGAGTGGCGTACTCAGACTTCTTGGCTCTTCTCTGGCCGCCGGGGTTCTTGTTGGAAGTCTTGCTGTAACCCATTGCGGCAGGAGAAACGCCCAGCTTTCTGCAACGCTTCAGCACAGGCTGCATATTCTTAGCCATTATCAATATCCTCCTATTGCAAAATCAGACGCGACGTCTCTTGGGGGGACGGCAGCCATTGTGGGGAATGGGGGTGACGTCCTTAATGGAAACGACTTCCAGGCCCGCGGACTGAAGCGCGCGGATGGCAGCTTCACGTCCCTGACCGGGACCCTTGACATAAACCTCAACAGTCTTCAAACCGCAGTTCTCGATTGCAGCCTTGGCAGCGGTCTCCGCAGCCGTCTGGGCAGCAAAAGGAGTGGACTTACGGGAGCCACGGAAACCCAGTCCGCCGGAGGAAGCCCAGCTCAGGGCATTACCGTTCAGATCGGTGATGGTCACCATGGTGTTGTTGAAAGAGGAACGGATATGTGCCGCACCCT
>CAZMBL010000168.1:0-1049 GCA_964564605.1 uncultured Oscillospiraceae bacterium
ATTGCATGGTCTATTACCATTTTGCAATTCTCCGGCGTTTCAGTCCAGCTTCTGAAGGCTTCCGCTCCCGATATTCCCGGGTTTGGTATCCCTATATTCAGCCTGTCCCGCGATGCATCCCACGAATACACATACTTGAGTGCGGTACTCGGTATATCTCGAGACAACAAGCGCCTGTCATAGAGCGGAATATATGTTGAGATTATCTTTCCGTCTTTGATGTCTTCGGCTATCGCTTCGCTGGGCCAATACGCTACCGTTCCCACAACCTCGCCCTGCGACGGAAGGCTCTTTTCATGGTCGAACTTTCCGTCGGGGTTTTTGCAGACAACTACCGTAGCTTCAATGGCGTATACCTCATTGGTCGTCATAGGTCGTCCGCCGTTGGCGGCGAGGTATTCGTTGTAGCCCATGACGTTTGTGAGAATGTTTGACGCAAATGCCTGTGATGTCATGGCGAAAGCCAACATCAAAGCGAATGCCACTCTCAAGAGTTTCTTTGTTTTCATTGATTACCACTGTCCTTTTGTCAAAAGTGTGTTTTTGCGGTCACTATTATTTGTGGCGGTCTTTTGAAAAAGAAAAGCGGTTCTAAGCGACTTTTTTGAGAATTTTTTAAATTTCAGAGCATTGCACAAAAGTCGAATTGTTTTCGTTCTTACGTTTGGTTAATTTTACAATACTTTTTCTTACGTTATACGTTTGCTTTACGGATTTAATATGCGTTTTATTGTTTTATTCCTTTCAGTCAAAGCAAATCGTCCTTTTTTCGAGCAGCCTTGTGCTGCCGATGGGCGATATTCAAGTAGTTTGAAACAGCACTCCGTATATGCTGTTTTCTCAAGTCAATTCCGAAATAAGTCGATGGTCGTTCTGTGCCGCTTTCATTCCGGCATCTTCGTCCCACTGATGCAGGGCTTTCTCATACTGTGCATTGTACCAATCGGCAAACTCTTTATCGCCTGCCATTCGTTCCTCGAAAGAAACTTCGCCGTCACCGTTGGTGTCATACTTTTCGACTCTCTCTTTTTCTTCACGCTGTCTACGGT
>CAZMBL010000169.1:0-1048 GCA_964564605.1 uncultured Oscillospiraceae bacterium
AATATGCGGATAAACTGATGGAGCATATAGAGTCTCATCCCGAGTTTATTCAGCCCGAGGCGCGCAAAAAAGAAATGGTAAACAACTTTTTAAAGGCGGGACTTCAGGACCTGTGTGTCTCAAGAACATCGTTTAAATGGGGAATACCCGTTGATTTTGATGATAAACACGTTGTTTACGTTTGGCTTGATGCTCTCACAAATTATATAACGGCAATAGGCTACGATCCCGATAAGAGCTATGACGAGCAGAGTGAAAAATTCAAAAAATATTGGCCGTGCGATATACACATTATAGGAAAGGATATATTGAGATTTCACACGATATATTGGCCCATATTTCTTATGGCACTTGATATTCCTTTGCCGAAGCAGATATTCGGACATCCGTGGTTCAATTTCGGAGCGGATAAAATGTCCAAGTCACGCGGAAATGTTATTTATGCTGACGAGCTTGCAGACAGATTCGGAGTTGACGGCGTAAGATATTACGCTTTGTCGGAGATGCCGTTTGCATCTGACGGAAGCATCACATATGAGTCGGTAATAAAAAGATACAATACGGATCTGGTCAACAATCTTGGAAATCTTGTCAAGAGAACACTTGATATGCAGAAGAAATATTTTGACAAGGCGGTTCAGGCTCCGAGTGTCGCCGAGCCGCTTGACGCAGAGCTTAAAGAGGCTTGTGTAAAGGCGTATGACGGTGTTGTCAGAAATATGGATACTTTGCACGTTTCCGATGCGCTTGAATGTATATTCGAAATGCTTTCACGAGCTAATAAATATATTGACGAGACGACGCCGTGGGTCCTTGCAAAGGACGAAAGCAAGAAGGAGAGGCTTGGAACCGTGCTCTACAATCTGCTTGAGGCGATACGCTGGGGAGCAGTATTACTGATACCGTTTATTCCCACAACTGCGAATGAGATACTGCAAGCGTTGAATACCGATAAGACCTCGTACAGCACTGTTGGTACAGCGGCGGATTTCGGAGGCATTGACATTGGATGCTATGTCGGAGATTCACGTGTTATGTTTGCAAGAAT
>CAZMBL010000170.1:0-1032 GCA_964564605.1 uncultured Oscillospiraceae bacterium
TAGTTTGCGTTGTCATAGGTATAGAATAAATATCCGTCTTTATTTACTATATCGCTTTGTCCGCTCTTCTTGACATTTAATGCGTAATATCCTACGTAACCGTAAATACTAAAGCCTTTTTCTATACTAAGACTACTTTTATTTATTACTTCTACTAAGTTATAGCAACAAAAGAACGCATGACTTCCTATTTTCGTTACACTGTCGGGGATTGTAACGCTTGTTAAATTATCGCATTCATAGAACGCATTTTGATATATCTCATAGTTCTTTCCGTTATAACCGTTAGGTAAAACCAATTCCGTTTTTTTGCCTACGTATCCGAGTAAATAGTTTGCGTTGTCATAGGTATAGAATAAATATCCGTCTTTATTTACTATTTCGCTTTCTCCGCCTGTCTTTACGTTTAATGCATAATATCCTACGTAACCGTTATCATAATTGCCTTTTTTTATGTTTAAGCTACTCTTGTTTATCACTTCTACTAAGTTATAGCAACAATAGAACGCATCTTCTCCTATACTCGTTACACTGTTACCTATTGTTACGCTTGTTAAATTTCTGCACCAATAGAACGCATGACTTCCTATACTCGTTACGCCGTTACCGAGTCTTACACTTGTTAAACTACTGCACCAACAGAACGCATAATCACCTATACTTGTTACGCTGTCGGGAATTGTTATGCTCGTCAAATTACTGCACCCCTCGAACGCATAGTCTCCGATTTCGGTAACGGAATTCGGTATCGTTACGCTTTCAAGGTTTTTACAATTATAAAATGCATACTCGTTGATTTCGGTAATTGTATTCGGAATCTCAATTTCGGTAACTTCGTTACCGTCATCGTCGACGATATGTAGGGTATTGTAATAATCAAACGGCGGCCATCCGTTTTCCGAAAAACGGATTTTGAGCCACGCCTCCGCACTCGTCACGTATACGTCGCTAAGCGATTTGCATGTATGAAACGCATTGTCGCCAATCGATTGGACGCTGGCTCCGAAAGTTATACTTGTAAGGTTCATACAC
>CAZMBL010000171.1:0-1020 GCA_964564605.1 uncultured Oscillospiraceae bacterium
GGGCCGTTTCAATGTGGTCTGCGTGAAGGCCCCCGGCTTTGGCGACAGACGCAAGGAAATGCTGCAGGATATCGCCGTGCTCACCGGCGGCAATGTGATCTCCAGCCAGCTGAACATGGAGCTGCCTGACACCCAGCTGACCGATCTGGGCCACTGCCGTCAGATCGTTGTCACCAAGGAGACCACCACCATCGTCGATGGCGACGGCAATTCCGAGGATATCGCCGCCCGCGCCCACATGATCCGCTCCGCCATTGCATCCACCACCTCCGATTACGATCGGGAGAAGCTGCAGGAGCGTCTGGCCAAGCTGGCCGGTGGCGTGGCCGTGATCAAGGTCGGTGCCCAGACCGAGGTTGCCATGAAGGAACAGAAGATGCGGGTCGAGGATGCCCTGAACGCCGCCCGCGCCGCTGTGGAAGAAGGCATCGTGGCCGGTGGCGGTACCGCACAGGTCAATGCCATCCCCGCCGTGGAGAAGCTCATCGCCAAGCTCAGCGGTGACGAAAAGACCGGCGCACGGATCATCGCCGCAGCGCTGCAGGCCCCCATCCGCCAGATCGCGGAGAACGCCGGTGTGGACGGCAGCGTGGTCTATGAAAAGATCCGCTCCTCCCGCAAGATCGGCTACGGTTACAACGCCTACACCGAGGAATACTGCGATATGATCGCCAACGGTATTGTCGATCCCACCAAGGTCACCCGCTCCTCTCTGGAAAATGCCGCTTCCATCGCAGCCTGCGTGCTGACCACCGAGTCTCTGGTGGTGGATAAGCCGGATCCCGCTGCCGATGCCGCAGCCAACGCTGCCGCAGCCCAGGGCGGAATGTACTGATTTCCCACATTTTCCGGGGACTGCCGCCGGCAGTCCCCGGAAAGCAAAGCCCGCCTGAATGCCAAACCGTGATTTCAGAAAAAAGGGCTTGACATTCCGGAAAACTGTGCTATAATAAGTCCTGTTCTGAACACGGAGGCTTAGCTCAGCTGGTTAGAGCGCATGCTTCACACGCATGAGGTCAC
>CAZMBL010000172.1:0-1008 GCA_964564605.1 uncultured Oscillospiraceae bacterium
GTATTAGGAAACTCCATTTTTAAATGGTGAGATAATTCGTTTATAAAGTTATTGCCGTATTTAGCATTTTCGTCTATTATTTTACCTATTCTGAAATACATTGAAAGCAATTCACGGTTAGCATTACTTTAAACTTTATTTCTCGTTTGAAATATATCCGTTTTAATTTGATCGAATATCGATATTAAGCTTGAATCTAACTTTTCCATAATTTTATTGCTCCTTTTTTGTAAAAGTATTGCTTTCAGCTTGTTTCAAGTATATCATAAAAATTGATTTTTTTCAGTATTATTTATGATTGTAATTAAAATCAATTATCGTTTACACAATAGAAAGGGTTTGATTTATCGAACCCTTTCTATTGAAACTGCTAGTTGCTTTTGTATTATTGTGTTATTTAAGAAGAATATCTTTATTTGCGTTAGATAATCTTTTGAAACGTATATTATTATGAAACACCCCTAAAACAAGCTTTGCCGTACGGGGTTCGTTTTGGTAAGATTTGTTGCTTTTAGTTGTTGCCTAGTATGCTTTGATAGATAAATACGTCGTAAGATTCGCGCGTATCTTCGTCTGCGGGTTTAGAGGTGAATACGTATTTATCGCCGTCTTTAACAAGACGAAGTCTGACGTTAGAAGATTCGGCGGCGCCTTGATAAATAGTTACGGCGCCGTTCTCGGCAAATACGGTTATGTTACCGTATTCTGATTTTGTTCCGTATTCTCTATAGATGTTTCCGCCGCTTACGGAGGTATAACCCGTTCTGTAGATATACGGCGTTCCGAATGATCCGCTCGTGCTGTTAGAAGAGGAATAGATAACGTAAGAACCGTAGTATCCGGTAAGGAATTCCGTATAATCGGTGTTTTGACCTGCGTAATAATTTACGTTTACAAACGCAAAATCTCTACCGTCCCCGAGAATAAGATTGCCGTTTTCATCCGGGGTTACCATTCTTGCTTCGGCTTCCGTTGCGTCGCTGCCGATAGAGGGCATTTGCATTACGT
>CAZMBL010000173.1:0-1004 GCA_964564605.1 uncultured Oscillospiraceae bacterium
GCCTCAAACCGTTAAACAGATCCGGGAAGTCCCGGGAAGATGGCTTTGCTTCGGCTGAGCGCATTCCCCGGATACCCCCAGATCTTCACGGACATTGATCCGTAACTTCATTAAGGAGGAAACAATCCATGCAAATCACCGATCCCGTAGCAGATATGCTGACTCGTATCCGCAATGCCAGCACAGCCAGACACGACAGCGTCGATGTTCCCGCTTCCAATCTGAAGAAGGCCATCGCGCAGATCCTGCTGGACGAAGGCTATATCAAGGCTTTCGAGCTGGTTGACAATGGCAACCAGGGCAACATCCACATCACCCTGAAGTATATGGGCAAGAAGCAGCCGGTTATTTCCGGCCTGCGTCGTGTCTCCAAGCCCGGCCTGCGTGTTTATGCCGGTGCTGATGAGCTGCCCAAGGTTCTCAAGGGTCTGGGTATCGCCATCGTTTCCACTTCCAAGGGCGTCATGACCGACAAGAAGGCTCGTGAGAACCACATTGGCGGCGAAGTCCTGGCTTTCGTGTGGTAAGGAGGAAACGCTATGTCTAGAATTGGTAAGAAGCCGGTTATCATCCCGGCAAATGTCACCGTCAATGTTGCCGAGGGCAATGTTGTCACCGTCAAGGGCCCCAAGGGCGAGCTGACCAAGACCTTCCATCCCGATATGATCATCCGTGTGGAAGGCAACGAGCTGCATGTTTCCCGTCCCACCGACGAGGCAAACCACAGAGCGCTGCACGGCCTGACCCGTACTCTGATCCACAACATGGTCGATGGTGTGGAAAAGGGCTACAAGAAGGAGCTGGAAGTCAACGGTGTTGGCTACCGCTGTGAGAAGAAGGGCAATCAGCTGGTCATGCGTCTGGGCTTCTCCCACGAGGTGATCGTCAGTGAGATCCCCGGCATCACCATTGAGGTTCCGTCTCCCAACAAGATCATTATCAACGGCATCGACAAGCAGGTCGTTGGCCAGTTTGCCGCTGAAGTCCGTGGTAAGCGTCCCCCC
>CAZMBL010000174.1:0-1004 GCA_964564605.1 uncultured Oscillospiraceae bacterium
GGGCGTTTCGTCCTATCTTTTCGGCTGCCGTTTTTCTAACGGTAACCTTAGACGATTTATTTATACCGCCCTCAAAGCCTGCAACGGTTGGATTTGCAACCTGAACTCTTTTTATAGGCTGTGCAGGCTTGGGAATTACAGACAGAATTGCTCTTACGGTCTTTTCACGTATATCGCCTACCATAGCATCGAACATATCTCCGCCGACGATACGATATTCTGTAACAGGGTCGCGTTGTGCGTAGCCTTGGAAATTTACCATGCCCTTGAGATCGTCCATGCTGTCTATATGCTCCATCCAAGCAGTGTCAACATTTCTGAGCAGTATTGAACGCTGAACCTCCATAAACACATCGTGACCGAAAAGCTTTTCCTTTTCATCGTATTTTTCGAGAGCTTGGCTGTCAAGCATTTGAATAACATCTTCTCTCGACAGCTTTTTGAGCTCTTGCTCCGAATACTTAAAATCATTCTCATTGCAAATATAACTGAGATTGGCACAAAGTCCATCAAACTGCCAATTTTCTGCTTGCTCGTCAGCAGTATGCGCTTGAACACAATCGCGTATGCTTGACAGCATCATTTTCTTTATAGTTTCGGATATCTCGTCTCCGCCGTCAAGCACCTCGGCGCGTTGCTTGTATATTACCGTTCTTTGCTGATTCATAACGTCATCATATGCAAGGACGTATTTGCGACGCTTAAAGTTATTGCTCTCTATCTTTCTCTGTGCATTTTCAATGGAGTTGGAAAGCATATTCGCGTCTATCGGAGTGGCCTCGTCAAGACCGAGACGGTCGACAAGCGATATTATCCTATCTGAGCCGAAGAGACGCATAAGATCGTCCTCAAGAGACAGATAGAAGCGAGATTCTCCCGGATCTCCTTGACGTCCCGCGCGTCCGCGAAGCTGATTGTCAATACGTCGGCTCTCGTGGCGTTCCGTTCCCAAAATAAAGAGACCTCCGGCTTCGCGAACTCGCTCCGCCTCGGGAGCAATAGCC
>CAZMBL010000175.1:0-1000 GCA_964564605.1 uncultured Oscillospiraceae bacterium
ACGGCTATCCATATTATAAAAAGACTGCTCTCTCCAAGGACAATCTTCATATGCTTCGTGCATGCAGAGTTCCAGCGTTCTAACCGAGGTTGAATAAATTTTATCGCGTAATAAATTTCCGCAAGAAAAGTCCACCTTGTTTAAAGGATATCTTAATGGAATAATACCAAATTTATATATATTTATCGACTTTCCGCATATAAATAAAGTCAAATACCTCCCCCCGAGTCGACGAAAAACGCCCTCAAATATCTGTCTTGCGCCTTTGCTATTTGTGTAATATTCAACACAAAAACTGCGTATTCCTATTTGCGTAGAAACACGTCCTGCATCAAGATGTTCGCCATATCCGATATATAGCTTCGTTTTTTCAGGCGTTTGTATATCAAAAGATAAATTTCCTACTTCTTCTTTGCCTAAATCAAACGTCAAATAAATGCCGTCGCAGTTTTCTTCGGTTGTTACCGAATACGATTCGCCGTTATATTGTAAAAAGGCATCTTTATTACGATAAGCAAGTGCGGCAGACATTGTTTTTTGAGCTGTAGTTTGCCCTAAGGTCCAACAAAACGTACCTTGCTGAATAATCTTACCTTGAAGAAATGGTAGCTGAGAAAGCTTATAGTTAGGACGAGACAAAAGCCGTTCAACTTGCAAATTTGCAACAACTGCATTGTCGAACCCGTCCTCACCATCAACAAGCCAACCATCGTAGCAATCAGCATCATAACTATAATCAAATCCGAGCTGCGGAGTAATCATCACACAACGATGAGACCGATAATCTTTTGCAAGACGGCAAAGAGTATTTGTACTGCTTTCGACAACGATTTTACTTTTATGCCACACGGCAAAATATAATCCTGCCTGTCTTATAGCATTTGTAAAGGTTTTGCCCCCTGAGTGATACCCTATAATACAAAGTCTGTTCTTCCCTGTCTTAATGTAGGGAGTAAGGTCAAGCGTATCTTTGATTTTATAGTGAACGTAATCTCGATAT